>DASTAC010000016.1:0-90171 GCA_035713045.1 Steroidobacteraceae bacterium
GGGGCGTGGGAGTCGTCGGCTTCCCGGATCGGCGCCGGCTGCCGGGCGGCCGCTTCCGCGAGCGGCGCGTCGTGCGTCGCGGCCTCTTCGCGCGCCCGCACGCCGAGCTCGTGCGGGGCGAAGTCATCGACGTGGATGAGATGCATGACCTTGAGGTCGTACTCGCGCAGTGAGGCCGCCTCGGTCTCGGAGATGAGGCCCAGGGCGAGCGCCTGTTGGATCTGGCCCGGCAGGTCGAGCGCCGTGATCCGGCCGGTCTTGACGCCTTCCACGCGGAGGCGCTTCTCCAGCGGCTCCAGCGTCTCCGCCAGCCGCAGCGCTTCCTCGAGAAGTCCGAGCGGATTGCCGGGCTCGAGCGTCCAATAGATGTGCTGGCAGAGCCGCTCGCGCGAGGCGCCGGAGCGCGTCACGAGCTCCGCAACCCTTCGTCCCAGCCGGTCCGAGGGAGCGGAGTAGGCGCGGCCGCGGGGGAAGACGATGGCGCGCATCACGCTGGCGAGCAGCCGGTTGGGGAAGTTGCGCAGGAAGCCGTGCAGTTGCTCCTGGGCGTGGTAGAGGAGGTTCCGGCAGGCCCATTCGACGATGGGCAGATCCTCCGCCGGGCGTCCCTGGTTGTCGTGATGCTTGAGCACCATCGAGGCGAGGTACATCGCCGAGAGGACATCGCCCAGCCGCGCCGACAGGCTCTCCTTCTTCTTCAGGTATCCGCCCAGCGTCAACATCGCGACGTCGACGGTGAATGCGAACGAGGCGCTGAACCGCACGATATGCTGGTAGTAGCGGGCGGTCGGGCCCGACACCGGCGCGCGGGTGAAGCGCGCATGAGTCAGCGCCATGACGAGCGAGCGCACGGCATTGGAGATCGTGAATCCGATGTGGCCGAACAGCGCCCGATCGAACTCGTCCACGCCTCGCGTGCGGTCCGGATCGCGCGCCGCGTTCATCTCCCGCAGCACGAACGGATGGCAGCGCACCGCGCCCTGACCGAAGATGATGAGGTTGCGGGTCAGGAGGTTCGCGCCCTCGACCGTGATTGCGATCGGCACCGACTCGTAGCCGCGGGCCAGGTAATTGTGCGGTCCGAGGCAGATGCCCTTGCCGCCATGCACATCCATCGCATCGCTCGCGACCTGGCGGCCCATCTCGGTCACGTGATACTTGAGCATCGCCGATGGCACTGACGGCTTCTCCCCGCCGTCGATGGCGCCCGCGGTCACGGAGCGCGCCGCGTCCATCGTGAAGGTCAACCCGACCATGCGGGCGAGCACGGCCTCGACACCCTCGAACCGTGCGACCGGCATGTTGAACTGACGGCGGATGCGCGCATAGGCGCCGGTCGCCCACACCGCTCCCTTGGCGCCGCCGGTGGCATTCGAGGGCAAGGAGATGCAGCGTCCGACCGACAGCTGCTCGACCAGCATGCGCCAGCCGGCGCCCGCCATGCGAGGGCCGCCGATGATGTAGTCGAGCGGCACGAAGACATCCTTGCCCTCGACGGGACCGTTCTGGAACGGGATGTTGATCGGGAAATGCCGCCGGCCGATGCCGACGCCGGGAGTGTCCCGCGGGATGAGCGCGCAGGTGATGCCGATGTCCGCGCGCTCCCCGAGCAGCTTCTCGGGATCGAACATCCGGAAGGCGAGGCCGATCACCGTCGCGACCGGCGCGAGCGTGATGTAGCGCTTGGTGAAATTCAGGCGAATGCCGACGATCTCCCGGCCCTGCCACATGCCGCGGCAGACGATGCCGGTGTCGGGAATGGAGGCGGCGTCCGAGCCTGCCCGCGGACCGGTGAGGGCGAAGCAGGGGACCTCCTCGCCCCGCGCGAGACGCGGCAGGTAGTGATTCTTCTGCTCCTCGGTGCCGTAATGATTGAGGAGCTCCGCAGGCCCCAGGGAGTTCGGTACCGCGACCGTGGAGGAGCAGGTTGCGCTGCGGCTCGCGAGCTTGGCCAGCACGCACGAGTGTGCGTAGGCGGAGAATTCCAGGCCGCCATAGCGCTTCGGGATGATCATCGCGAAGAAGCCGCGCGACTTCAGGAACTCCCAGACGTGCGGCGGCATGTCGCCGCGCTCGTGGGTGATGTTCCAGTCATCCAGCATCCGGCAGAGCTCCTCGCACGGGCCGTCGAGGAAGGCCTGCTCCTCGCCGGTCAGCTTAGGTGCGCGGGCCGACAACAGCTTCGACCATCGCGGCGCGCCGGTGAAGAGCTCCCCGTCCCACCAGACCGTCCCGGCCTCCAACGCCTCCCGCTCCGTCTGCGACATCGCCGGCAGGAGCTTGAGGTAAGCCTTCATGAACGGCCGCGTGATGATCGCCTTGCGCAGCGGCCGCAGATTGAGGAGCCACAGGCCGACGAGCAGCAGCCAGAGAAATCCCTTCCAGGCGCCCGCCGGCCCCCCCGATGCGCCGAGCAGCGTGTAGGCGACGAGGAGGGCGGTGAAGGTCGCGGTGAACGCGAGCAGGGACAGGCGGCGGTACGCCAGGAAGAGCACCGCCGCCACGAACACCAGGGTTATGAGCGCTCCCACCATATCCGCCTATTGGCGCGAAGCCGCCTGCGGCGCTTCGCGCAGCCAGCCGAACGACCGCGTCCGTCCTCGCCGGCAAAAAGCGCAGTGCCTGCCGGCTCCCTCGCGTGCTGTCGAGCTCATGGGGCTACCTCGCTGCGAAGTCTACCCCAGGGGCGCGTTCAGCCGAGTAAGGACTTCACCCCCTCGCGCTCTTCCTTCAGCTCCGCCAGGGTGGCATCCATCCGCTTGCGGCTGAACTCGTCCACCGAGAGCCCCTGGACGATCTGGTACTCGCCGTTGCGGGTGGTCACCGGATAGGAGTAGATCACTCCCTCGGGAATGCCGTAGCTGCCGTCGGAGGGAACCGCCATGCTGACCCAGTCGCCCTCCGGGGTGCCGTGGATCCAGGTGTGGACGTGATCGATCGCGGCGGAAGCGGCCGATGCCGCCGAGGAGGCGCCGCGCGCCTTGATGATGGCGGCGCCGCGCTGCTGCACCACGGGGATGAAAGTCTGCTCGACCCACGCAGCCTCGACGAGAGAGCGCGCCGGCTTGCCCTTGACCAGCGTGTGGCTGATGTCCGGATACTGGGTCGCGGAGTGGTTGCCCCACACGGTCATGCGCCGGATATCGGTCACGTGCACGCCGGTCTTCTCCGCCAGCTGCGACAGCGCGCGGTTGTGGTCCAGGCGCATCATGGCGGTGAAGTTGCGCGGATTGAGGTCCTTTGCGTTCGAGCGCGCGATGAGGGCGTTGGTATTGGCGGGGTTGCCGACCACGAGCACTTTCACGTTGCGGTCGGCGGCCTCGTTGAGCGCCTTGCCCTGGGCGGAGAAGATCTGCGCGTTGGCGAGCAGCAGATCCTTGCGCTCCATGCCCGGACCGCGCGGACGCGCGCCGACCAGCAGCGCCACGTGACAGTCGCGAAAGGCGACCTTGGCGTCATCGCTCGCCACCACGCGGTTCAGCTGCGCAAAGGCGCAGTCGGCCAGCTCCATCACGACGCCGTTCAGTGCCTGCAGCGCCGGCGTGATCTCGAGCAGGTGCAGATTGACCGGCTGGTCCGGCCCGAGGAGCTGTCCGGAGGCGACGCGGAAGGCGAGGGCATAGCCGATCTGGCCGGCGGCACCGGTGATCGCGACGTTCAAGGCTGGCTTCATGGCGTGTTTCGGCTCGCAGCGGAGGGAAAAGAGCCGGAATTCTACCCGCTTGCCCGTCGCGGGCTCAAAAAAGACCAAAAATCCACGGGCGCGAGCTCTGACGGCGGCAGCCAGGATCCGAACCTGGCCTGTGGCTGCGCGCTCGTGCCGAGAGCGCTTATCATCCGCCCCATGCTGATGGAAATGCGAAAAACGGACCGAGGTCTCGCCCTCGACCTGACAGGCGAGTGGCGGGCGCTCGCCTATCCGCAGATCGACAGTGCGCTGGCCGCGGTGGATCTGTCGGGCGCGAGCCGCGTCGAGATCGCCACGGACCGGCTGGCCGCTCTGGACCTCACGGGCGCCTGGCGGCTGCGGGAGTTCGTGCGCCGCGCGCGGGTCCGCGGTGTTCAGGTGGATTTTGCCGGGGATCCCCCCGACCAGCTGCGGCTGGTGGAGGAAACGCTCTCTCCGCGGCCGTCGGCGGAGGGCGGGCCCGCGGCCGGCCCTGGCGGCACGGGCGCTCTGCCTTACGAGGAAGCGCCCGAAGTGGCGACTCTCGCCTTCATCGGCCGCCGTGCCGTGGCGCTCTGGCGTGACATGATCGGAGCGCTCGCCTTCCTAGGCAGGCTCAGCATCACGGCGCTCCGCGCGCTGCCGCGTCCGCAGGGCCTGCGCCCGATCTCGATCGCCCGGCACGTGTATGACACCGGAATCACGGCCATGCCGATCGTGGCGCTGATCGCGTTTCTCATCAGCGTCATCATCGCGTACATGAGCGCGCAACAGCTCCGCAGCTTCGGCGCGGAGATCTTCGTGGCCGATCTGGTCACGATCGGGGTCCTGCGCGAGCTCGGCGTGCTGCTCACCGCCATCATCGTCGCGGGCCGCTCCGGCAGCGCCTTTGCAGCCGAGATCGGCTCCATGCAGCTCAACGAGGAGGTCGACGCGCTGCGCGCGACCGGGGTCGATCCGTTCCAGGCGCTGGTGCTGCCGCGCGTGCTCGGGCTCGTCATCTCCCTGCCGCTGCTCACCGTAGTCGCCGACCTCGTCGGCCTCGTCGGCGGGGCGGTGCTGTGCGCCTTCCTGCTGCACATGCCCCTCGATCAGTACGTCCATCAGGTGAGCCAGTCCATCTCCGGGACGACTTTCTGGGTCGGCATCATCAAGGCTCCGGTGTTCGCGGTGCTCATCGCGATGGCGGGGACGCTCCGGGGCATGCAGGTGCGCGGCTCTTCGCGCGAGCTCGGGCGGCTCACGACCGTCGCCGTGGTGCAGGCCATCTTCCTGGTCATCCTGGCCGATGCGCTCTTCGCCGTGCTCTTCATGGAGATGGGCATTTGAGCCCGGACTGAGCATGGACGATAGCGCCGCAGAGCCCGTGGAGATCCCCTGCCTTCAGGCGGGGAGAGGCGTCGCCTACCCGGTATTGGAGGTGCGGGGCCTGGTCAACCGCTTCGGCTCGCAGATCGTTCACGAGGGGCTCGACATGGAGGTGCATCAGGACGAGGTGTTCGGCATCGTCGGCGGCTCGGGCACCGGCAAGTCCGTGCTCCTCAGGAGCATCCTCGGGCTGCAGCGGCCGCAGGCCGGCACGATCCGCATCGAGGGGCACGACATCACGCAGCTCTCCGGGAGGGCGCTGCGCGCGGTGAAGGCCCGTTATGGCGTGACTTTCCAGCAGGGGGCGTTGTATTCCTCGCTCACCGTGCTGCAGAACGTGCAGCTGCCCATGATCGAGCATCTGGCGGCGCTGTCCCCGGCGGCCCGCGACGAGCTGGCGATGCTGAAGATCCGCCTCGTGGGCCTTCCCGCCGACGCGGCACGCAAATATCCTGCGCAGCTCTCGGGAGGAATGATCAAACGGGCCGCCCTGGCGCGGGCGCTGGCGCTCGACCCGCGGCTGCTGTTCCTCGATGAGCCGACCTCGGGGCTCGACCCGATCGGCGCGGCGGAGTTCGACGAGTTGATGCTGTATCTGCAGAGGCAATTGCGGTTGACGGTGGTGATGATCACTCATGATCTCGATTCCATCTTTCGCACCTGCAATCGGGTCGGCGTGATCGTGGACCGCCGGATGGAGACGGACACGCTGGATCGCATCGTCGATCATCCTCATCCCTGGATACAGGCATACTTCCATGGGGAGCGCGCCAGCGTTCATCTCAAGGTGGCCCATGGAGCGTGAAGCGAATTACGCCGCTGTCGGAGCGTTCGTGCTGGTCGTGGCGCTGGCCGCGGCGCTGTTCGTCTACTGGTATTCCGGCAACCGTGTCCACCTGACGTACCAGCGCTACGAGATCTATTTCAACGGCAGCGTCAGCGGCCTGGAGCAGGGCGCGGCCGTCCGATATCTGGGCGTGCGGGTCGGGCGCGTCATTCAGATGCGCATCGATCCCCGCGATGCGGGGCGGGTGGAGGTGATCGCCGCCATCCAGTCCACCACCCCGATCTCGCCGCGCACGGTAGCGGAGCTCAACCTGCAGGGCGTGACCGGCCTGCTCTACATCGACCTGCAGCAGTCCGCGCGGGCCACGACCCCGAAGGTGCCGGGCATCCGATACCCGGTGATCCGCTCGGCGCCGTCCCAGTTCGACGTATTCATGGCGCAGCTGCCGCGTCTGTCGGCCGCCGCCGGAGGCGTCATCGAGCGCCTGAACCGCCTGCTGAACGACCACAACATCAACGACATCTCGCGCAGCCTCGACAACCTCTCGCGGGCGAGCCGCTCGTTGCCGCAGGCGATACAGAGCGTGAACGCGCTGCTCGTCCAGCTTCGCACCGCGACGGCGGAGCTGGGTGCGACCGCGGCGAGCGCGCGCGGGTTGATGAGCACCGCCGGTCCGCAGGTCGTCTCGACCGTGAAGCGCCTGGATACGGTGGCCGAGAACCTGTCGCGCGCCACCGGGCAGCTCGATGCGATGATCGCGGAGAATCGCGCCGATGTCCGCTCGTTCACGCGCGCCAGCCTGCCGGAGATCGAAAGCTTCGTGCGCGAAGGCAGGGCCGCGGCCAAGAGCATCCGGCAGCTGTCCGCGAGCCTGCGCCAGAATCCATCGCAGCTTCTCTATCAGCCGGCCCCGGCGGGCGTGGCGATTCCGCGTTAGTATGAAGCGCTGGATCCGGGCGCCTGCGCGGGCGAATCGCGCTTCGAGCCAAAGACGTGGTTGTCGCCGGCGCCCCTTCGGGACGCTTCTTGTTGATCCGGGGTCGCTATGAGTCGATGCGCAACGCTCTGGAAACATCTGCTGCGGCTGGCGCCGATTCTGCTGGGCCTCGGTATTGCCGGCTGCGCGAGCTACCTGCGCAGCGATGCGCCGCCCGTCCAGGTCTACACGCTGCGGGCCGGCGCCGAGTCCTCCGATGCCAGTGCCGGCGCCCATCCCGGACGCGCCCCATCTTTGCGCGTGGCGCATCCGCTTGCCGGCCCCGGCCTCGGCACCTCTCAGATCGTTCTGCTGCAGCCCGATCACCGCATGAACGTCTATGCGGGCGCCGCCTGGGCGGCCGACACGCCGTCGCTGGTCGAATCGCTGGCCACGAAGACGCTGCGCGCTTCCGGTGACTGGAGCTCGATCGAGAACGCGGACAGCCCGTTCCCATCGGACTACCTCCTGCAGATCTCCGTCAGGCGCTTCGACGCCGACTACTCGGCCGGTGCCGGCGCGCCGCCCACGGTGCACGTGACACTCGATTGCACCTTGGGGAGCGAGAGCGGACGCAGGATCGTGGCGAGCTTCGTGGCGTCCGGATCGGCCCCGGCCGCGGCGAACAGGCTGAGCGAGGTCGTAGCCGCGTTCCAGCGGGCGGCCGATCAGGCGCTGACCTCGATGTCGCGGCAGGCCATTGCGGCGGTGGGGGAGGCCCGCCCGGCCGCGGACTCTGGAGCCCGGCAGGGCGGGGGGACGTGAAGTACCGGCACGTCCACCACGCCGGCAATTTCGCCGACGTGCACAAGCACGTGACCCTGCTCGCCTTGCTGGCGGCCCTCAAGCGCAAGGAGAAGGGCTTCCTCTACCTCGAGACGCATGCCGGCCGCGGCGCCTACGATCTGTCAGGATCGCCAGGAGAATCCGCGAACGGCATCGGGCGGCTGGAACGAAAGCCCGCCGCAGAGGCCGCCGTCCCCGCCCATGCCGACGAGCTCCACGACTACACCGCACGGGTCGCACTCCTGCGCCGGGAGCGCGGTGAGCCGCGGCTCTATCCGGGCTCTCCCCTGCTGGCGGCCAGCGAGCTGCGCCCGCAGGACCGCGGAGTGTTCATAGAGCGTGTGCCGGCCGAGGCGCGCGCGCTGGAGAGGGCGTTGCCTCATTCCGCTGCGGCGGGCCGGCTGCGGGTCGAGACCGGCGACGGCTTCGCCCTCCTGCGCGCGTGGCTGCCGCCGCCGGAGCGCCGCGGTCTCATCTTCATCGATCCGCCCTACGAGGAGAGCCGGGAGGATTTCGCTCGCGTCCGGCAGGCGGCCGCGGAGGTGCTGCGGCGCTTCCGCACCGGCGTCGTGGCGATCTGGTATCCGGTCAAGGACGAGCGCGACACGGCCGCCTGGCGCGACACGCTCGGCGGCGAGCTCGATTGCGAGCTGCTCGCCGGGGAGCTGACGCTCTACCCCAGCGACTCCCGGGTCGCCCTCAACGGCTCGGGGATGCTCATCCTCAACCCGCCCTATCAGCTGGCCGAGCGCATGCGGAGCTGGCTCCCCGAGCTGCACGCCCGCCTCGATCTGGGGCATGGGGGCGGGGCGAGCGTACGGTGTCTGAACGGCTGAGCGGCCCGGGGAGCGCTGCCTCAGCCTGTGGCGGCGGCGCGCCTTCGAGAGCAGAATCCCCCACATGAGCGGTCCGGTCGATCAGTACGGGGTCGTGGGCCACCCTGTCGCCCACAGCCTCTCGCCCTTCATCCACGCGATGTTCGCCCGCCAGACGGGGCAGGCCATGAGCTATCGCCTGTTCGACTTCGCGCCCGAGGTGCTGGAAGAGCGCATCGCCGACTTCTTTGCGCAGGGAGGACGCGGGCTCAACATCACTTTGCCGTACAAGGTTGCCGCCGTGGCGCACGCGAGCGAGCTGACCCAGCGCGCCCGGCACGCGGGCGCGGTCAACACCCTGGCGCTGCGCGGGGACGGCGCCATCCTCGGCGACAACACGGACGGGGTCGGGCTCATGCAGGACCTTTGCGTCAATCAGCGCGTGTCCGTGACCCGCCGGCGCGTGCTGATCATCGGCGCCGGTGGCGCCGCGCGCGGCGTGCTCGGGCCGCTCCTCGGCATGGAGCCGGAGCTCGTCGTCATCGCCAACCGCACCGCTGACCGGGCCAAAGCGCTCGCGGCGGCGTTCTCTCAGCTGGGCAACGTCCAGGGCGTCGGCTATCGCTACATCGCGGGCGGCGCCTTCGACCTCATCATCAATGCCACCTCGGCGAGCCTCACCGGGGAGATCCCCGACGTGCCGGTGGCGGTCCTCGGGCCCGACACGTTTTGTTACGACATGGCGTACGGAAAGGGCGATACGCCCTTCGTCCGCTGGTGTCGGGACCTCGGCTGCCGGGCGGCCGTGCCGGGCTGGGGAATGCTGGTCGAGCAGGCGGCGGAATCCTTCCGCCTCTGGCGCGGCGTGAGGCCGCTCACCGGGCCGGTGCTCGCGGCGCTCACCGCATCGTGACGAGCTCTTCGGCGCTGGTGGGATGGATCGCCACCGTGTCGTCGAAGTCCTCCTTGGTGGCGCCCATCCGCACGGCGACCGCGAAGCCCTGCATCATCTCGTCGGCGCCGGGACCGACGACATGCACGCCGACGACCCGCCGCTTCGGGCCCACGGTCACCAGCTTCATGTCGCAGCGCGGCTTGGCCGTGGTGAGCGCGTGGTACATCGGGATGAAGCTCGACCTGAAGACGGTGACCTCCTCGTCGCCGTAGTCGTCGCGGGCCCCCCTCTCGGTGAGGCCCACCGTGCCGATCGGAGGGTGCCCGAAGACGACCGTGGGAATGTTGCGGTAGTCCAGATGCCGGTCAGGCTTGCCGCCGAAGAGCCGGTCGCTCAGGCGGCGGCCGGCCGCGATCGCCACGGGCGTGAGCGGCGCCCGACCGGTGACATCGCCGATGGCATAGACGCCGGCAGCGCTCGTGGTCTGGTACTTGTCTGTGACGATGAAGCCGTAGGCGTCGAGCTCCACTCCGGCGCGCTCCAGTGCCAACTCCTCTACCGCGGGCGCCCGGCCGATGGCCCAGAGGACGCAGTCGTAGGGCTCCAGCCGCCGGCCGTCGCGAAGCGAGAGCGCGAGACAACCCCGGGCATCGGAGTCGAGCGCCGAAGGCCAGGCCTGGGTGGCGACGCTCACGCCTTCGTCGCGGAGGATCTTCAGCGTCGACTCCCCGATCATGGAGTCGAAATCCTTCAGCGCCGTCTCCCCCCGCAGAACCAGTGTCACGCTGGAGCCCAGTGCCGCGAAGATGCCGCTCAGCTCGACGGCGATGTAGCCGCTGCCGACGATCGCAACTCGCTGCGGCCTGCGCGGCAGCTCGAAGAAGCCGTCCGAGGTGATTCCGAGCTCCGCGCCCGGAATGGGCGGCAGCAAGGGGCGGCCACCGGTGGCGATGATGATGTGCGGAGCGCGGAGCGCGGACCCCGCGGCCGTGACGGTCCGCGCGTCCACGAAGTGCGCCCGGCCGCGGACCAGGGCGATGCCGCGCTTGGCGAGATTGCTTTCGTAGATGCCGTTCAGGCGCATGACGTAGGCGTCGCGCTTCTCCTTCAGCAGCGACCAGTCGTGCTCCCCCGCCGAAAGCGCGAAGCCGTAGTCGGGCGCGTCCCGCAGCCCTTCGGCGAGGTCGGCCGCGTTCCACATGACTTTTTTCGGCACGCAGCCGACGTTCACGCACGTGCCGCCCAGCCGGTGCGATTCCACCAGCGCGACCTTGGCGCCGTACTCCGCCGCGCGCTGTGCCGCTGCAAGACCGCCGCTGCCCCCGCCGATGACAATCAGGTCGAACTCACTCATCATGGAATTTTAGCCGCCCATGTGCCGCTTAGACAGGTGATCGATGGACAATCCCTTGCTGACCGCGGAGCCGCTCCCCCCTTTCCCGCGCATTCGTCCGGAGCACGTCGAGCCAGCCATCCGCGAGGTGCTGTCGCAAGCGCGGGCGCGCGTGAGCGAGATCGCCGCACGGCCCGACCCGACGTTCGCCACGGTGGCCGAGCCGCTGGAGGAGCTGCACCATCAGGTGGCGCGTACCTGGTCGCCGGTCAGCCATCTGAACGCCGTGGTCAATTCCGAGCCGCTGCGCACTGCCTACAACAATTGTCTGCCGCTCCTTTCGGCCTATCAGACGGATCTCGCCCAGAGCGAGCCGCTCTATCGGGCCTACCGCGCGATCGAAACGCAGGAAGGCGCCGCGCTCGACCCCGTGCGGCGCCGCGTGGTCGAGCACGCGCTGCGGGACTTCCGGCTCGCGGGCGTCGGCCTCGGCGCCGATGACAAGCAACGCTTCAAGGAGGTGATGCTGCAGCTGACGGGGCTGCAGGCGAAGTTCGAGGAGAACGTGCTCGATGCGACCAACGGCTGGAGCTACCCGGTCACCGACGCGGCGCTGCTGCGCGGCCTCAACGAGATGCTCATCGAGCAGGCCCGCCGCCGCGCACACGATCGGGGTGTGGACGGCTGGATCCTGACACTGGATCAGCCTACGTACGTCGCAGTGGTGACTGACGCGGAATCCGACGTCGTACGCCGCGCATTCTACGAGGCTTGGACCACGCGAGCTTCCGATCAGGGCCCCAATGCCGGCAAGTGGGACAACGCGGATGTCATCGAGCAGATCCTGCGCAGGCGCTACGAGGCGGCACGGATCCTCGGATTCGGCAACTACGCCGAGTACGCGCTCGCGACCCGCATGGCGCACAGCGTTCCGGAAGTCCTGCAGTTCCTCGAGGAGCTGGCGCGCTCGGGGCGGCCAGCCGCTGTGAGGGAGTTCGAGGAGCTCGAGGCCTTCGCCGGCGTCCGGCTCGAGGCCTGGGATGTCGCCTTCCATGCGGAGCGGCTGCAGCGCGAGCGCTATTCCGTCTCGCAGGAGGAGCTGCGCCCCTACTTCCCGCTGCCGCGGGTGCTGGCCGGCTTGTTCGAGGTCGCGGAGAGGCTCTTCGACGTGCGCATCCGGGAGCGCAGCGGCGCTCCGGTGTGGCATCCGGACGTGCGTTTCTTCGAGATCGAGAACGCCGCCGGCCGGCCGGTCGGCAGCTTCTATCTCGACGCCTATGCCCGGCCGAACAAGCGCAGCGGCGCGTGGATGGACGAGTGCGTCGGCCGCAAGCGCCTCGCCTCGGGCTCGGCGCTGCCGGTGGCGTATCTGGTATGCAACGTTCTACCTCCGGGCGAGGGACGGCCGGCGCTCCTCACCCACGATGACGTGTTGACGCTCTTTCATGAGTTCGGTCACGGTCTGCACCACCTGCTTACGCGTGTCGATTATCCGAGCATCGCGGGGATCAACGGTGTTGCCTGGGACGCTGTCGAATTGCCGAGTCAGTTCATGGAGAACTATGCGTGGCACCCGGACGTGCTCAGCCGCATCGCCCGTCACTACGAGACCGGAGCGCCGCTGCCGGCGCGGACCCAGGACAAGTTGCGCGCGACGCGCAGTTTTCACGCGGGGCTGCAGATGGTGCGGCAGCTGGAGTTCGCGTTGTTCGACTTCCGCCTCCATGCCGAGTATTCCCCGGAGCGCGGCGGCCGGGTGCGAGAGGTGCTGCAGCAGGTACGCCGGCAGCTGACGGTCGTGCCGGTGCCGGAGTGGAACCGCTTCGCGAACAGCTTTGGACATATTTTCGCCGGCGGCTACGCGGCCGGGTACTACAGCTACAAATGGGCCGAGGTTCTCGCGGCCGACGCCTTCTCGGCCTTCGAGGAGCGGGGCGCTTTCGACCGGGGCACCGCGCAGCGGTTTCTGGACTCGATCCTGTCCCGGGGAGGCAGCCGGGACGCTCTGGAGGCCTTCATCGAGTTCCGGGGACGCCGCCCCGACATCCGCGCCCTGCTGGCGCAGCACGGGATCGTCGCCCCGGGCGAAACGGCAGGCTGATCTCGGCGCCGCTTCGTCCGCCGGCCGAGTCTCGGACGAAAACCACGCTTTTTGCCCGAGACGGCGCTGGGCGGGGCATGGCGGCGACGCATGCATGGCACGGGTGTCCCTGGACGGACACCCCGGAGCTTGGCGCGCAGCAGGGACTGCGCAGCGCAAACCCCCGATCCAGCGCATGAAAATGTGCGGCGCGTCTCGGTGGCCGGGAGGGGGCGCCTCCTAGACTGGCTGAAATATCGCTCCCCCGGGGGAGCGGCATGAGGCCGTGCTACAAACCACCAGAATGAGCAGCGCCCGGCGCAGTGACTTCGATGTCACCAACTCCGTCCAGGTGAGCTCCCCGGACGCAGTGCTGCGGGCAGTCGAGGCGCTATACCGGCCCACGTGGCCGGATGCGCCCATGGAACCCCTGCGGCTGTCGTTCGCCCACTTCGAGCGGCTGTTCGCGGGCGAGGTTCCGGGCTTTTACGGGGTGGACACCGTCTACCACGACCGCCAGCACACGCTGGACATCACCCTGGCGCTGGCGCGCCTGATCGTCGGGTACGAGCGCCAGGCGCCGGAAGGGGAGCGCCTGGGCGGAGAGCGGGCGGTGGCGGGACTGATCACCGGGCTCTTCCATGACGTCGGCTACCTGCGGCGCGCCGACGACCAGGACTCGCGCAACGGCGCGGAATTCACCCGCATCCACGTCTCCCGCGGTGCGCGCTTCCTCGAGGAGTTCCTGCCCGAGGTCGGCCTGGCGCAGTGGGTGCCCGTGGCACGCGAGATCATCCACTTCACCGGGTACGAGCTTCCGTTCGCCGAGATCGAGGCGCGCGTGCGCGAACCGCGCGACATCGTCGTGGGACACCTGCTCGGCACCGCCGACATGGTTGCGCAGATGGCCGATCGCTGCTATCTCGAGAAGTGCCGCGACCGGCTGTACGCGGAGTTCGTCCTCGGGGGCGTGGCGCTGCCCATCGCCGCCAATGGCGGCCGCCAGGTGAAGTACGCCTCAGGCCTCGACCTGCTGCGCCAGACGCCCGACTTCGTGGCTGAGGTGCGCGAGAAGCGCCTCGACGGGGAGTTCCGCTGCGCCTACCGGTACTTCGAAGTCCTTTTCGGGGGCCGAAATCCGTACATGGAGGCGATCGACCGCAACGTCGATTACCTGCGTCAGGTGCTGCGCAGCGAGAACTGGCGGCTGCTGCGGCGCAAGCCCCCCATCTTTGCCGCCGATGCCGATCCCATGTCGACCATGCGCGGCCTGATGGTCGGCTACATCAAGAAGGTCTGGTCCGGGTTTTAGCCGAGGGGAGCGCTTTCGGGGTCGACCGGCGGCCGATGGCGAACTAATATCGAGGGCCGACCGAGCGATTAGCCCTTGGGGACCTCCGCCAATCTCAAGCTGAAGTATGCCGGCGCCGCCTTCGCGATCGTGCTGGTCGCGACCGCGGTGGTGATCGGTTTCTTCGTCTGGCGCCATCCGCCCGACGCCCTCACCATGCGGGTCGTCAGCGCGCTCGCGGTGCTGGGCAGTCTCGCCGCCGCGGTGATCGCCTGGCGCGCGGCGCGCGGCATCCAGTCCTCCACGGTGGCCCTCATCCGCAGCGCCGATCGGGTCGGCCAGGGCGATTACACCCGGCAGATCGAGGTGCGCCGCAGCGACATCATCGGCGAGCTGGAGCAGGCCCTCGAGCGCATGCGCTCGAGGCTGCGCCAGTCGACCATCCACAAGAATTACCTCCACAGCGTCCTCAACAGCATGACGGATGCCGTGTTCGTCACCTCGCCCGACGGAGTGGTGAAAGTCGCGAACTCGGCGGCCTGCAAGCTCCTCGGCTACGGCGAGGAGGAGATCCTGGGGCGCAGCATCATCTCCATCCTGGACGAGCGCGAGCGCGAAGGCTTCGATCTGCTGCAGGCCGCGCAGGAGACGCGCGAGACCGTCGTGCGCACCCGGGCCGCGCAGACCATCCCGGTATCGCTCACCGGCTCGCGGATCGAGAGCGATGACCCGCAGTTCCAGGGCAACATCTTCGTCGCGCGCAACATCACCGACCGCAAGCGCGCCGAGCGCCGCATCCGCTACCTCGCCCGCTACGATGCGCTCACCAAGATCCCGAACCGCATGCAGTTCCAGCACGTGCTGCAACAGACGATCGCGCGCGGGCTGCGCAGCGCGCAGGCGGTGGCGCTCCTGTACCTGGACATGGATCGCTTCAAGGAGGTGAACGACACGTTCGGGCACGGCGCCGGGGATCGCGTGCTCGAGGTGCTGGCCGAGCGGCTCACCGGGGCGCTGCCCAAAGGCGCGCTGCTCGGCCGCCTGGCCGGGGATGAGTTCGCGCTCTGCATCGCGGGCCTGCCCGCGGAAGCGGACAACCGCGGGCCCATCGCGCATCTCGCGCGCGCCGTGCTCACCGAGGTGAGCCGCGCGTTCCAGCTGAACCAGCACGAGGTGTTTCTGACGGCCAGCATCGGCATTGCCTTCTGTCCCCGCGATGCGGAAAACGTCATCGACCTCATCCGCAACGCCGATGCGGCGATGTACTACTCGAAGCAGAACGGCGGCAATACCTTCGCCTTCTACTCCCCGGAGATGAATGCCGCGGCCGTCGAGCGTCTGATCCTGAAGAGCAAGCTGCGCCGCGCGCTCGAGCGCGATGAGCTCGTGATCCGCTACCAGCCCAAGGTGGACATCGCGAGCGGGCGCATCATCGGCGCCGAGGCGCTGCTGCGCTGGCGGCTGCCCGGACACGGCGACATTCCGCCCTCGCAGTTCATCCCGCTCGCGGAAGAGACCAACCTCATCCTCGACATCGGCGAGTGGGTGCTCAACCGCGTCTGCATGGACTACCGGCAGATGCAGGGCGAAGTCGGCGATCCCGGCCGCATCTCGCTCAACCTCTCCCTGAAGCAGCTGCGCCAGGCGAGCTTCATCCTGCGCTGCCGCTCGGTCTTCCGCCGCCACGGCGTCTCGCCCACCGCGTTCGAGCTCGAGATCACCGAGACCACGCTGATGGCGGACACCAAGCGCACGCTGCGTCTGCTCGATGAGCTCTACGCGATGGGCCTGCACCTCTCGATCGATGACTTCGGCACGGGCTACTCCTCACTGTCCGCCCTGCAGCAGTTCCCGATCGACACGCTCAAGATCGACCAGTCCTTCGTCCGCGACGTCGCCGAGAATTCCGGCAACGCCACGCTGGTGCGCACCATCATCGAGATGGGGCGGAACCTCGAGATCGACGTCATCGCCGAGGGCGTCGAGTCGGTCGGCCAGCTGGAGTTCCTGCGCCATGCGGGCTGCCACTTCGTGCAGGGGAGATTGTTCGGCGAGCCGCTGAAGGCCGAGGAGCTGCTTGCGCTCCTGCAGCGTCAGGCGGCGTCTGGCGCCGCCTTCGGAAGCCTCCTGAAGGGCGGCGCTCAGGAGTACGCCTGATTTGACGCCCCGCCCCTGGCCTTCCCCGGCGTCGGATCCTCCGGCCCGGGCATCCTGCGCGGGCGCTCGTCGCCCGTCCGCGACGAGCCCATGCTGACCCTGACCGACGTCCGCCTGCGCCGCGGGCCGCAGGTTCTCATCGACGGCGCAACCTGCAGCATCTTTCGCGGCGAGAAGGTCGGCATCGTCGGCCGCAACGGCAGCGGCAAGTCCACCCTGCTGGCGCTGATCCGCGGCGAGCTCGCGCCGGATGCGGGCGAGTACGGCGCGCCCTCCGGTCTGATCACCGCGACCGTGGCGCAGGAGCTGCCGGACACCGATGCGACTCTGCTCGAGTACGTTCGCGGCGGCGATCTCGAGCTCGCGGCGCTCGAGGCGCAGATCCGCGCGCCACGCAGTGGCGAGCGCCCGGACACGACGTCCGGATCCGCGCAGACCCGCCCTGCGGCGGAAAGCGCAGCCGACGGCGCGCGTCTCGCCTTGCTTCACGCGGAATACGAGCGCCTGGGCGGGTATGCCGCCACGAGCCGCGCCGCCCAGCTCGCCGCCGGCCTCGGCTTCGCGCCCGAGCAGCTGGAGCGTGCGGTGCGGCACTTCTCGGGCGGCCTGCAGATGCGCGCCAACCTCGCCCGCTCCCTGATGCGCCGCTCCGAGGTGCTGCTGCTCGATGAGCCCACCAACCACCTCGACCTCGACGCGGTCATGTGGCTGGAGACCTGGCTGAAAAGCTACACTGGGACGCTGTTGCTCGTGTCGCACGACCGGGAATTCCTCGACGGTGTGGTCGAGCGCATCCTGCACATCGAGGGCGCGCAGCTGCGCAGCTACACCGGCAACTACAGCGCCTTCGAGGTCCAGCGCGCCGCGCAAGCCGAGCGCACCCAGGCAATGCTGGCGAGCCAGCAGCGCGAGCGCGCGAGGGTGGAGAGCTTCGTCACCCGATTTCGCGCGCAGGCCAGCAAGGCGCGCCAGGTGCAGAGCCGCCTGAAATGGCTGGCTCGTCTGCCGGAGATGGCGGCGCTGCACCTCGAGGAGGGCTTCGAGTGGGAATTCGCGGCACCCGCGAAGCTGCCTCGGCCGCTTCTGACGCTGGAGCGCGTCGCAGCGGGGTACGGAGAACGCCAGGTATTGCGTGATGTGTCGATGGAAGTCAGCCCCGGCGACCGGATCGGCATCCTGGGGCGCAATGGTGCCGGCAAGTCGACGCTGATGCGGGTGCTGGCCGGCCAGCTGGCGCCGCTCGCCGGCAGCCTGGAGACGGCGCCGGACGTCGCGACGGGCTTCTTCGCGCAGCTCGAGCTCGAGCACCTGGATGCCGACGGCACGGCCCTGGGGGAGCTCGAGCGCCGCGGCGGCGAGACCCAGGCGCGCTGGACGGAGCTCGAGCGCCGCAATCACCTCGGCCGCTTCGGCTTTCGCGGCGACAGGGTCTTCGAGCCGACGCGCCAGTTCTCCGGCGGCGAGCGGGCGCGCCTCGCGCTCGCGATCCTGGTCGCCCGCAAGCCCAATCTGCTGCTGCTCGATGAGCCCACCAACCATCTGGACCTCGACATGCGCCACGCGCTGCTCGTGGCCTTGCAGGATTTCGCGGGCGCTGTGGTGGTCGTCTCTCACGATCGCGCGTTGCTGCGCGGCGCGTGCGATCGCTTCCTGCTGGTCGCCGACGGCGCAGTCACGCGCTTCGACGGCGATCTCGAGGACTACGCCGCGTGGCTGGGCCGGGGCGCCGGCGCCCCACTGCCCGAGGATCCGGGCGCGCTCCCGGCCCGTTCACGCCGCGAGCAGCGTCGGCTCGAGGCGCAGGCCCGCAACCGCCTCACGCCGCTGCGCGCCGAGCAGCGCAGGCTGGAAGCGGAGCTCGAGCGGCTCTCGGCGGAGCGAAGCGGCATCGAGTCGCGGCTCGCGGACCCTGCGACGTACGCCGCCGCGGGCGCCGAGGAGCAGCGGCGCCTGAGCGCCCGACACGGCGAGCTGACGCGCGAGATCGCAGACCTCGAGGAGCGTTGGCTCGAAGTCGCCGCGACGCTGGAAGCGGCCGTGTAAGCGCCGCGGCACCGGCGGCGCCGCGCATTTCTGCCAATTCGCACTCGATTTTCAGGGGACCCGCGCTCCGCGCGGCTCCCTATGCTTGCGGCCATGAGCATGGCGATGGTCGGCGCGAAGTTGGTCCGCAGCCCGGGACTCACCGGCGATCACGTTCGGCTGTTGGTATCGCAGGCGGCAGGGGACCTGGAGCGAATCTGCGAGCCGGAAATCCTCGCCCGCGTGGATCTGCCCGCGACGGCCCGCGAGTTCCTGTGCAGGCCCGACACCGCCGCGCTCGCGGCCGATCTGCAGTGGCTGCGCGCGAGCGGCGCACGGCTGCTGGTGTGGGGAGACAGCGCCTATCCGCCGCCGCTCGCCGCCATACGGGCCGCGCCGCCGGCGCTCTATGTGGCGGGGGACATCGAGGCGCTGAGCGCACCGCAGCTTGCGATGGTGGGGGCGCGGGGCGCATCGCCCGTGGGACGATCGATCGCCCGGGAGATCGCCGCCGCCCTGACACGGGAGGGCCTCGCCATCACGAGCGGCCTGGCCGTGGGCATCGACGCGGCGAGCCATGAAGGAGCGCTGGCCGCGGGCGGGCGTACGGTGGCGGTGCTCGGCACGGGACTCGATCGAATGTACCCGCCCGAGAATGCCGCTCTGGCGAGGCGCATCCGCGCGGCGGGAGCGCTGGTATCGGAGTTTCCGCCGCGGACGGGACCACGGCGGCAGAACTTTCCCCGCCGCAATCGGGTCATCAGCGGACTGGCGCTCGGGACACTGGTCGTCGAGGCCGCCGAGCGCAGCGGATCACTGCTCACCGCACAGCGGGCGGCACAGCAGGGGAGGGAGGTCTTCGCGGTGCCGGGCCCGATCCGCAGCCCACTCTCCCGGGGCTGCCATCAGCTGATCCGCGACGGGGCCCACCTCGTCGAGGGTCCGGCGGACGTGCTGGACGGGCTGCAATTTAATCATGCTTTTCAATGGCTTGCGACTGGCGATGCGGGCGGGTCAGGCGGCTGCGGCGACGGCGCCCGATTGGACAAGGAGTATGAAATGCTGTTAGATGCGCTCGGTTTCGAACCCGCGACCATCGATACGCTCGTGGCCCGCTCCGGCTTGTCCGGCGAGTCGATCGCCTCGATGTTGCTGATTCTCGAGCTTGAAGGGCGCATCGCGCCGTATCCCGGCGGCCTTTACGGCCGACTTACCAGATGACCACCGGCAGTGTTCTGAAAGTGCTGATTTACGTCTACGACCACTACATGCTGGCCGATCCCGCCGACATTCCGGAGCGGCGCCACATGCTGGAGGATCTGCGCAAGCGAGGCTTCTCCGTGAGCGAGGTCGTGCAGGCGATGGAGTGGTTGTCCGCGCTGGTCGGCGATCAGCGGGCCGCGCCCGGGGCGGGCGGCATGGCGGAGGACCGGCGGGATGCCGCTGGGCTGCGCATATTCGCCGACGGCGAGGTGTCGCGGCTGTCGGCCGACTGCAGGGCCTTCCTCATGCTGCTGGACCGTCAGCATGTCCTTACGACACAGCAGCGGGAGCTCGTCATCGAGCGCGCCCTCGCCCTGGATGTCGAGGAGGTGGAAGTCGAGCAACTGAAGTGGGTGGTGCTCCTCGTCCTTTCCGCTCAACCCGGACAGGAGCTGGCCTTTGCCCGTTTCGAGAGCGTCATGTCGGCCGCCGGCGGTCCCGCCCGGCACTGATCGCGCTGAGGGATCGCCAAGAGATGGCTGACAATCTGGTCGTGGTGGAGTCGCCTGCCAAGGCGAAGACCATCAAGAAATACCTGGGCAAGGACTTCGAGGTGCTGGCCTCCTACGGCCACGTGCGCGATCTGGTGCCGAAGGAGGGCGCGGTCGATCCCGAGCACGGCTACGCCATGAAGTACCAGGTGCTGGAGAAGAGCGAGCGGCACGTCGACAGCATCTCGCGCGGCCTGGCGAAGTCGAAGGCGCTGTACCTCGCGACCGACCCCGACCGCGAGGGCGAGGCGATCGCCTGGCATCTGAAGGAGATCCTCAGCGCCCGCGGCGATCTCGCCGGCAAGACCGTGCATCGCGTCGTTTTCTACGAGATCACCCGCAACGCCATTCGCGAGGCGGTGGCCCGCCCCCGCGATCTGTCGCTGGATCTCGTCAACGCGCAGCAGGCCCGGCGCGCGCTCGACTACCTGGTCGGCTTCAATCTCTCGCCGCTGCTCTGGAAGAAGGTGCGCCGCGGCCTGTCGGCCGGCAGGGTGCAGAGTCCGGCGCTGCGCATGATCTGCGAGCGCGAGGAGGAGATCGCGGCCTTCGTCGCGCGCGAGTACTGGACGCTCGAGGGCGAGGGCACTCACCAGTCACCGCCGTTTCCGCTGAAGCTCACCGAGTACGCCGGCGCCAGGGTGGAGCAGTTCTCCTTCACCAACGAGACTCAGGCGCGGGATGTGGAGCGAACCCTGCGCGAAGCGGCGCAGGCCGCCGCCGGCGGCGCGGGCCCCGGCCGGCTTCGTGTCATCACGGTCGAGCGCAAGCAGCGGCGGCGCACGCCGGCCCCGCCGTTCACCACGTCCACCCTCCAGCAGGAGGCGGCGCGCAAGCTCGGCTACAACGCACGCCGCACGATGCGCCTCGCGCAGCAGCTCTACGAGGGCGTCGACCTGGGGGAGGGCAACGTAGGCCTCATCACCTACATGCGTACCGACTCCGTGTCCCTGGCGGCAGAGGCGGTCAAGGAGATCCGCGAGGTTGCGGCCCGGCTCTACGGCAACGAGGAAGTGGCCGAGGAGCCGCGCGTCTACAAGACGAAGTCGAAAAACGCCCAGGAAGCACACGAGGCGATCCGGCCGACCTCCGCCGCCGTCACACCTGCCGACGTCGAAGGCAAGGTCGACGGCGATCTCTACAGGCTGTACGCGCTGATCTGGAAGCGCGCCGTCGCCTCGCAGATGGCGCAGGCCATCTTCGATACGGTCGCGGTCGATATGCTTGCGGGACCCGACGGCCCTGAGCGTCACGTTCTGCGCGCCAACGGCTCGACGTTGGTGAAGCCTGGGTTCATCGCGGTGTATCAGGAAGGTGCGGATGACGTTAAGTCTGACGAAGACGATCACGTGCTGCCGCCCTTGCAGGAGGGCGATCTCGTCGATCTGGTCACGCTGCATGCGGATCAGCACTTCACGGAACCGCCGCCGCGCTACACCGAAGCCTCGCTGGTGAAGGCGCTGGAGGAGCACGGAATCGGCCGTCCCTCGACCTATGCCACGATCATCTCGACGCTCCAGGACCGCGAGTACGCCGAGATGGACAATCGCCGCTTCGTGCCGACCGACATCGGCAAGATCGTCAATCGATTCCTGACGCACCACTTTCACCGCTACGTGGAGTACGGCTTCACGGCGGCGATGGAGGACGAGCTCGACGCCATCTCCCGCGGCGAGGAGGAGTGGACCCGCCCGCTCGACAAGTTCTGGAAGCCCTTCATCGACCAGGTGGAGCGAATCGAGAAGAACGTCTCGCGCGAGGAAGTTGCGCAGGCGCGCGAACTCGGCAAGGACCCGGCGACCGGCAAGCCGGTCACGGTGCGGATGGGGCGCTACGGTCCCTTCGTGCAGATCGGCACCAAGGATGATGTCGAGAAGCCGCGCTTCGCAGGATTGCGGCCCGGCCAGAAGATGGACGCGATCGATCTCGCCGATGCGATGGAGCTCTTCAAGCTGCCGCGCACGCTCGGTGAGAACGCCGAAGGCGAAACCGTCGTCGCCAACATCGGCCGCTTCGGCCCGTACGTCAAGTACGGCACCAAGTACGTCTCGCTGAAGGATGACGATCCGTACACGGTGACGCTGGAGCGGGCTCTCGAAGTCATACGGCTGAAACAGGAGGCCGACGCCAACCGCACCATTGCGGATTTCGGCGTGGACGGGATTCAGGTGCTGAACGGCCGCTACGGCCCGTACGTCACCGACGGAAAGAAGAACGCGAAGGTGCCGAAGGAGCGGGACCCGAAGTCGCTCACGCTCGAGGAATGCCGGACGCTGCTGGCGCAGGCGCCCGAGCGAGGCAAGGGAAGGTGGGGCCGTCGTGGCCGGGGAGCCCCGGCGAAAAGCGCGGCTGCAAAGACCGCCGCCCCTGCGCCGGCTCGGCCCGCGGTGCCCTCAGCCGCACGCGGATCCGCGTCCGGACGATCGTCTCAACCCGCGCACGCGGCCGCCCCGCGTCGCGCCAAGTCCGCCGCCCAGCGCACCAACGGCAGCGACAAGCCTCCAAAACGCCGCGCCGCCAAAAAGCCCGCGCCCTCCAAGGTCGCCCGCAAGCCTTCCGCCGCCGGCAAGTCCTCTTCCCGCGCCCGCCTGAAGTAAACGGCTACTCTGAGATCAGGCACAGGGAGGTGCCCCGCCGCCGCAGGTGGCGGGCGTTTGGCAAAAAACCGCGCTTTTTGCCAAACGTGCGCTGGATCGGGGCAGGGACTGCCCCGATCCAGCGCCATCAATCAAGGATTGCGGACCACGTCCCCGATCGCGATCGCGTTGGATGCGCCCACGATCAGCGCGAAGCTGAGCTTCGGATAGGTCTTGAAGACGAGCAGAGTGCCGGCCCGCTCGTTGGGCAGCTTGACCCGCGGCGCGAGTGACTTGCCCATCGCGCCCAACGCCCGGAAAAACCCGCCGTGACTGCCGTACGTGTCATGAACCACCGGCCCGGCATGGTCGACTTCCAGCACGTTGCCCGGCTGCAATCCGGCATTGGAGC
The DNA here is from genome assembly GCA_035713045.1 of Steroidobacteraceae bacterium. Lineage (GTDB taxonomy): Bacteria > Pseudomonadota > Gammaproteobacteria > Steroidobacterales > Steroidobacteraceae > 13-2-20CM-66-19. The sequence continues at coordinate 22,920 of DASTAC010000016.1, forward strand.
CGCGGTTGATCATCACGACGTCGTACTGACCGGCCAGAGCTCCGATTCCCGTATCGCCGACGATCCAGGCGATCTCACCGTGCACCTGCGTGGCGGGAGCGCTCGGCTCGAGGTTGAGCGGAACCTGCGTGTCGCTCGAGACGAGCCGGTCGCCCCGCAGGGTTTCCCGCGCGGGATCGATGAGCGACACTCGCACCGGATGGGTCACGGGTTGCGTCACGAGCGCAGTGGCCGTGTACAGGCCCAGATAGCCCAGGACATGCCCGGTCTGCGGATCGCGCACCCGCTGGCTGACATGGACGATGCTGTAGCGCGCGTGCGGGTCCGGTCCCAGGCCGCGGACATAGGCGATCTGGCCGGCGCCGGCGACCACCTGATGATTGCGGAAGGCAACGACGTAGGGCGCCCCGTCAACCTGGTCCGCGGTGAGCACCGTCGGCCGTGCGAGGAAGGCCGCGATCGCGGAATAGGGGATCGTCGGGATGGCTGCCGTGATGGGCGTGCTGCGCAGCCGCGGCTGCAGCCGCAGCGTGCTCGCCTCGATCAGGCGGACCTGCGGGCGGCCGTCGCTGCCGTAGGCCAGGGCCAGCTTGTCACCCGGGTAGATCAGGTGCGGATTGCGGATATTCGGATTGATGTACCAGACTTCCGGCCAGTCCCAGGGGTTGCGCAGGAACATCGAGGCGATGCCCCAGAGAGTGTCGCCGCGCTTGACCGTGTAGGTCATGGGCGCGCTGGGCCTCACTTGGGGCGCCGATGCCGGCGCCGCCTCGGCCTGCGGCTGAGCGCCGGCCGCTGACACTGCGGCCTGGGTTGCGGTCTGGTTTGATTCGGCGGGGGGCGCCTGGGCGGCAGGAGTGGCCGTCGCCGCGGGCGTGGCGGCTGCCGGATGGCGGTCGCCGTGCATTGAAGAGCAACCGGCCAGCGCGACCGACAGGGCGAGACCCGCGGTCAGCCGGGTTCGAAAAACTAGATTCGAGACCATCCTCAACCCCTTCGTGTATCGGCCCAAAGCCGGCCACGCCGCTTCGGGCGAGCGGGCCCGCGACTCTGTCGAGCTCGCGGCCCAGGGAACGGCCCCCTGTCAGCCCCGCCAATGCCGGCGATTGCCCACAGGGAAACGGCCGCTGACTCACTTGCAACCGGCCGGCTGCGACCAGCTTGAATGGGCAGGCTATAATCGCACGCCGCTATCGCGCGCTGGGCGGCTTAATGTCAAGTTGTGCGCTCGGTCACGGCTCTGGCTGCGGTGGTCGCCTCCGAGCGTCGCGGGCCCCTTTGAACCCCTGAGATCCGCCCTCATCGAACCCTCATGGCCATCCGAACCATTCTCGAGTTCCCCGATCCCCGGCTGCGCACGCGCGCGCAGCCCGTGACCCGCTTCGATGCCGACCTGCACCGGGTCATCGACGACATGCTGGAGACCATGTACGCCGCTCCCGGTATCGGCCTCGCCGCGACGCAGGTCGATGTCCACCAGCGGCTGCTCGTCATCGACATTTCAGCCGATCGCACCGATCCGCTGGTCCTCATCAATCCGGAGATCCTCTCCCGTGAGGGGGAGACCGCCACCGAGGAGGGATGCCTCTCCGTGCCCGGCTATTTCGATGAGGTGAAGCGCGCCGCCAGGATCCGTGTGCGCGCCCAGGACCGCGACGGCAATGTCTTCGAGCGCGACTGCGAGGAGCTTCTCGCCGTATGCGTCCAGCACGAGATGGATCACATCGACGGCAGGCTGTTCGTCGACTACCTGTCCAACCTCAAGCGCGAACGCGTCCGCAAGAAGCTGGAAAAGGAGCGCAAGGAGCGCAGAGAGCGCGTGGCCCGAGCCTCCTCGCCCCGCGAGCCTCGCAGTGCGCTCTGAGCGCATCGTGGCAGCGCGCGGCGGTCGCAGGGCCGTTCCGTCGACTTCCGCGAACGACTGATGCGCGTTGCATTCGCCGGCACGCCGGAGTTCGCCGTGCCGACGCTGCTTGCGCTGATGCGCTCGCCCCACGAGCTGGTCGGCGTGTTGACGCAGCCAGACCGCGCGCGCGGCCGCGGCCGCCATTTGAGCCCATCGCCCGTGAAGGTCGCCGTGGACGGAGCCGCGCCCATCGCGCAGCCCGCCAGCCTCAGGTCGCCCGATGACCAGGCGCAGCTCGCCATGTGGCGCCCGGATGTCCTGGTCGTCGTCGCCTACGGGCTTCTTCTGCCCAAAGGCGTTCTCGCGATCCCGCGGCTGGGTTGTGTGAACGTCCACGCGTCCCTGCTGCCGCGCTGGCGTGGAGCGGCGCCGGTGGAGCGCGCGCTGCTCGCCGGCGACGAGACGACCGGGATCACGATCATGCTCATGGACGAGGGGCTCGATACCGGCCCCATTCTGCTGCAGCGCCCGGTGGCGATCTCCCCGCAGGACACCGGGGCCTCCCTGCGCGCCAGGCTCGCCGCCCTCGGTGCCCCGGCGCTGCTGGAGGCACTGCAGGGGCTGGCGGACGGCACGCTGCGCCCGCGGCCGCAGCCGACCGAGGGCGTCACCTACGCGCGAAAGCTGCAGAAGGGCGAGGCGATCATCGACTGGCGCCGCAGCGCCCTGCAGGTCGAGCGGCAGATCCGGGGCCTGCAGCCCTGGCCGATCGCCGAGACCGCCTGGTGCGACGTCCGCACCGGAGAGCGCGAGCGGCTGCTCGTCCACGCCGCCAGGGTGGCCGCCTCCGGCGGCGCAGCTGCGGGGCCGCCTGGCTGCGTCATCGCGGCTGACGGGGGGCACGAGGCAGGCTACATCCGGGTGCAGTGCGGGGAGGGCTCTCTGGACCTGCTGACCTTGCAGCGCCCGGGCGGCCAGCGTCTGCCGGCCTCGCTCTTCACCCGCGGACCACGGGCTCTGATGCCGCCCATGGTCCTGGGTGGGGCCGCTTGAGCGGTGGCCCGGAGAAGGCTGGCGCGCAGGCCCTCGCCGAGGCGTCCACAGCCGTCGCCGCGGTGGCTCGCGGGCGATCCGCCGATGAGGCGCTGGCGGCAACGGACGCAAGCGCCTCGCGCGCCGCGGTTCGGGCCGTGGCGCTCGGTACGCTCCGGTGGTATTTACGGCTCAGGCCGGCCGTGGATGAGCTGCTCAGCCGTCCGGGAGCGCTGGCACGCGACATTCACGCGCTCCTCGTGACGGCCGCTCACCAGATCGAGTATTCGCGCGACGCCCCGGCGCTCGTCGTCAACCTGGCCGTCGACGCAACGCGGGTCCTGCGTCAGCCGCGCTCCTCCGGCCTCGTCAACGCTGTCCTGCGCCGCTTCGTAAGGGACAGACAGACCCTCCTAGCACGTGCCGACGCCAACCCCGCGGTACGCGCGGCGCATCCGGCCTGGCTTTATGAGGCGCTGGCCGAGGCCTGGCCTGAGCAGTGCGCTGGCATTCTGCAGGCCAACAACGCGCACCCTCCCATGGTGCTGCGGCTGAGCACGCGGCGTCGCTCGACGGCCGACTACCTCGCTGACCTGACGGCGGCTGGGCTGGCCGGAGCCGTCGTGGACTGGACGGTCACGGACGGCGGCTCGACTGCCATAGCACTGACCCGCCCCGTGGGGGTCGGCGCGCTGCCAGGCTTCCGCGAAGGGTGGGTATCCGTTCAGGATGCCGGCGCACAGCTCGCTCCGACCGTGCTCGCGGCACTGCCGGGCATGCGGGTGCTCGATGCCTGCGCGGCCCCGGGCAGCAAAACGAGCCATCTGCTCGAGGCGGTTCCCGGCCCGATCGACCTGACGGCCGTGGACATCGACGCCGCCCGGCTCGGGCGCGTGGAGGAGAACCTGCGGCGCCTGGGTCTGACGGCCAGACTCCTCGCCGCGGATGTGCGCGACCCAGGCTCCTTCTGGGACGGTCGGCCGTACGATCGGATCCTGGTGGATGTCCCCTGCTCGGGCACCGGGGTGATCCGCCGCCACCCCGACATCAAGCTCCTGCGCCGGGCCGAGGACGTTCCGGCCTTCGCGCGCACCCAGCTCGAGATCCTCAGGGCCGCCTTCGGCATGCTCGCGCCGGGGGGGCGCCTCGTGTATTCGACCTGCTCCGTGCTGCCGGCGGAAAACGAGGCCGTGGTCGGTCGCTTCCTCGATGAGGAGTCCCAGGCTGCTGCGGGGCCGATGCCGAGCGGCGAAGCGCTGGCGCCCGGGGGGCTGGCACGCGCCAACGGCACCCAGCTCCTGCCCGGGGGGGCAGCGGGAAGCGACGGGTTCTATTATGCTTGTCTCGAAAAGACCACGCGCGGAAACTGAGCCGCTCGTCGAGGGTCCGAAAGACTTAACCATCTCCCGTTGCGTTCATGCCACGACGGTTTTCACCACCGCAGTGCAGGCCCGCGCGCACGCGCACGCGCGGCTGGTCGAGGCCGGTCATCCTGGCCGGCGCGCTGCTGCTTACGTTTTTCGCGGCGCTCGCCTGTGCCAATGCGCTGGATGGGGTGCTGAGAGTCCGCACCGCGTACGTCAATTTCGATCACGGCGTCATCCAGCTCTACGCGCGGGTCCAGTACCCGCTGAACCCGGCGATCAAGGAAGCGCTGCAGGACGGGGTCACTCTCACCTTCGACGTCGAGGTGAAAGTCGACCGGGTGCGGCATTTCTGGTTCGACGCGAACGTCGTCGATCTCACACGGCGGCGGCAGCTGGCCTATCGCGTGGTGACGGACCGCTTCGTGGTCCGCGACGTGCGCACCGGTGACCAGAAGAGCTTCGCCACGCTGAAGGAGGCGCTGGCGTACCTCGGGAAGGTCGACGGCTGGCCCATTCTCGTCGAGCCGCAGCTCGATGGAGGCCGCTATATCATCAGCGTGCGCGCGGGCGTGCGGCGAGGCGAGCTTCCCGCGTCCCTGCGCGCGCTGCTCTTCTGGACGGATGACTGGCAACGCGTGAGCAAGTGGTACTCATGGTCTCTGCCGGTGTAAGCGACGATCGGGACGCGGCGCAGCGGCTGCGGGCGCGCCGCCGCGGCGCCTGGTCGCTCGCCCTGTGGGGCGTCCTGGGGCTGGGCGCGCTGCTGTTGCTGCTCGCCAAGAGCGTGCAGAACTCCTCCGAGTTCGGGCGGCTGCAGCCCTGGATCCTGCTGCTCAATCTCGCCGGCGTGTTGACGCTCACGGTCCTGCTCGTGCGCAAGCTCTGGCAGCTGGTGCGCGATTACCGCAACCACGTGCCGGGCTCGCGCCTCACGGCCCGCACCGTGATCATCTTCGGCGCGCTGGTGGTGGCGCCGCTCCTCATCGTGTATCTGTCGTCGCTCGAGTTCCTCAACCGCGGCATCGACAGTTGGTTTCGGGTGGAGGTCCGCCAGGGGCTGAAGGACGCGCTGGTCCTCTCGCGCTCGGCGCTCGAGCTGCGCGTGGAGGAATGCGCCCGGCGCACGGAGCTCCTCGCCCGCTCTCTGGTGACGCGCTCCGGCGTGCAGGTCCAGACCCGCCTCGATGAGGAACGGCGTGCCACGGCCGCCTCGGAGATCGTCCTCTTCGGCCACCACGAGCGCATTCTGGCGGCGAGTCTCGAGGATCCGCTCGCCACCGTGCCGATCGCGCCGCCCGCAGATCTCGTGCGCCGCGTGAGCGCGCACCGTACCTACGTCAGCCTCGAGCCGCGCTCGGACGGCCAGTACGTCATCCGCATCGGCGCCCCGCTCAGCGAGTCTCCCACGAGCCCCGATGACCGCTATGTCATGGCGGTCTATCCGGTGCCGCGGCAGCTCGCGGACCTCTCCAACGCGGTGCAGCACTCCTACTCGCAGTACGGCAATCTCGCCACCCTGCGCGAGCCGCTGAAGTACAGCTTCAGCCTCACTTTGTCGCTGGTTCTCCTGCTCGCGATGCTGGCGGCCCTCTACGGCGCCATCTTCTCCGCGCAGCGCCTCGCACGTCCGGTGCAGGACCTGATCGCCGGCACTCGCGCGGTGGGCAAGGGCGACTTCGACACGCGCCTGCCGCTGCCGTCGCGCGATGAGATGGGCTTTCTCGTGCATTCCTTCAATGACATGACCAAGCGGCTGCGGCGTGCCCACGAGGAGGCAACCCGCAGCCAGCAGGCGGTCGAGCGCGAGCGCGAGCGTTTGGGCGTCATCCTCGCGCGCCTTTCCACGGGAGTGCTCGCGGTGGACCGCATGTTGACCGTGCGCATGGCGAACGAGGCGGCCGGGGCCATTCTCGGCACCGATCTCTCGGCGGCCACGGGCCGCTCCCTGCCGGAGCTCTCCGCGAGCAATGAGCGCCTGGGGCAGTTCGTCGCGGCGCTCGCCGTGCGCTTCGCGCGCGGGCGCGAGGAGTGGCGGGAGCAGCTCGACCTCGAGGCCGGTCCGGGTCTCGGCTCTCACGGCAGGCGAAATCTCATGTGCGCCTGCACGCCGCTGCCGGGCGAGGCCGGTGACATGGGCTATGTCATCGTCTTCGACGACATCACGACTCTCCTGCAGGCGCAGCGCGACGCCGCGTGGGGAGAGGTGGCGCGCCGGCTCGCCCACGAGATCAAGAACCCGCTCACGCCGATCCAGCTGTCCGCCGAGCGCCTGCGCCGGCGGCTGCTCGCCAGCATGGGCCCGCGGGACGCGGAGATCCTCGAGAGGGCCACCCACACCATCGTGCAGCAGGTCGAGAGCATGCAGCAGATGGTCAACGCCTTCAGCGAGTACGCGCGTGCGCCGGAGATGCGGGTCAGCCGCTTCAGCCTGAATCAGCTCGTCACCGAGGTCGCGGAGCTCTACCGGTCGCAGGACCCCCGTGCGGACATCCAGCTCGCCCTCGACGAGCGGCTCGAAGGGATCGAGGCGGACCGCGGCCGGGTGCGCCAGATCCTCAACAATCTGGTGACCAACGCGCTCGAGGCGCTCGAGGGCGTGCCGCGGCCGCGGCTCGAGATCGCGACGCGGCTCGAGGCCGGCGAGGACGGCCAGTACGCGGCGGTGACGGTATGTGACAATGGCCCCGGCTTCCAGCGCGAGCTCCTCGGCCGGGTCTTCGATCCCTACGTCACGAGCAAGCCCAAGGGCACCGGGCTCGGCCTCGCGACCGTGAAGAAGATCGTCGAGGAGCACGGCGGCCGGATCGAAGCCGACAACCGGCCGGAGGGCGGCGCCCGTGTCAGAGTGCTGCTGCCTGTGATCGACAGCACGCGCACGGCGGCAGGCACGCGTGACCGAAGAGAGCAACTGCGGAGAGAGAGGGCTTGATGAGCGCTCCACACATCCTGGTGGTCGATGACGAGGCGGACATCCGCGGACTGCTGAAGGAGATCCTTTCGGAGGAAGGATACGAAGTCGACGTCGCGGCCAACGCCGCGCAGGCACGCGCGTCGCGTGCGCGGCAGACTCCCGACCTGGTGCTGCTCGACATCTGGATGCCGGACGTCGACGGCATCACCCTGCTGCGGGAATGGTCCGCAGCAGGCGCGGACGGCTGTCCCGTCGTCATGATGTCCGGCCATGGAACGGTGGAGACGGCCGTGGAGGCGACGCGCCTCGGCGCGTTCGACTTCGTGGAGAAGCCGCTCTCCCTGGCGAAGCTGTTGCGCACCGTGGAGAGGGCGCTCGACGCCGGTAGGCGCCGCCGCCAGTCCGGCAAGCTCCTCGTCCCGGCGCTGACGGTGCCGGCGGGCAAGAGCCGGCTGATGCAGCAGCTGCGCACGGAGCTGCAGCAGATCGCCGCTCACTCCTCCTCGGTGCTGCTCATCGGCGAGCCGGGTTCGGGGCGCGAGGCCTTCGCGCGGTATCTGCACGAGCGCGGCCCCCGCGCCGGCTCGCCCTTCGTCACGCTCGTCGCGAGCAGCCTGCGCGAGGCCGACGCCGAGAGCCGGCTCTTCGGCCGGATGGAGGGGGCGAGCCGCCATCCGGGGCTCGTGGAGAGCGCCGCCAACGGTACGCTCTTCCTTCAGGAGATCGAGGACCTGCCCGCGGGCGCGCAGCGCATCCTCGTCGGCGCGCTCGAGTCGGGGCGCTTCATGCCGGTCGGCGCCGCCGAGCCGCTCGAGCTTCGTGCGCGCATCGTCGCCTCGGCCCAGCCGGGAGTGGAAAGCCGTGCCGGCGCGGACGGGCTGCGCCGGGATCTCCTCGCGCATCTCAACACGCTCATCGTCAGGGTGCCGCCGCTGCGCGACTACGCCGAGGACGTTCCGGAGCTGCTGCGCCAACAGGTGGACCGCATCGTCGACACCGAGGGCCTGCCGTTCCGCCGCTTCAGCGTCGCGGCGCAGAACCGGCTGCGCAACTATCCCTGGCCCGACAACGTGCGGGAATTGAAGAATCTGGTGCACCGCCTGTTGATCCAGGGCGGGGGCGAGGAGATCGGGCTCGAGGAGGTCGAGCGCGAGCTGGCCGTGCAGGCCCCTCCCGGCGAGCCGCTGGTCAAGCAGGACCTGCTGGCATTGCCGCTGCGGGAGGCGCGCGAGCAGTTCGAGCGTGCCTACCTGCAACAGCAGCTGTTGCTTTGCAACGGCAAGGTGGGTCAGCTCGCCAAGCGCGTCGGGATGGAGCGCACCCACCTCTACCGCAAGCTTCGCTCTCTCGGCCTCGATTTCCGCTCCATCGGGGAGGACTAGGTCAGGCCCCGGACCGGGGCTTGCGCTTGGGCGCGCGCGCCGAGGCCCGGGACGTGGACGTGGCTGCGGCGGCCCGATTGTCGTATCCTGCAGGGAAGACGTTGTCGGAGATTGACAACTGACCGCCGCCGGAGAAGGCAAGAGCAGGGGTGACGGCGCGCGGGCGCCGGGACCGTCCGCCCAGAACGTCGCGGAGCAAAGCCCGCTGCGGGTCCTCCTCGTGGAGGATGTCGCCGCCGAGGCCGAACTCGCGATCCGGTGTCTGGCCTCCGGTGGGCTCGCCTGCATCCCGTGCACGGCCATCGACGAGCAACAGTTCCGCGCGGCTCTGCGTCGGTTTCGGCCCCACGTCATCCTTTCAGACTTCACACTTCCTGCGTTCGACGGGCTCGCCGCGCTCGAGATCGCCCGCACCGAGGCGCCGGATGTCCCCTTCATCTTTCTCTCGGGCACGATCGGCGAGGAGCGCGCGATCGAGGCGTTGCGGCGCGGCGCCGTCGATTACGTGCTGAAGAGCAACGCCGCGCGGCTCGTGCCCGCGGTCCGGCGCGCGCTGCGCGAGGTGCAGGAGCGAGACCTGCGGCGAGCGGCGGAGCGCGAGATCGCGCGCCTCACGCGCCGGATGAGGATGCAAAGCGGCATCAACAGCGCCGTGATCCGCATCCGCGACCAGCAGGAGCTGTTGCGCGAGGTCTGTCGGCTCGCGTACGAGGTCGGAGGCTACGACCGCGCCGTGATCTTTCTCGTCGCCGCGGATGGACGCAGTGCGAGCCCGTCGTACTGGGTGGGCGCGGGCGCCGAGCGCGCACCGCCGCCGATCGTCATCGGCGATGGCACCGAGCCCGACACCAGCCTCACGGGGCGGGCGCTGCGCACCGGTGAGATCGTGATTTCCGCGGATCTCGCGGGCAGCGAGCCTCCGGTCGCGGTCCGGGACGAGCTGTTGCGGGCCGGACTCGGGTCGCTGGTCGCCCTGCCGCTGATCGTCGACGGCGTGCGCGTGGGCGCATTTGCGCTCAGCTCGCGCGAGACGCACGTGGTGAGCGACGAGGAATTGCGCCTGCTGCAGGACGTCGCCGCCAACATGTCGTTCGCGCTGCGTTATCTGCAGCAGGAGGGTGCGGCCCAGTACCTGATGTCATTCGATCCGCTGACGGGCCTCGCCAAGCGGGCCCTCTTCTGCCAGCGCCTCGATCAGCGCCTGGCCGAGCGCGCCTCGCTCGAGAGCGCTCCGACCGTGGTGGCGTTCGATCTCATGCACCTGAGGAAGGTCAACGACAGCTTCGGCCGCCACGCCGGCGATCTCTTGCTGCAGCTGGTCGCCAAACGGCTCAAGTACCAGATCGCCGACGACGAGCGCATCGGATATCTCGGCGGGGGAACCTTCGTCCTGGTCCTGCCGCAGGAGGAAGCCTCGGCGGAGAGCGTCACGACGCTACTCGAGAACACCGTGTTCCGGGCGCCGTTTCGCATCGAGGGCCGGGTGCTGCGCTCCTCCTTCCGCTCCGGCATCGCGCACTCGCCGGCCGACGGCAAGGACGGCAACACGCTGGCGCAGCGGGCGGAGGCGGCCCTCAATCAGGCGAAGGAGGCCGGCGAGCAATACGTGCATTACAAGATCGAGATGCACAGCGAGATCGCCGAGCGGCTCGCGCTGGAGCTTCGCCTGCGCGCCGCGCTCGATGAGCGGCAGCTCGTGCTGCACTACCAGCCGCAGGTGAGTGTCGCCACGGGCAGGATCGAGGGCGTGGAGGCCCTCCTGCGCTGGCAGGATCCGGAGCAGGGGCTGGTCCTTCCCGGTCAGTTCCTGGGGGTCCTCGAGTCTTCGGGAATGATCGTCGCGGTGGGAGAGTGGGTTCTGCAGCAGGCGGCCGAGGACTGCCTGCGCTGGCGGCGCATGGGGCTCGGGGCGCTGCGGGTTGCCGTGAACGTCTCGGCGCTTCAGATCCGGCGCCGCGCTTTCGTGGAGCAAGTGCTCGCGGCCGCGGTGCCGTGTTTCGCCGAGAATTGCGGCGTGGATCTCGAGATCACCGAGACGGGCCTCCTGCACGACGTCGACGGCGCGAGCCGCAAGCTGCGCGAGCTGCGCGCGGCGGGGCTGCGCATTGCGCTCGATGACTTCGGGACGGGCTACTCGTCTCTGGGGCTGCTGTCGAAGCTTCCGGTGGACCTCGTGAAGATCGACCGCTCGTTCATCACGGGATTACCCGGGGACAAGGCGAGTGTCACGCTGGTCTCGAGTGTGATCGGGCTGGCCTCGGCATTCGGCCTCAAAGTCGTCGCGGAGGGCGTGGAGACGGCGGCGCAGCTGCGGGTGCTCCGCGACATGGGGTGCGATCAGTCGCAGGGATATCTGCACTCGCGGCCGGTGGCCTCGCAGCAGCTCGAGGAGCTGCTGCGGCAACAGGGCGGTGGTCCGGCCGACTAGCGTTCAGGGCCCGACGCGGATCGTCAAGGCGTGAAGGTTGGCTGTCTGGAGCTGCGCGCGGGCTCTGGCGAGCGCCGCGCCGCTCACCGGCCCTATCCGGACGCGGTGCCAGGTGCGAGAGCCCGCGACTACGCGATCGATCCGGGCGTCCAGCCCGACGCGCGCCAGGCGGGCACGAACCTGCTCGGCTTCGGAGCTTCTCAGGTAGGAGCCGACCTGCAGGATGTACGAAGGCCCGCCGGCAGGTGGCCGGACCGTCGAAGGCACCGCGGGGCCCGGTGCGTGTGAGGCATGGTTGGCGGTGTGAGGCACGGGCACATCGAGGCGCGGCAGCATCCGGTAGAAATCGTACTGTGGAGCCTGCCCCGCGGTCGGAGCTGCCGCCGACGCGGATTGCGCCGATCCGGAGCCGCGGGTGTGGGGTGGCGCCGCCGCTGCGCTACCGGAGCCTGCGTTCGGCGCCGGCGCGTGCGCTGCAGCGTCCTGCGACAGGGTCCCGGCCTGCGACCGCGCGTGGGCGTGCGCGGCCGCGCCGTGGCGCGCGTGGGCGCCCGCGATCAGAAATGCGGCGCTTGCAAGCGCGGCGCCGACCAGCACGCCGAGGCCGAACTCCCTCAGCTTCGAGGCGCTCGAGCTGCGGGACGACCGCTTGTAATCGCGCGTGGTCAGCCGGGGCATGTCGTTCTACATGCTCTCCGGCGCCGACACGCCGAGCAGGGTGAGGCCGTTTCGGATCACCTGCTGGACGCCGAGCACGAGGGCGAGCCGCGCATTGCGCGTCCTCGCGTCGCTGACGATGAACTGCTCCGCGTTGTAGTAGGTGTGCAAGGTGTTGGCCAGCTCACGCAGATAGTGAACGATGGCGTGCGGCGCGCGATTCAGCGCCGCCTGCTCGAGCACCTCCGGGTACCGCACCAGCGAGCCCAGCACCGCCTGCTCGTGCGGGCCCGTCAGGAGCGGCACGCCGGTCAGGCCTTCGGCGCGGTCGAAGGCCAGGCCGCGCGCGGCAACCTGCTTCATGACGCTCGCCACGCGCGCGTGCGCGTACTGGATGTAGTAGACCGGGTTCTCGTTGGTGCGCGATTTGGCGAGCTCCAGGTCGAAATCGAGCGGCTGATCGTGGCTGCGCATCAGGTAGAAAAGGCGGCAGGCATCGTTCCCCACCTCCTCGCGCAGCTGGCGAAGCGTCACGAACTGCGCCTCGCGCTTGCCCATCGGCACCTTCTCGCCGCCACGGAACAGGCTCACGAACTGGATCAGATTGACCTCGAGGCAGTCGCCGGGCTCGCCCATGGCCGTCAGTCCCGCGCGTACGCGCGCCACGTAGCCGTGGTGATCGGCGCCGAGGACGTCGATCAGGCGTTGGAAACCGCGCTCACGCTTCTCCAGATGGTATGCGATGTCCGATGCGAAGTAGGTCCTCTGCCCGTTCTCACGCACCACGACGCGGTCCTTCTCGTCGCCGAAGTCTGTGGCGCGGAACCAGGTCGCGCCGTCCTTGGTGTAGAGCCGCGACTCGCGCTGCAGGCGCGCGAGGGCCCGGTCAATGGCGCCGCTCTGCTCCAGCGCGCGCTCGGAATACCAGCGGTCGAACGTCACCCCGAACTGGCCGAGATCGTCGCGGATGTCGGCCAGCATCTCGACGAGCGAGAGCTCGAGCACGCGCGTGAACGCCTGCGCACCGATGAGCTCCCGGGCGCGGGCGATCAGCGCGTCGATATAGGCCTCCTTGTCGCCTGCGGGCGCATCCGCCGGCAGTCCGGCGAGCACTTGCGCGGCAGGACGGCGCAGCCGCTCCCCCTCGGCCGTCACGAGCCTTTGCGCCAGCGTGCGCACGTAATCGCCGCGATAGCCGTTCTCAGGAAACGCCAGTGTTTCCCCGCACGCTTCCAGATAACGCATCCACGTGCTGACTGCGAGGATGTCGACCTGTCGTCCCGCGTCGTTGATGTAGTACTCGCGAGAGACGTCGAAACCGACAGCCGCCAGGATGTTGGCCAGGGTGGCGCCGTAGGCGGCCTGGCGTCCGTGTCCGACGTGCAAAGGCCCCGTCGGGTTGGCAGAGACGAACTCGAGCAGCACCCGCTCGCCCTTGCCGAGCGCGCTGCGCCCATAACGCTCGCCGTGCTCGTGGACCGCGGCCAGCTCGCGGCCATAGGCCTCGGGCGTGAGGAAGAAATTGATGAAGCCGCCGCCGGCGATCTCGGCGCGCGCCACGAGCGGGCTGGCCGGGAGCGCCGCGATGATCTTCTGGGCCAGATCCCGCGGCTTGCAGCCGGCCGCCTTGGCCAGACGCATCGCGGCGTTGGTCGCGAAATCGCCGTGCTGCGGATCGCGCGTGCGCTCGAGGGTGAGTGCGCCGGGCGGCGGCGGCTCGGGCAGCACGCTGCCGGCGAGCGAGGTGACTGCGCTCGCGAGGAGCTGCTCGATGTCCTGCTTCAAGAGGTGGGGGATCCGCGGCTGAGTGAATTGCGAATCTTACCCGATCGAACGCAAGCGGCTAAGCGGCCCAGGGCCATTCCCCGGCCCCGGGATCGAAAGTCGGTCAAAAGATCTCGATGGGATCGACGTCCAGGGCCCAGCGGACGCGGCGCACGCTCGGCAGAGACTCCAGCGCCGGCAGCCACGCGTCGAGGAAGCGATGCAGTGCCGCGCGATCGGCGCTCTCGAGCAGCAACTGTGCGTGATGACGCCCGGCGCGCTTGGCCATCGCGGCAGGAGCCGGCCCGAGAAGCCTCACCGCCCGTGCCCACGCGGCATTCGCGCGCTCGCCGCGCAGCCTTTCGGCTGCGTGGCGCGCGTCGGTCAGAAACGCCAGCGCGGCCTCGGCGGTCTTGGCGGAATCGCGCACCGCGGCGAGGCGGCTGAAGGGGGGCCACGCGGCCTGACTGCGCTCCATCAGCGCCGCGCGCGCGAAGCCGTCATAGCCCTCCGCGAGCAGGCTGAGGAGCAGCGGATGATCCGGGAATTCCGTCTGGATGAGCACCTCGCCGGCCCGCTGGCCGCGGCCGGCCCGCCCGGCAACCTGCACGATGGTCTGTGCCAGACGCTCCGGCGCGCGAAAGTCGGTGCTGAAGAAACCCTGGTCCGCGTTCAGCACCACGACCAGCGTGACGTTGGGGAAATCGTGTCCCTTGGTCACCATCTGCGTGCCGACGAGGATGCGCGCTTCCCCGGACGACATGCGGCGCATCGCCTCCTCCATGTCGCCGCGGCGCCTGACGACGTCGCGATCCAGCCGAATGCTGGGAATTGCGGGGAAAAGCCCGGCCAGGGTCTCCTCGATCCTTTCCGTCCCCTGGCCCACCGGCTTCACCTCGAAGCCGCACTGCGGGCATCGCTCGGGCAGCGCGGTATCGGCGCCGCAGTGGTGGCAGCGCAGGCGCGACGTGGAAAGGTGGACGGTGAGCCGGGCATCGCAATCGCGGCACGGCGCGATCCAGCCGCAGGCAGTGCAGAGCAGCGTGGGCGCGTAGCCGCGCCGGTTGAGGAACACGAGCACCTGACCGCCGGCGCCGAGGTGGCGCTCGATGGCCTGTACGGCGGGCGTGGACATGCCGGCGTGCACCGCGCTCGATCGCAGGTCGATGAGGGAGAGGCGGGGCGGCGCCGCTTCCGCGGCCCTTCGGGTCAACGCCAGCCGCAGGTATCGGCCCGCGGCGACGTTCTGCAGCGTCTCGAGCGACGGTGTCGCGGATCCCAGCACTACCGGTACGCCGGCCCGATGGGCGCGCACCACCGCCAGGTCGCGCGCGGAATAGCGGAATCCGCCTTCGTGCTGCTTGAACGAGGTGTCGTGCTCCTCGTCGACGACGATGACGCCGAGATCCTGAGCGGGGGCAAACACCGCAGAGCGGGTACCGAGAACGATCCGCGCCCGGCCGCTGAAAGCCTCCCGCCACGCGAGCAGCCTCTCATGGTCGGTCAGGGCCGAATGCAGCACGGCCATGGGTACCGGGAATCGCTGGCGAAACCGGCTCACGAGCTGCGGCGTGAGCCCGATCTCCGGCACCAGCACCAGCGCGCTGTGGCCCTGACGCAGGGCCTGCTCGACCACCCGCAGGTAGACCTCCGTCTTGCCGCTGCCGGTGACGCCGTGCAGGACGAATGCGCCGAAGCCGCCCAGTGACCCGCAGACCTTCTCGATGGCGAGGCGCTGCTCTTCGTTCGGCTCCGGCCCTTCGGCCACGTCAACGGGTCCGGTCCACCGCGGACCGTCCGCCGGTGCGATCTCGAGCTGGTTGAGCCATCCGCGTGCGATGAGGGTCTGCGCCGCCTCCCGCCAGGCCCCCACCTTCTCCTTGAGCTCCGTGGCGGAGAGGCCCGTGGATTCAGCCGCGCCCGCAGCCGATGCTTCGCTCTCGGCCAGAGCAGCCAGGAGCTGTCGCTGGCGCGGTGCGCGTCGCGGCTCCCCGAGGGCGTACGCTTCGCGGCCCTTCGGTGTCAGCGCCCAGCGCACCTCGGACGCCTCGATCGCGGCGCCCATGCGAAGAGCCTTCGGCAAGGCGGCCGTGAGCACTTCGCCGATTGGATGGTGGTAGTAATCCGAGGCCCACCCCAGCAAGGCCAGCGTCGCAGCGTCGAGGACGGGTCGCCGGTCCAGTCGCTCCAGCACCGGCTTCAGCCGCTCCTCGGGCAGCTCCGATCCGGCCGCCGTCTCCATGGCGATGCCGATGAGCCGTTGCCGCCCGAACGGCACTCGGATCCTCATGCCGGGCTCGATCGCGCCGTCGCCTGCGGCGCCGGCGCGGTAATCGAACAGGCGCCTCAGCGGCGTGGGCAGTGCCACGCGGACCACGGGGACGGAGCTCATGTTGTCACTGCCAGATCAATGGCTTACGCGTGTATCGGCCTCCGTCAACCGTACCCGTCGCAGCCGCGTTGTACGTGATATGCCAGAGTTTGCTACCCTCGCGCCGCCTTATAGCATGCCGGCTGCCTCTCACGGCGACGTGGACCTTTCGGATCCTTTCAAAGCCCGTTGCAGAGCGCTCAGCCAGTTCCTGGCGGGTGTGGAGGTTCGCGCTTTCCGGATCGCGCAGGTGGCGCTGCGGCACGAGGACGATGCGCTCGATGCCGTGCAGGATGCCATGCTTCAGTTGGCGCGCGCGTATGCTCATCGGCCCGCGGAGGAGTGGCGTCCGCTCTTCTATCGGATTCTAGAGAACCGAATCCGGGATCTGCAGCGCCGGCGCACGGTGCGCAATCGGGTCATTGCGTGGCTGCCTTCGCGCACGGAGGCCGAAGCGGACCTGCCCGATCCCATCGCCGAGGCCGCCAGCGAGGACCCGCAGCCGGCACGCCGGCTGGAGATCGATGAAGCGGTTGCGGCGCTGGAGAAGGCGATCGCGGCGTTGCCCCGCCGGCAGCGGCAGGCGTTTCTGCTGCGTACCTTGGAAGGGCTCGACGTGGCGCAGACGGCAAAGGCCATGGGCTGCTCGGAAGGCAGCGTCAAGACGCACTATTTTCGCGCGCTGCAGACGCTGCGCGCGCAGCTGGGGGAGCATGTCTCATGAGCCGGGACCTGAACGGCATCGCCGATTTCGAGCGCCAGTTGCACGCTCTGCTGGAGGAGAGCGTGCAGCGCGTCGGCGGCCCGGTGCGGTCGCGTCTCAATCAGGCCCGGCATACGGCGCTCGCCGAGGCGGAGTGGCCTGGCCGCTGGCAGCTGGGCCTGCGGCTCGCGGCGTGGCTCCGGCGCCCTCTCTTGTGGCTGCCGGCTGCGGGAGGCGTGGCCGCCGCACTGCTGGTGGCGTTCGTGCTCTGGCCGCATGCGCCGCGGGCCTATCCCGCGGCCGAGGCGAGCCGCGCCGCCGCGGAGGACCTGGATCTGCTCGCCGACCGCGACGGAATGGAGCTCATGCAAAACGGCGACGGGCAGTTCTACGAATGGGCGGTGGCGCAAGCCTCCGTGGGCGGGCCTCCGGCCGATTCCGGCGGGTCGGCGCGGGCCAAGGGCCAGGGCCGCGGCGGTGAGGCGGGTACCGACCGGAGCAGCGGCTGAGATGCGCATTGCGCACCGCATCGGGATCGCCGTCATGACAGCGGCGCTCGCCGCCGGATCGCGTACCAGCCGCGCGGGGGGGCCGCACAAGCCCGTCGCGGAGCCTCCGGTGGACGAGAAATTATTGGAGTTCCTGGGCAGCGTCGACGCCTCGGCGGATCCGGGCGCGGATTCGGGGCAGCCCGATGACGGCAGTTGGCTGGCGTACCTGTCGCAGGTCAACATCGGCAGGATGGCGAAGTCGTCGCAGGCGGCCAAGGCGGGTCAGACGCCACAGCCGAAACCGGTGAGCGCCGCGGCCGGCGCCGACAAGCCGGGTGGGTAAGGGGTACGAGACCATGATCCAAGAGCGCAAGGCGCTGATGCTCGCGCTGCTGCTGGCCGCGGCGCCGGCGTACACCGTGGCGCAGCAGTCCCCGGCCCCCGCTCCCCGGCCGCAGGTTGCGGCGGCCGTGCCATGGTCCAGCCTCTCGCCGCAGCAGCGGCAGATGCTCGGGCCCCTGGCCAGCCGCTGGGGATCGCTTCCGGCGGCGCGCCAGCAGGCGCTCGCGCGGGGCAGCAGGCGCTGGATCGATATGAGCCCGCGGCAGCGCTCCTTGGCGCGCCAGCGCTTCCGGCAATGGCGACGGCTCACCCCGGCGCAGCGGCAGACGATCCGCCGCAGGTGGCGGCAGTTCAAGTCGCTGCCCCCGCAGCAGCAGGAGGCCATTCGCCGCAGCTTCCGCGAGTTTCAGCAGTTGCCGCCCTGGCGGCGCCGCATGCTACGGCGGCAATGGCAGAGCGCCACTCCCGCGCAGCGGCGGCAGATGATTCAGCGCGCTCAGCAGATGCAACGCCAGCGGCAGATGCAAATTCAGATGCAGCGTCAACGTCAGATGATGCGGATGCAACGCCAGCGTCAGATGATGCGGATGCAGCGTTTCCAGATGATGAGAGTTCCGCGCGGTCGGGGGCCTTAAGGCGCCGGCCGCACCGGAATTGGGACGCTGCACACGTCCACGCGGCCCGCGGGGACCTTGAACCATGGGCCGCGTCGATTGCGCAGCGCTTGCACGTAGCGCGTGAACGTGGGCGTGTCGGTACGAAGCACCTCCAGGGGCTTGCGCTTGGCTGCAGGCAGATCCGAGGCCACCTGCATGGACTCGATGCGCACCCAATGGCCGCGGTTGCGGTATACGCCGAGAGGCCCGCGACCTCGCGGCAGCGACGAGAGCAGCGACATGCCCTGCACGACCCGTCCGACGAGCGTCGTGTTGCGATCCAGCTGTCTCTGCGGGCCGCCGATGACCGCGTAGAGCGTGGTGCCGCCGCCGCTGTCGACGTTGTCGCCGCGCGCGGCGCCGACCATGCCGTAGCAGTTCACCAGCCAGGCCCGGCCGAAGACCGGATCACGCGCCGCCGGGAATCCGCCGGAGAAACCGGTCTGCGGGGCGTAGGTATCGGGATCGGGAAGCACAGTGAAGGGCAGGTGCCGTGAGGGCCGCTCGAACTCGCCGGGCACTCTGCGCCGCGCCGTACCCACCGACTTGCGCCCGGTGGAGTCGCCCCACTCCGCCACGCCGTTGTCCTGGACGCGAAAGATGGGCAGGCCGTTGTAGAAGCCCTGCCGGACCAGGCTCTTGATATTGGCGACATAGCGCGGCGCGAACTGCGTCGCCAGCGCGATCACCACCCGCCCCCGAGGCAATGTCATGTAGAGGGTGTCGTGAGGGTCGAGAGTGCGCCAGGCGGAGGCGGGCGCCCCCGAGAGGATCATGGACGGAGTCAGGGCGATGTGGGCGCGAAGCGGCCCCTGCGGCGGCGTGGCCGCCGCCGCGGCCCGGGCAGTGAGGGGCAGGGCGGCGAGCGCCGCCAGGGCCAAGCCGATTCGCGCCATGTTCCGCACCTCCTGTCTCCTTCTCAGCCGACCGCCTTCACCGCCTGGATCAGCTCCGCGCCGGCCTTCTGGGCATCGCCGTAGAGCATCCGGGTATTGTCCAGATAAAAGAGCGCATTCTCGATGCCCGAGAATCCGGCGCCCTGGCCGCGCTTGATGACGATGACGTTCTTCGCCCGGTCGGCATTCAGAATCGGCATCCCGTAGATCGGGCTCGACTTGTCCGTGCGCGCCACCGGATTGACCACGTCGTTCGCGCCGATGATCAGCGCCACGTCCGTGGTCTCGAACTCCGCGTTGATCTCATCGAGATCGGCAATCAGGTCGTAGGGCACTCCGGCTTCCGCGAGCAGTACGTTCATGTGGCCCGGCATGCGGCCGGCGACGGGGTGGATGGCGAATCTCACCGTCACGCCTCGAGCGATCAGGAGCTGACACAACTCCCAGATCTTGTGCTGGGCCTGGGCGACTGCCATGCCGTAGCCCGGAACGATGATGACCTTTTGAGCGAAGGCGAGCATGACGCCCACATCCGACGCCTCGATGGGCTTGAGACTTCCGGTCACGGTGCCGGTTGGCCCCGATCCGGTGTCGCCGAAACCGGAGAAGAGCACGTTCGCGAGCGAGCGGTTCATCGCCTTCGCCATGAGCTGGGTGAGCAGCGTGCCCGCGGCCCCGACCACGGTGCCGGCGACGATCATGGCCGCGTTGTGCATCACGAAGCCGTCGAGGCCCACCGCGAGGCCGGTGAGGGCGTTGTACAGCGAGATCACCACCGGCATGTCCGCTCCCCCGATCGGCAGCGTCATGCTGACGCCGAGGATCAGCGCGAAGCCGAAGAGCCCGCTGACGACGTGCGGCGAGTCGTTGAAGTGGCCGGCGAGCAGCACGGCATGCAGCAGAGCGGCCGCGAGCAGCAGCAGATTGAGCGCCTGTTGGCCGCGGAAGCGGAAGCTGCGCTTGATCAGCCCCTGCAGCTTGCCGAAGGCGATCGCGCTGCCGCTGAAGGAAACCGCCCCGATCAGGCCACCGACCACGGCGAGGGTCGCCTCTCCGTAACCTCCGGCCCCGCCCCGGTAGAGCTCCACGGCGGCGATGGCCGCCGCGGCGCCCCCGCCCATGCCGTTGTAGAGGGCGATCATCTGCGGCATGTTCGTCATCGCGACGCGCTTGCCGGTCCACCAGGCGAGCGCCGCGCCGAGGACAATGGCCGCGCCGATCAGCGGATAGTTGGTCATGCCCGGGTAGGCGAAGGTGACGAGCGTCGCGACCAGCATGCCGGCGCCGGCCCAGAGGATGCCGCTGCGCGCCGTGACCGGAGAGCTCATGCGCTTCAGTCCCACGATGAAGAGCACCGCGGTGACGAAATAGCTCGCCTGGATGAGCGTGCCGGTTCCGGCGAACACCGATGTCGCTGCGCCCGTCATCTAGTGCGCTCCCGGACGCGTGCCGCGCGTCCTGCTCGATTTGAACATCTCGAGCATTCGCTCCGTGACGACGTAGCCTCCCATCGCGTTGCCGGCAGCAAGCAGCACCCCGATGAAGCCGATCGTCTTCTCCAGCGGAGTGTGTGCGTTGCCGAGCGCCACCATGGCGCCGACGAGCACGATGCCGTGAACGAAGTTGGATCCCGACATGAGCGGGGTGTGCAGGATCACCGGCACGCGCGCGATGACCTCGTATCCCGTGAAGGCCGCGAGCATGAAGATGTAGAGCGCTACGATTCCGGTCATGACAGGGTCAACCTCAGTAGATGGGCTCGAAGTCGCCTGCGGCGCCTTGCACGGCCCGAGGAGCGGCCCCTCCGAGACGCGCCGGCGCGGGCGGATCCGTCCCGGGCAGCGGCCGCTGGTTCACGTGCCTCAACCTTCCACCGCGCGACGGGTGGGCTCGTGTTTGATCTCGCCGGCGTGCGTGAGGCAGGCCTGGGCGAAGACTTCGTCGCTCCAGTCGATGGCGAGCTCGCCCTTCTGAATGGCGGGCTTGAGGAAGTTGAGGAGATTGCGGGCGTACATCTCGCTCGCGTTGTAGGCCAGCTCGCCGGCAAGCCCCACGGCCCCGATTACCTGGATGCCCTGATGCATCACCACCTCGCCGGCGCGGGTGAGCTCGCAATTCCCACCCTGCTCCGCGGCGATGTCGACGATCACCGATCCGGGGCGCATGCGCTCCACGGCGCCGCGCTGAATGATCTTCGGCGCCGCCCGGCCGGGAACGGCGGCTGTGGTGATCACCGCATCGGCGGCGGCGATGCGCGAATCGAGCACTTCCTGCTGCTTGCGCTTTTCCTCTTCGGTGAGCTCGCGTGCGTAGCCGCCTGCCCCTTCCGCGCTGACGCCCGTCTCGACGAACTTGGCACCGAGCGATTTGACCTGTTCGCGGGTGGCACTGCGGACGTCGTACGCCTCTACGACTGCCCCAAGGCGTCTCGCCGTCGCGATCGCCTGCAGTCCCGCGACGCCTGCCCCGATGATGAGTACCTGCGCAGGCCGAATCGTTCCGGCCGCCGTGGTGAGCATAGGCAGGAATTTCTGCAGATGATTGGCGGCGATCAGGACAGCCTTGTATCCCGCGATGGACGCTTGCGACGACAGGGCGTCCATCGATTGCGCGCGCGAGATGCGCGGCACCAGCTCCATCGCGAAGCTCGTGATCTGCCGCTCCTTGAGGGCCTTCACTTCCTCGTGTCGCGCGTACGGCTGCAGGAACCCGATGAGCACTACTCCGGGCTTCAGCGCCCGGATCTGCTCGAGCGGCAGCGGCTGGACCGTCAGCACCACCTGCGACTGCTCGAGCACGGCGGCAGCCGAATCGGCCCACTCCACGCCACGGTAGACCGCATCGGGGAACTGGGCGCTCACGCCGGCGCCGCGCTCGAGGAGCACACGCGCACCGCTCTGGGTGAGCTTCTCGGCGACCTCGGGAACCAAACTTACGCGAGTCTCGCGGGGCGCGCTCTCCCGAAGCGCGCCTATGGTGACTGGCATGTACGGCCCTCTTTTGGGGTTCCCAAGGGTGGATTGTTGAAGCTTCGCATAAAATTGCCGTATCTTACAGTCGCCATGCTGGGCATTGACCTCGAACGGGCCGACCGTGGTTTCCCGGACGACCTGCGGATCGTCCCCGCCGGGACGCCGCGCGGGCTCTCGCAACTCGTCCTGCGGACGGACGTTGCCGGCATGCCGCTCGAGTGGATCGACTACAAGGAGGCGGCCCGGCTCTACCACCAGGAGCAGGTGGCCTATACCTGCGGCTCGCCGCTCTTCGAGCTCTATGGCGGGGTCAATGCGGTCACGGGTCGGCGCACGGTGCTGGAGATCAATTCCATCGTCGCTACCGTGGGCCACACGGGCAATCCGGGCAATACGCGCCACGATTACGTACCGCCGCTGAACAACCAGACGCTGTTCCGGCGGGACGCTTACCTGTGCATGTACTGCGGCCTGCGCTTCCCGTCGCGCGAGCTCTCTCGCGATCACATCAGGCCCTTCAGCCAGGGGGGGCTGGATGTGTGGACGAACGTGGTGACGGCATGCCGGCGCTGCAACAACCAGAAGGCCTCGCGCACGCCGGAGCAGGCGAAGATGCAGCTGATTGCGGTGCCGTTCACGCCGACCTACGCGGAGTACATTTTCCTCAAGGGGCGGCGGGTGCTCGCCGACCAGATGCAGTATCTGCTGGCGCACTTCCCGCGCACGAGCCCGCTGCACGACCGCATCCAGCGCTGGCTGTCGTGATGATGCCGGCAGGCGCGAGCCGCCGAAAGCGGCGAGCGCCCGGACACGATGTCCGGGCCGGGTGCCCTGCCGCCAGGGATGGTCAGTGGTACAGCCCATACTTTCGTGCCTACCCCGCGTGCCCCGCCACCAAGGACGGCCAATGACAGAGCCTCTAGCACAGCGAGGGCGCTGATTGTCCTCGCTGAAGGCGCGACTTCGCGCATGATTTTTCTCATCGACGCTTCGGTCTACGTCTTCCGGGCGTATCACTCGCAGCTGCCGGACATGGTCGATTGCGACGGCAATCCCGTGCACGCGGTATTCGGCTTCGCGCGCTTTCTGGGCGATCTGCTGGAGCGGATACGCCCCCGCTACGTCAGCGTCGCCTTCGATCAGCGCACGGCGACCTCCTACCGCAACAGGATCTACCCTGCCTACAAGGCCAACCGCGAGCCCGCGCCCGCCGGGCTCGCGCGGCAGTTCGAGTATTGCCGCGAGCTGTGCCGCCATCTCGGGCTGGCCTCATTCGTCGATCCGGACTTCGAGGCCGACGACATCATCGGCACGCTTTCCTGCCTGATGCGCGCCGAAGGCATCCGATCGGCCTTCATCACCCGCGACAAGGACCTCGCGCAGCTCGTGCGCGACGGCGACCTGCTGTGGGACTTCGGCGCCCGCACGCAGATCGGCTATCGCGACGTTCAGCGCCACTTCGGCGTGCCGCCCGAGGGATTCGCGGATTTCCTCGCCCTCACCGGCGACGTGTCCGATAACATCCCGGGCGTGCCCGGTATCGGGCCGAAGATCGCCGGCACGCTGATGCGAAAATTCGGCTCGCTCGATGAGCTGTACGCCAACATCGGCCGCGTTGCCGCCCTGGGGCTGCGCGGCGGCGGCGCTCTCGGCGAGCGCCTCGCCGCGCACCGTGAGTCGGTCTTCCTGGCACGGCGGCTGACGCGGATCGTCTGCGACATGCCGCTCGGCGTCTCGGCCTCGGAGCTGCGGCCGCGGACCCCGGATCTTGCGGCGCTCGGCGCACTATACGACCGCCTGGGATTCGGACCGCTGCTGCGCCGCCAGGGCGAGCGGCTGGCGCAGCAGCAAGCGGCCTGCGCTGCGACCGCGGCAAGCCAGCCACACACCGGGAGAGACTGCATTTGAACGAGGACGGCGGGGGATTCGAGGCCATTGCGGGCGAGATCGGCGCCCAGCTTGGGGGCGTCTGTGCGCCGGAGCCCGAGGACGCCGTCTCGGGCGGCAGCATCAATCGCTGCTACCGCTGGCGATGCGGCGAGACGACGCTATTCGTCAAGGTGGCCGATTACAGGGGTGCTGCGGGCCTGGCGGCCGAAGGCGCCGGGCTTGCCATGCTGGCCGATGCGCGCGCAGTGCGCATCCCGCGGGTGCTGGCGCGCGGCACCGCCGGGCGAAGCGCTTTCCTGGCTCTGGAATGGATCGACTCCCGGCCGGCAGGGCGGCCCGCGGAGCACGGGCTCGGGGAGCGGCTCGCAGCGCAGCACCGGGTCACGGCAGCGCAATTCGGGCTTGCGGACGACAACTTCATCGGCACGACGCGCCAGCCGAACGCCTGGGCGGCGGAGTGGGCCGAGTTCTTCCGCGAGCGCCGGCTGCGGCATCAGCTTGCGCTCGCCGTGCAGAACGGCTTCGGGGAACTCCTCGAGAAGCCCGGCGCGCGCCTGCTCGAGTCGGTCGATGCACTGCTCGCGGGCCACCGCCCCCAGGCCTCGCTCCTGCACGGGGATCTGTGGGCGGGCAACTGGCTCGCCGACGAGCGCGAGGAGCCGGTCATCTTCGATCCGGCGGTCTACTACGGGGACCGCGAGACGGACCTCGCCATGACGCGCCTCTTCGGCGGCTTCGGCCGCGCCTTCTACGATGCCTACCGCGACGCCGCGCCGCTTCCCGCCGGACATGCCGTGCGCGCCGAGCTCTACAACCTCTATCATGTGTTGAATCACGCCAACCTGTTTGGCGGCGGCTACGCGCGACAGGCGCGCGCGAGCATCGACCGTCTGCTGGCCGAGGTCAGAGGGTGAGGCCGGTGCCTTCATCGACGACACTTAAAGTGTCGTAGATCCGGCCGAACGCACGGCCCGGACGGGCCGGGTCGGGTGTCCTGCAGCCAGGGACGGCCAGTGGTACGCCTTTTCACCGCAGGATTCGCTATGCTCGTCTCCCGACGCTGGGGTAGCGAGGGGAATTCACCATGGCGAGCAAGAACATCGTGTCCGTCCTTCAGGAGGAGCGCACGTTCCCCCCTGCCGCCGATTTCACCGCCCGGGCGCGCATCAAGCCGGCGGATTTCGAGCGCCTGCGCCGGGAGGCGGCCGAGGATCCCAGCGGCTTCTGGGCGCGGCTCGCCCGGCAGGAGATCGCCTGGCAGACGCCCTTCACCGTCTGTCTCGATGACTCTGCCGCACCCAACTACCGCTGGTTCACCGACGGGCGGCTCAATGTCTCCTTCAACTGCCTGGACGTGCACCTTGCGCAGCGCGCAGAGAAGACTGCGATCATCTTCGAGGGCGAGCCCGGCGACGTCCGTAGACTCTCGTACCGGGAGCTGCATGCCGAGGTTTGCCGATTCGCCAATGTGCTGAAGGCGCAGGGTGTGGCCAAGGGCGACCGGGTTGCGATCTATCTGCCGCTCGTGCCGGAAGCCATCGTCGCGATGCACGCCTGCAACCGCATCGGGGCCATCCACTCCGTGGTGTTCGGGGGCTTCTCCGCACCTGCGCTCAAGGACCGCATCGAGGACACCGGCGCCAAGTTGCTGATCACCGCCGATGGCGGGTGGCGCGGCGGCAATGCCATCGAGCTCAAGGCGGCGGCGGACAAGGCGCTGGCGGATGGCTGTGAGACCGTCGAGCGGGTCATCGTCCTCAGGCGCACCGGCCGGCCGGTGGCCATGCGGCCGGGGCGCGATCTCTGGTGGCACGAGGCGCTCGCGGGCCAGGCGCCGGACTGCCCGCCGGAGTGGGTCGAAGCGGAGCACCCGCTCTACCTGCTCTATACCTCGGGCTCGACGGGCAAGCCGAAGGGCATTCAGCACGCGAGCGGCGGCTATCTGCTCGGCGCGAAGGTGACCACCCAGTGGGTGTTCGATCTGCGCGAGGGCGATGTCTTCTGGTGCACCGCGGACGTGGGCTGGGTGACCGGCCACAGCTACGTGGCCTACGGGCCGCTCGCCGCGGGCGCCACCGTGATGTTGTATGAGGGCGCTCCGACCACCCCGGATGCCGGACGCTTCTGGAAGATCTGTCAGGATCACGGCGTGACCGTCTTCTACACCGCGCCTACCGCGATCCGCGCGCTGATGAAGCTCGGCGACCAGATTCCGGCGCGATACGACCTTTCGCGCCTGCGCCTGCTCGGCAGCGTCGGAGAGCCGATCAACCCGGAGGCATGGATGTGGTACTACCGGGTGATCGGCGGTGGCCGCTGCCCGGTGGTCGACACCTGGTGGCAGACGGAGACCGGCATGATCCTCATCTCGCCGCTCCCGGGCGTCACGCCCACCAAGCCGGGCTCGTGCACCCTGCCGCTGCCCGGCGTCGAGGCGGATATCGTCGATGAGCGAGGGGAGCCCGTCACGCGGTCCGATGCGGGGGGGTACCTCGTGATCAGGAAGCCCTGGCCGGCCATGCTGCGCACCATCTGGGGCAACAATGCGCGCTATCTCGCCGCCTACTGGGAGAAATTCAACAGACGCTTCTACGTGGCGGGCGACAGCGCCCATCGCGACAAGGACGGTTACTTCTGGATCATGGGCCGCATCGACGACGTGCTGAACGTCGCCGGTCACAGGCTGGGCACCATGGAGATCGAGTCGGCCCTGGTTTCCAACCCCCGCGTCGCCGAGGCCGCCGTCGTCGGCAAGCCGCACGAGGTCAAGGGAGAATCGGTCTTCGCGTACGTCGTCTGCCGCGGCCAGCGTCCGACAGGCGATGCCCGTGCCGTGGTCGATGAGCTGCGCACCTGGGTGGCGGAGCACCTGGGCCCCATCGCCAAGCCCGACGAGATCCGCTTCGCGGACAACCTGCCGAAGACCCGCTCCGGCAAGATCATGCGCCGGCTCCTGCGTGCGATCGCGCGCGGTGAGGAGATCGCGCAGGATGTCTCCACTCTCGAGAACCCCGCGATTCTCGATCAGCTCCGTGGCGCCGATGCGCCTGCCGCCGCTCCCGACGCCTCGGCTGCGCGGGCGCGCATGTCGGCGCGGCCCGCGGCTCGTCCCTCGCCTTCCGCGGCCGCCAGTAACGCTAAGCCGCCCGCGGGACGCGCGCCCACCCGTCCGAAGCGCAGTGCCCGAGCCGCGCCAGGCAAGCGCGCCGCGGCCAGATCCGCGGCCGCAAAGGCCCGATCCAAACCCACCGCGTCCAAACCCGCCGCGTCCAAACGGACGCCTTCCAAAACCAACACCCGCCCGTCGCCGAAGCGCACGTCCCCGTCGGGTGTGCGCGCCGCAAAACGCGCAGCGGTGCGCTCACAGACCGGGGCGCGCCGCGCTCCGGTCAGCCGCACCGCGAGGACGAGGACGGCGCGGCGCACCGGAAGCAAGGCGCGCGGTAAGCGCTGAGACTCAGTTGCTCCGCTGGCGCGGCACTCGCGCACTCACCTGCGCCGCGATGTCGGCTGGGTCGGCGCCGGATAGCGGATACGACTTGGACCACAAGGTCGAGCCGTCGCCGGCCGAGACTATCTTCACGGTGAGCTGCTGATCGGGCGCGCTGCCGCCCACCCCGCCACAGACGACATAGGCCGAGTGGTGCGCACGCGCCTGCCGCACGGCCTCGGAAACCTCGAGGGTCGGAAGCGGCCGCCCGGCGAGTGCCACCTGCCCATGCCGGGCGATCGCGAGCCGCCCGTACAGCTGGCTGAAGACCGCGCCCGCGAGCTTCTGGGCGGCGGTGTCGTCCTCGGGTGCCGCGAACGGTATGGCGAGCACGGGAGCATAGACCGCTGGTGCTTTGACCGAGTCCGCCGGGATCTCCTTTGCGATCTGCGCAAACAGTTTGGCGGTGTCGGCCGGCGTCCAGCTGCCCGAATGCGTGGCCGAGATGTCCCCCAATCGCCGCCGCTGAGCGCTGGAGAGGGCGTGCGCCCGGTAATCGCGCGAATCGGAGCAGCCGCGGGCCATGACGAGGACGGCGACCCACAAGTAGACGATGATGCGCAACCACTTCGGCAGGCGCTTGAACGCGATCCATGCCGACTGAAGACCCCATCCCGCAACCTGAAACCAGAAGCGGGCCCTCTGTCCCGGCTCCTCGCGGGGGAAAGGCGGAAACGCTCCCGGGCGGACCGGGGGAACGCGTCCCGAGGAGGGCTCCGGACCGGAATGGGCCGCCGGCTTCGTAGTCTCGCCGGCCGTCAGCCGCCGGCAGAGCGCCTCCAGCGCCGCGGTGGGCCGGCCTTGCGCAAGCCGCAGCCATTGCACCGAGCGAAACCTCTCCGGAACGCGGGCGCCGGCCTCGGGCGTGTCATCGATGACGACAGGCAACAGAAACACGTGGTCGTCCGCCATGTCGAGCGTCCGCTCGACCGCCAGACGCCACTCCCGCCGGAAATAACCCTCGTGACGCGCCTCGGTGTGCGCGGAGATGACGGGCATGAAGTAGTCGCAGGCGCGGATCTGTCCGCGGATCTTCTGATCCCATGCATCCCCGCCGACGAGGTCGCTCTCGTCGTACCAGACCTCCATGCCGAATTCGGGAAGCGCGTCCCGGATGAGCTGCGCCGCCCGCCGATCCTCCGACGCGTAGCTCAGGAAGACCGTCGGCCTCGCTCGCGAGGCGCCTTCAGGGCTCGTGGCCTGCACTGGCGCTCCCGTCGGCGTGCACATAGCGCCGCTCACCGCTCGCGCGGTCGTACTCCACCTCCATTGTCTTACCCGTGGCGGGGTCCTCGAACCGCTCGCCGGTGCGCTCCCAACACGCTCCCGGGGGCGGCGCGGTGTGATAGCGCCACCGCTCGAAGCGCGTGCCGAGCACGATCGCAGCGCTCACGCAGAGCAGGTAGATGCCCGCTGCCCTGTTGCCGATGACGGCAAGCACGGCGCCCGCCGCGACGCCGACTCCGCCCACCGCGAGCACGAGCTTGCGCAGCATCACCCGTCCGCCTTCTCCAGCACCACGGCCGTCCCGTACGCGACGATCTCACTCATGGTCTGGCCGATCTCGGCGGAATCGAACCGCATCATGACCACCGCGTTGGCTTGCATGAGGGTCGCGTTCTTGACCATGCGATCGATCGCGTGGCGACGCGCTTCCTCGAGCAGTTGCGTGTACTCCGTTATCTCGCCCCCGGCGAGTGAGCGCAATCCGGCCATGATGTTGCCACCGAGACCGCGGCTGCGTACCACGACGCCGAACACCTGGCCCTTGACGTCTCTCACCCGATGACCGGGGACATTCTCGGTCGTGACCACCAGCATGGCCTCTACCCCGCTCGCACATGGCCCGACCCGGCCGTGGGCGCGGAGTATACCGCGGCTGCTACAGCGGCACCGGGGCGGTCGATCGCGGCGGTCCGGGCACCGACCGGAACGGCTCGGCAGCCGTTCCGGCTGGAAACAACGCGAATCGACACGAACGCGGGCCAAACAGCCTCTGGCAGGGCAGCGGCGCCGGGCCCTACGCTGCGCCCCTCACCTGCCCGAGGAGCGTCCAGAGGAGTATCCGACATGGCTCGCAAGAAGACCCGTCCCTCCGCGCCGATGCCGCCGCAGGCGCGTCACGAATTCGCCGTCGCGTACCTCAATGCGATGCTGGAGGACGCCGGCCCGGAGGAGTTGGCGGCCGCGCTCGGGCGCATCGCGCACGCTTCCGGCGGCCCCAGGCTGGCGGAAAAGGTGGAGCTCAGCGCCGATTCCCTCTATCGCACGTTATGTCGCCGCGGGAATCCGGAGCTGCGGAGCGCCACCGCCTTGCTGAAGGCCATGGGCATGCGGCTCGTCCTGCAGCCGGCCATGCGGCACGGAACTTGCGGCGGATCTGCTGCCGGGAAAGATTGAGAGAGATCGTCATGGGTGAGGTCATACACGTGGCTTTCGGCACGGAGCGTGAATGGGAGCAGACCCGTGCGAAGACGGTAGATGGTCTGGTGGCCATAGGCTCGCTGTTCGGCGACGACGAGGGCCTGATGCGAGCCAAGGCGGATTGCGTCTATCAAATACTGCGCCAGATCGTGGAGGAAGTCCCCACGGTGCAGATCACCACGAAGCTCCCGGAGAATCTCTCGGCCGAGCAGCTCGACCTGTTGACCGGCGCGATCAAGGAGGCGGCACTTAAAGGTATCGAGATCGCGATGACCCACTCCGTCCAGGTGCTGATGAGCTCCATCTACGACCTCTGCACCTCCAAACTCCACTCCCGGCCTTCCTGATGGGCTGACGGGCGCCCGCCGCACCTTTGGGCAGCCTGGCCGGTCTGCGCGTCAGCTCTCGCGGGCCAAGGCTGCCTTCCCGCCTGCTCACTTGCCGCCGGGCGGCGTCAATACCAGGGAATAGTGCACCGTGACGTCGTTGCCGAGCCACGCGGTGGAGTGCCATTGGCCTTGGCCTACGCCGAAATCGAGGCGGCGCAGGACGAGTTGGCCCGACAGGTATCCCACAGAGCGGCCCTGGACGATGGCGGTGCGCCATGCGAAGGGGACCGTCACGGGGCGTGTCACGCCACGCAGCGTCAGGGAGCCGATCGCTTCGTATCCCGTGGCGGTTCTTTCGATACGGCTCGCGGTGAAGCGCGACTGCGGGTACTGCGCGACATCGAAGAAATCCTTGCCGCCCAGCATGCCGTTGCGCTGTTGGTCGCCGGTGTCGAATGAGCGCATGTCGATTACGACGCTTAGACGGCCGGCGGCAGGGTCGAAGCTTGCCGCGAAGGACCCGAAGCGTCCCTGATTGCGGGCGCCGGCCTGAATGAACGTGTAGGTGAGCGAGCTCTGCGAGGCGAGCAGCGTGTAAGCGGGCGCGCGCGGCGCGGCGGCTGCGCGCGTTGCAGGGGCCGACAGCATCATCCCTGCCAGAGCGCAGAGGGTGATCCGCCCGAAGGGCAGCATGCGCCGCAGCGTATCGTCCTTCAGCACGAAGTGGTGCTTGATCGCGCCCGCGATGTGCAGCGCCACTACGACCGCCAGCGCGCTGGCGAGCGTCGCGTGGGTGATCACCATGGCATCGTAGAGCGCGCTGCTCTTCGGTACCAGATCGGGCAGTTGGAACAGATCGAACCAGCTCACCGGGAAGCCACGCGCCGATGACATGATCCACCCCGTGAGCGGCATGGCGAAGAGCAGCACGTAGAGCGAGACGTGCGTGAAGTGCGCCAGCCATCGCTCGTACGGCTTCAGATTGGGGGGCAGCGGCGGAGTCGGATTGAGCCAGCGCCACAGGAGCCGCAGCACCGCGAGCCCGAGAATGGTCATGCCGATCGACTTGTGCCGGGCCAGCACCGCGAGCTTCTCCACCCCGAGCGGCAGCAGCAGACCAATGAGGCCGAGGGCGGCCTGCACGAGGATCAGCGCGACGATCAGCCAGTGAAAGAGCTGCGACAGCGAGCCCCAGCGCTCGCGGGTGTTTCGGATGGGCATCCCCGAAGCTTACGGGCGCGGGCGGAGGTTGGAAATAGAGTCCGCGCGGCGCGTGAGCGATAACCGCGCCGCGGCGCTGCCGGAGGCATCAGGCCGGACCTTCGTCCTCTTCCCGGCCCGCGTCGTGGCCCTCGAGGAGCGCGAGCACGGTGCCCTCGGGCGCGGTCAGGAGCGCATTGGCGCTGACATCGAGTCCGCGGGGCGGGCGCTCGAGCGGGCCGATGCCGAGCTCGCGCAGGCGTCCGATCCGTGCCGCCATGTCGGGGTCGCGGAAAACGAGGAGCGGCTCCGGAAAGAATCGCGGCCGGTGCAGCGCGAGCTCGAGCCCCGCGCCCCTCAGGGGCAGGTGCGCAAATGGCCGCTCGCGCTCCTGCTGGGCCAGCAGTCCGAGCCTTTCCCAGAAGGCACTCACGGGCTCGAAGTCAGCCGCCGGCAGGCTCAGCCAGGCGAACGCTCCGCACCGCGAGGTCTCCCGGGCGGAGCGATCCACGGGCGAATAGGTGCGCGCCTCGAGCAGTCTCACCGCCTGGCCCGCGGGATCGCAAAAGCCCACGTGGTGAAACGCCTCGCCGCCGAGCTCGGCGCTCGTCACCTCCACGCCGGCGCGCGCGAGCGCCTCCAGCTGCCCGGCGATTTCCGGCCGGACGAACGTGAGCGCGGGCGAGTCGAGGCGCCTCTGGTGCAGGCCGAGGTGCAGGCGCCCGTCGGTGAGGACCCCGTAGGGATGCGCCCAGACATCGCCCGTGTGCGCCTGCGTGAATCCGAGCCGCTCGTAGAATTCCACCGACTCGCGGATGTCCTGCGTCTGGATCCCGATCTCGAGAAACCGTCCAAGCATTGCGCGTTCCGAAAGCAAGTGAGCGAGCAGCCCAGGGCCGATCCTCCGCGAGACCCCTCAGTGCGCGGGGCGGGCGCGCCTTCTAGCCGATCAAACCGGGTTGGCCGCCCGACGCGTCGCAGGCGACCTCGGGCCAGTCGGACGATATCCATCCCTGGCAATGGCGGGCGATGTGGCTCGCAAGAAACCGCGCATGCTCGATCCGCTCGTTCAGTGCGGGCACGTACTCGAAGCGCTGGCCGCCGGCACGCAGGAAGATGTCGCGGTTCTCGATGGCGATCTCCTCCAGGGTCTCGAGACAATCCACCGCGAAGCCGGGACATATCACCGTCACGTCGCGCACGCCCCTTCCCGGCAGCTGCGCCAGCACCTCGCTGGTGTAGGGCTTGAGCCAACCGGCCGGTCCGAAGCGAGACTGGAAGCTCACGCTCCATTCGCCATCGCGCAACATCAGCTCCTCGGCGAGCAGACGCGCGGTCTTCTGACACTTGCAGAAGTAAGGATCGCCGCGGTGAAAGTTGCGCTCGGGAATCCCGTGGAAGGAGATCAGCAGATGCCGTGTACGGCCGTGCGCCTGCCAGTGCCCGAGCACGCTGCCGCGCAGAGCTTCGATGTACTCCGGCTGATCGTGGTACTCCGCGACCAGGCGCAGCTCCGGCAGCCAGCGCCAGCGCTTGAGCTCCGCGGCGACCTGATCGTAGGCGGCGCCCGTCGTCGCGCCGCAATATTGCGGGAAGAGCGGCAGCACCAGCAGGCGCTGGGCCCCGGACTCACGCAGCCGGGTGAGCGCCTGCGGCACCGTGGGCTCCCCGTAGAGCATCCCGAGCTCCACCGAGAACGGCGCCAGCATGCGCCGCGCCAGCGTGCCCATCAGCTCGGCGCGCAGCCGCTCGGAGAGGGCGAGGAGGGGGGAGCCGGAGGCCGTCCAGACCTTGCGGTACTTGCGCGCCACGCGCCGCGGCCGCAACGGCAGGATCAGTCCGTAGAGGATCGGCAGCCACAGCGCGTGCGGCAACTCCACGATCCGCGGGTCCGAGAGCATCCGCCGCAGGAATCGGCGCACCGCCCACGGCTCCGGGGCCGCCGGAGAGCCCGAATTGACCAAAAGGATGCCGATCCGCTCTGCGGAATCGCGATGAAAGTCGGGTGAGCTGATGTAGCGCATGCCGTCGGAAAGCCCTTATACCGAGAAAGCACGGGCCCAGGGAAGTACCCGCTTCAAGCTAGATGCCGGTGCACAGGTACTTGAGCTCGGTGTAGTCGAGAATGCCGTATTTGGAGCCTTCCCGGCCGATCCCGGACTCCTTGACCCCGCCGAAGGGAGCCACTTCGGTGGAGATGATGCCCGTATTGAGGCCGACGATGCCGTACTCCAGGGCCTCCGCCACGCGCCAGGAGCGCGCCAGGTCGCGCGTGTAGAAGTAGGCGGCGAGGCCGAACTCCGTGTCGTTGGCCATGGCCGTCGCCTGCGCATCGGTCTCGAAGCGAAAGAGCGGCGCCACCGGCCCGAACGTCTCCTCCCTGGAGACCAACATCTCCGGGGTCACGTCCGTGATCACCGTCGGCTGGAAGAACGTGCCGCCGAGGGCGTGGCGCTTGCCGCCAAGCGCCACGCGGGCGCCCTTCTGCACGGCGTCGGCAATGTGCTGCTCCACCTTGGCCAGTGCCTTGCGATCGATCAGCGGCCCCTGATCGGTGGGTCCTTCGAGCCCGTTGCCGATGCGCAGCTTGCCGACGGCCTCCACCAGCTTGCGCGTGAACGCCTCGTACACGCCGCTCTGCACGAGCAGGCGGTTGGCGCAGACGCAGGTCTGGCCTGTGTTGCGATACTTGCTCGCGATCGCGCCGGCGATCGCCGCGTCGAGATCCGCATCATCGAATACGATGAAGGGCGCGTTGCCTCCGAGCTCCAGCGACAGTTTCTTGAGCGTTCCCGCGCACTGGGCCATCAGGCGCTTGCCGACCTGCGTCGATCCGGTGAACGTCAGCTTGCGCACGCGGGGGTTGGACGTCATCTCGCCGCCGATGGCGGCGGCATCGCTTCCGGTCACGACGTTGAGGACACCGGCCGGGATGCCGGCGCGTGCGGCGAGCTCTGCCATCGCGAGCGCGGAGTAGGGGGTCTGCAGCGCGGGCTTGCAGACGAAGGTGCAGCCGGCCGCGAGAGCGGGCGCCGCCTTGCGCGTGATCATCGCCGAGGGGAAGTTCCACGGCGTGATGGCCGCCACCACGCCGATCGGCTGGCGCAGCACGAGGATGCGCTTGTCGGGCTGGTGGCCTGGGATCACATCGCCATAGAGACGCTTGGCTTCCTCCCCGAACCACTCGATGAAAGCGGCGGCGTAGGCGATCTCGCCTTTCGACTCGGCGAGCGGCTTGCCCTGCTCGGCGGTCATCAGCATGGCGAGATCGTCCTGATTCGCCATCATCAGGTCGTACCACCGCCGCAGGATCACGGCGCGCTCCTTGGCCGTCTTGGCGGCCCAGGCGGGGAAAGCCTTGCTTGCCGCGTCGATGGCGCGGCGCGTGTCGGCCGCTCCCATGTCGGGGACCGTACCTATGCGCTCCCCGTTGGCAGGGTTCAGGACCTCGTGCGTCGCGCCGCCTTCAGCGGCCACCCAGGCGCCGTCCACGTAGGCCTGCTGGCGCAGCAGCGCCGAGTCCTTCAGTCGCAACATCACTCGGCCTCGTCAGTCGTTGCCGTCAGTATCGGCGTCGGCGTCGGCGCGCTTCGCGCCGGCCAGCCTGGCCGCCAGGAAGTCGAGCGTGCGGCGGCGGGCCAGCGCGGCGGCCACCGCGTCGTAGCTCGGTCGCAGATCACAGTTGAAGCCGTGTCCGGCTCCCTCGTAAACGTAGAAGACGCCCTGAGGATGCGCCGCCTTCAGGCGCTCGACCTGATCGAGAGGAATGCTCTTGTCCGCGGAGCCGAAGTGATACAGGACCGGACACTTGGGCGTCTTCGTGGTATCGCGCGGATTGCCGTAGTAGACGACCGCGCAGGCGATCGGCAGCTCGCAGGCTGCCTGGTAGGAGAGCGCGCCGCCCCAGCAGTAACCGACGGTCCCGACACGCCCGGAATGCCTGACCACTGCCACGGCCGCCGCCACGTCCTTCATCGTCTGCTCGGGCTTGAGCTGCTGCATGTAGCCGCGCCCCTCGTCCACCTCCGGACCGCTGTAGCCCAGATCGATGCCGCGGCGGATGCGATCGAAGAGCGCCGGCGCGATGGCGGTGTAGCCTTCGGCCGCGAAGCTGTCGGTAACGGCGCGGATGTGCCGGTTGACGCCGAAGATCTCCTGCAGCACCACCACGGCGCCGCGTGGTCGGCCCGCGGGCGCCGCCAGATAAGCCTGGAACTCGTGGCCGTCGCGGGCCATGAGGGTCGTGAAATCGCCCATGGGAGGAGACCCTTTAGCGTGCTGCAGATCGGGCCGGACAGGATAGCGCCGGCGGCCGGTGGGGTGCCAGTGGGCGCGACCGGTGCCGCCGCGCTTCTCCCGGTGCGCCCCGCCCGGGGCCGAGCAATGGTAGCGTAGAAGGACGTGGCGGCCCGCGGAAGATGCCGCCCCACTGGAGGTCTCATGCTCGTGGGCACAGCAGCGCGGCGGGTCGCCATCGTCGGTGGCGTCCGGATTCCGTTCGCGAGAGCGCACACGGCGTATGCGGCGGCTGGCAACCAGGACATGCTGACCGCGGTGTTCCGTGCGCTGGTCGAGCGCTTCGGGCTCGCGGGGGTGCGTCTGGGCGATGCCGCCGCCGGGGCGGTCATCAAGCATTCGCGTGATTACAACCTTACGCGAGAGTGCGTGCTTTCCTCCGGCCTCGATCCGCGGACGCCCGGACTCGACCTGCAGCGTGCCTGCGGCACCAGTCTCGAGGCCGCGATCCTGATTGCCAACAAGATCGCGCTCGGCCAGATCGACTGCGGTATCGCCGGCGGCGTGGATACCATCAGCGATCCGCCGGTGGCCTACACGCGCGATTATCAGCGGCTGCTGCTCGCGAGCGCGCGCGGCAAGACGCTGGGCGCGCGCCTGGCACCGTGGCTGCGGCTGCGGCCGCGGCACTTCAAGCCCGTGCTACCCGCGGTCGTGGAGCCGCGCACCGGACTGTCGATGGGCCAGAGCGCCGAGCTGATGGCGCAGCGCTGGCGGATCAGCCGCGAGGATCAGGATGCGCTCGCCTACGAGAGCCACACGAAGGCCGCCGCCGCGTGGCGCGAGGGCTTCTACGACGATTTGGTGGTTCCCTTCCTGGGGCTGCGCACCGACAACAACATCCGCGCCGACACCTCGCTCGAGAAGCTCGCCCGGCTCCGCCCGAGTTTCGATCCGCGCGACGGCACGCTCACTGCAGGCAACAGCACGCCGCTGACGGACGGCGCGAGCGCGGTGCTGTTGGCTTCCGAGGAGTGGGCGGCGCGCCGGAATCTTCCGGTGCTCGCCTGGCTTCGCTACGGCAAGGTCTGGGCCGCCGACTTCGCGAGCGGCAAGGAGGGCCTGCTGATGGCGCCCGCCTTCGCCGTTCCGGCGATGCTGCACGATGCCGGGCTCACGCTCCAGGATTTCGACTACTACGAGATCCACGAGGCCTTCGCCGCGCAGGTCCTCTGCACCCTGGCCGCGTGGCGCTCGCCGGAGTTCTGCCGGGAGGCTCTCGGCCTCGCGGCGCCGCTCGGTGCGATCGATCTCGGCCGCCTCAACGTCAAGGGGGGCAGCGTCGCGATCGGCCACCCTTTCGCCGCCACCGGCACCCGCATTCTCGCCACCCTCGCGAAACTGCTCGCCGGAGATGCCGCCGCGAAGCGGGGACTGATCTCCGTATGCACCGCGGGTGGGATGGGCGTCACGGCCATCGTGGAGCGTTGAGGCAATCCCCGGCGCGGGGGCTATACTGATCGTCAAACAACAGGGGGCGCACCAAAATGTGCGACTAGAGAGTCATCGAATGGACGGCAATCCTTTCGAAGAGACTGCGACGCTGCGCTCGGACGTGGGCGCTCTGCTCGGGGAGATGCCGCTCTTCAGCGGCCTCGATCCCGGTTTGTTGCGCGAGATCGCCTCGGTCGCCGAATGGCTGTCGCTGCCGGGCGGGGCGAAGCTCTTCTCGGCCGGCGATCCGCCCGATGCGCTTTACACCGTATTGAGCGGCTGTCTCGGGGCCTTCTCGCCCGATCCCATCAGGCGCCGGTTCATCGCGCGAATCTCGGCGGGCGAGATGGTGGGCGAGATGGGTCTGATCTCCGGGCGCCCGCGCAGCGCCGATGTCGTTGCGCTGCGCGACACGGAGCTCGCCCGGATCTCGGCCAAGGCGTTCAACGAGGTGCTCCGCGGGCAGCCCGAGGCGATGCTGCGCATCGCGCGCCTCACCGTGGATCGCCTGGCGCAGTCCCAGTCGCCGATTGCCGCGGCTCACAACCGTGGCGCCTGCACCTTCACGATCCTGCCGCAGAGCATGGAGGTCGATTTCGGCGGTTTCGCCAGCAGGCTCGTCAAGGCGCTCTCGGAGCTGGGGCGCGCCGAGCTCGTCTGGAGCGTGCGCGCCAAGACACACACCAGCCAGTGGTTCAACAACATCGAAGCCGCCAACGACTACGTCGTGTATGTCGCCGATCCGACGCCGGACCGCTGGACCAAGCTCTGTGTGCGCCAGGCCGATGCGCTGCTGCTGCTGGCCCGCGCGGAGAGCCCGGCGGGCAGCTGGGCGGCGTTGCGTTGGCCGCACGATCACAGCATGGCCCCGCAGCGCTCGGAGCTGGTGCTCGTGCACGACAGCGCGCTCGAAACCGGCGCCGCCGCCCGCTGGCTGGCGGAGCTGCCGGACGTGCCTCATCATCACGTCCAGCATCCCGGAGACTACTCGCGACTCGCGCGGGTGTTGACGGGGAGGGCCGTCGGCCTCGTCCTCTCGGGAGGCGGCGCCCGGGGGTTCGCGCACATCGGCGTCGTCAAGGCGCTGCGCGAGGCGGGCGTTCCGGTGGATCTGGTGGGTGGCACCAGCATGGGCGCGATCCTCGGCGCGGGCGTCGCCCTGCGCTGGAGCATCGATGAGCTGACGGAGCGCTTCCGGCGCGCATTCGTCGAGGCCAGGCCGCTTCGCGACTACACCTGGCCCCTCGTGTCGCTCGTCTCCGGTCGCAAGGTGAGCACACGCCTGTACGAAGCGTTCGGCGATCTCGCGATCGAGGACCTGCCGCTGGACTTCTTCTGCGTCTCCTCCAACCTCACCACCGGCCAGACGGTGGTGCATCGCCGCGGAACGCTGTGGCGATGGCTGCGGGCCTCGGTCGCCGTCCCGGGAGTCCTGCCGCCCGTCCTGCATCAGGGAGAAGTGTTGGTCGACGGCGGCGCGATGAACAATCTGCCGGTCGATGCGATGCGCGATCTCGGCCGCGGCCCGGTGATCGGCTGCGACGTCGGCGCGGACAGGGCTTTCACCGCGCGCAGTGACGAGATCGATGTTCCCTTGCCCTGGCAGCTCCTGCGCTGGGTCCAGATCCGGCGCCGATGTCCCACGATCTTCCAGATCCTCTGGCGGGCCGGCATGGTCAACAGCGCCGCGAGCACGATGGCGCACCGCGCGCAGTCGGACCTGATCCTGCAGCCGCCGCTGGCCGAGGTCGACATGCTCAACTGGAAGGCTTTCGACCGTGCCATCCGGGCCGGCTACGAGTACACCTCGACGAGGCTGGAAGAGCTCCCCGCGGGCTCGCCGCTGTTGCGTTGCGCGGCGGGCCGCTGATGCGACCCAGGGCATTCAGGCCCCGAGCGCGGCGAGAGCACCCCGTGCGGCGATGGTCTCGTAGGTCTCCCCGAGCTCGCGCCTGAATCTCGGATCCCGCGACAGGGCGGGCGGAAACACTCCTGGCAGCTCGAAGAAGCGCGGCAGATCGCGGCTCGCATCCCCGGTGAGCTGCCGGCCGAGCGCGGCCAGCTCGGCAGCGAGGGGATCGATGATCGCAACATTCTCGCGGGCCCGCATGCGTACGAAGTGCATCCACGCTGCAACGGGGACACTGAGACGCGCCGCGGGCCGATTGGCCCGCAGCGCATCCGCGAGCGTGCCGAAGATCCGGATCGGCAGCTTCCGGGACCCGTCCCAGGCGATCTGCGCGAGCTGGTGTCTCATGGCCGGGTTCGCGAACCGGTCGAGAACCGACCGGCGGTAGGCGGCCAGGACGCCGGACGGCAGTGCGGTCAACGTGGGCTCGATGTCCTCGGCCATCAGGCGCTCGAGGAAGGCCCGCAGCAGCGGCTGCGCCATCGCCTGGGCGACGGTCTCCAAACCGACGAGAATGCCCAGGTAGGCGAGGGTGGAGTGCGCGCCATTCAACATCCGCAGCTTCGCGCGCTCGTACGCCGTCACGTCGCGGCTCAGGGTGACGCCGACCGACCCCCAGTCGGGCTGGGCGGCAAAGTCCACCTCTTCCACCACCCATTGGACGAATCGCTCGCGCTGAACGGGCCAGGCGTCCTCGAGGCCTGTCGCCTGGGATACGCGCTCGCGCAGCGCCTGGTCGCTGGCGGGCGTGATGCTGTCGACCATGGTGCGCGGAAAGTGCGCCGACTCCTCGATCCACGTGGCGAGCGCGGCATCCCGCCATCGCGCAAAATCCAACACGGCGCGCCGCAGCGTCGGCCCGTTGTCGGACAGATTGTCGCAGCAGACGGTGAGGTAAGGGTCGAGCCCGCGCTCGCGCCGCAGCTTCAGGCCGCGCACCAGCCAGCCGACGAGGCTTCGGGGCGCCTCGGGATGTTGGAGGTCGTGGGTGATGTCGGGATGCGTCGGATCGAGCCGGGCGGCGCCGTCGAGGCAATAGCCTTTCTCAGTCACCGTCATCGTGACCATCGAGGTGTCGGGATCGCTGAGGCGGCGGCTCACCGCCGCGGCGCTCTCGGCGGCGACCAGGATCTCGCGGACGGCGCCGATGATGCGCATCGTCGGCGCCTCGTCGAGCTCCACCAGCGTGTACAGGCCATCCTGAGGCGCGAGTGCGTCGCGCAGCGAGGCGGTCGTCAGCGAAACAGCGCTGATCGCGCGAGCCGGGTCGTTCTCGAGCAGCCGATCGAAATAATACGCCTGGTGCGCCCGATGGAAGGCTCCCGGTCCAAAGTGCACGGTGCCGATCCGCGTCTGCGACCGGCTATAGGCCGGACGCCGGAGCATTGGCGAGCCGCGCTCCAGGGTGCGCTCGCAGAGGCGCGGGGTCATTGCGCGCCGTCTTTTTCCATCGCCCGCTTGAACGCGGGGCGGCTGGTGATCCTTGCGGTGTATTCCTCGAGCACCGGCGTCTCGCTCATCAGCTTGAACATCAGCATGAAGTTGATCGTGCCGCCGACCGAGATGTCCGCGGCGGAGAACTCATCGCCGAGGAGGTATTTGCGACTGGAGAGCGTTGCGTTCAACACCTCCTCCACCTCGCCTGCCTCGGCCCAGCCCATCGTGCCCGGCACGTGCTTCACGTTCAGCCGGCGCATGATCAACGCGGGCTCCAGGACTCCGGGCCGGTAGGCGAGCCAGGAGAGATATTCGCCGCGCTTCGGATCGCCGGGCGGCGGGCCGAGTTTGCGATCCGGAAAGAGGTCCGTGAGATACAGCACGATGGCGGCGATCTCGAAAATGCGCCGGCCGTCGTGCAGCAGGCACGGCACCTTGCCGTGCGGATGCGGATTCGCCGGATCGCGCGCGCCCGTGCCGTCGCCGCGGCGAATGTCGACGATTCTGATCTCGTAAGGGACGCCCAGCTCCTCGAGCAACCACATGACGGTGCTGGACCGGGACTTCGGAGCATGAATCAGCGTCAGCATGACAGCGTGTCCTTTCGTGGGCGGCCAATGGTAGTCCACGGGTGGGAGCGCGACCAGTCGCGAGCGGCCCGGGCCGCACGCCGGGGAGCGCCGCCGTGGCGGCGCTCCCCTCGGATCGGGCAGACTAAGCGCAGAACTGGCTTCACCCGGAGAGCCGATGACGCTGCGCTGGTCCTGGAAGGCAATGGTCCTGTCGGGCGCACTGGTGCTCGGTGTTTTCCCAACAATGCCGGCCGGGGCGCAGGCCTCCGCGCCACCCGTGCGCGTCCTCGTCGATGGCGATGCGGCCGCTCATCCCTTTCCGCACTTCTGGGAGCGGATGTTCGGCTCGGGGCGCGCCAGCCTCTCCCTGCGCGCCGGCTACCGCCGTGACATGCGCGCCGTCAGGCGCGCGACCGGCTTTCGCTACGTGCGCTTCCACGGTATCTTCGATCGCGGCGTCGGGGTCTACACCGTCGATGCGAAGGGCCGCCCGCACTACAACTTCACGTACGTCGATCAGATCTACGACGGTCTGCTGCGTCAGGGTGTGCGCCCGTTCGTGGAGCTCAGCTTCATGCCGCCGGACATGGCCTCGAGCCAGGAGAGCATGGGCTTCTGGTATGACCCGATCGTTGCCCCGCCGAAGCACTGGAAGCTCTGGGGGGATCTCATCCGGCGCTTCGCGCGGCATCTCGTGGCCCGATACGGCATCGACGAGGTCTCGCGCTGGTACTTCGAGGTCTGGAACGAGCCGAACGGCACCTTCTGGGGCGGTGACCCGCGGCAGGG
This sequence comes from Steroidobacteraceae bacterium, assembly GCA_035713045.1. Classification (GTDB taxonomy): domain Bacteria; phylum Pseudomonadota; class Gammaproteobacteria; order Steroidobacterales; family Steroidobacteraceae; genus 13-2-20CM-66-19. Next base: position 64,508 of record DASTAC010000016.1, read on the forward strand.
GACGTACTTCCACCTCTACGAGGTGACGGCGCGTGCGTTGAAGAGCGTGAGTCCCCGTCTGCGCGTCGGCGGTCCGGCCACGGCGCAGGCGGCCTGGGTGCCGGCCTTCATCCGGTATTGCGTGAGCCATCATGTGCCCGTCGACTTCGTCTCCACTCATGTCTACGGCGACGACACGGCCGAGAACGTCTTTCACGAGCACGCGCAGATATCCCGGCGCGACATGGTCATCCGCGCCGTGCAAAAGGTCCACCGTGAGGTCCTGGCATCGGCGATGCCGGCGCTGCCCATCATCTTCAGCGAGTTCAACGCCACCTACATCGGCACCGACCCGGAGGTGACCGACTCATCGTACATCGGGCCGTGGCTCGCCAACACCATCAGGGCCTGCGACGGCCTGGTGCATTCGATGTCGTACTGGACCTTCTCCGATGTTTTCGAGGAGGGCGGCGTGCCGCCGGGTCCCTTCCACGGCGGCTTCGGCCTGATCGGGGTGGGCGGAATTCCCAAGGCGTCGTTCAACGACTTCAGATTGCTGCACATGCTCGGCAACGAGCGGCTGGCGGAGTCCTCCGATTCCGCGCTGGTCACGCGCCGCGCCGACGGCACGCTGGCCATGGCCGTCTGGAACTATGCGCCGCCCGGTCCCGGCGGCGCTGCGAAGACCTATCGGCTCACGTTCCGTCACGTTCCGGGCGTCAGGCGTGCCTACATCTGGCGGGTCGACCGCGATCACGGCTCCGCACTCACGGCCTGGGAGGCCATGGGCAGGCCCGAGTACCCGACTCTCGAGCAGCACCGCATTCTGCTGCAGGCCGCGCAGCTGCCGGCCCCGCGCATCGAGCGCCTGTCGCAGCACGATCCGCGGCTCACCCTGCGCCTGCGCGCCCACGCCCTGGCGCTGGTGCAGCTCGTGCGTTAGGGCTGCGGCCGCCCGCTTGCGCGCAGCTCGGCGTCGCACGCCAGGCACTTGTGATCGTCCATCTCACCGATCTTGCGCTCCTCGCCATAGACCAGGCACAGGTATTTCATTTTCCGTCCTCGTTCCAGCAGCTTGAAAAGGGGCATCGATCCCACCCGATAGCCGAGCCACCCGCGCCGGAATCGACAGGAGCGCCGAAACTCCCTGGCGCGGAGGTGGTGCCGCGATTTCGAGCTACGTGAGCTGCGCCAGCCGGCGCTCCAGGAACCGGCGCTCCGGCTGCGAATGGGTCAGCGCAAGGGCCCGCGCGCGAGGGCGGGGTGACAACAGGTGAAGATCAGCCGCAACCGGTCGTCGGCAACGCTCGGCTCGCCTTCGCCCGCGGGCGATGCCTCCTCGGCGGCAGTATCGTGGATGAGCGGGTCGAAAGCGTCGAAACGGGCCTGGCGCCGCAGCTGGTCGATGCTGCGAAAGCGGCCGGCGGACACCAGCCAGGCGCGGCGATTCTGCGGAACGCCTTGCTCCGGCCACTTCTCGAGCGCGGCGCGAAACGCCTCGTGCAGCGCTTCCTCGGCCCGATCGAAATCGCCGAGCAGCCGGATCAGCGTCGCGAGCACGGCGCGCGATTCGCTCTGGTAGACGCCCTCGATGCGCTGCTTGAGATCCGCTGCCGGCATGGCTGGGGCGGGTTATCGCGCCAGCGGCCGCGTCAGATCAGGAGGAAGTCGAGCAGCTTCCTCTGCTCCGGGGTCAGCTGATCCCTGGGCGTCAACATCGCCGATTTGAGCGCCTGCCGGCAGGGGCGCGACTCGTCCTCCTCGTACTGCGCCGCCGCCTTGGCGATGAGCTTTTGCACCCTGCCCAGACTCTCCTTGAACTGACCGATGACCTGCTCGGCCGAGACATGCTGCGAGGCGTCATCCAGCCAGCAGTCGTAATCCGTCGCCACGGTGATGACGCAGTATCCCAGCTGAGCCTCCAGCGCCAGGAACGCCTCCGGCACGTTGGTCATTCCCACGAGGTCCGCGCCGGCCCCGCGCAGCCAGAAGCTCTCCGCCCGGGTTCCGAGCCGAGGCCCCTCCACGCAGGCGTAAGTCTTGTCGCGATGGATCGGCTGCCCGAGCGACTCCGCCACTCGCGCGATGAGCGCTGCCGTGCGAGCGCAGGTGGGGTGCGCCGTCGAGACGTGAGCGACCAGGCCGTTGCCGAAGAAGCTCGCCGGCCGCAGCCCTTTGGTGAAGTCCAGGTACTGTGAGGGCAGCGCCAGATCTCCGGGGCGGATCTCCTCCCTGAGGCTCCCCACGGCCGAGACGCCGATGATCGTGCGTACACCCACGGTCTTGAGCGCCCAGATGTTCGCCCTGAAGTTGATCTCGCTGGGCAGCAGGTCGTGGCGCAGCCCGTGCCGCGGTAGGAAGGCGATATCCCGTCCCCCGAGTCGCCCCAGCATGACGGGTCCCGAGGGCCGCCCGAACGGTGTCTCGATGTCCGTCGAGCGAGTGACTTCGAGGCCCTCCATCCGGTAGAGACCCGTGCCGCCGATGATGCCGATCATTGCCCAATCTCCGTTGCGCGGGCGCCCCGCGAGGCGGCAAGATGCCAGATGCGCGGCCCGCGCGGTAGGCTAGGATGAAGCGCTGGATCCGGGCTCCTGCCCGGCCCAGCGCCGTTGAGCCAAAAAGCGTGGTTTTTGGCTCAACGTCGCTCGGCGGGCGAAGCAGTGCTTCGCTGAAAGACACCGCCTCGCCCTGCGGCGGCGGGGCACGTCCCTGTGCCTGGGTCATGCCCTCGTGCCGCTTTGTGATTCGAGACCGCGCGAGCAACCATACAACAAGTGAGCGTAGAGCAGTCCCCCGATGAGCAGCCCCGGTCCCGACATCGCCTTCGAGCGGCGCCTGTCCGCGCTCGTCAATAGCGGACAGCCCGAGATCCTCCAGGGCGGCCGCAAGGGCCTGGAGAAGGAGTCGCTTCGTGTCACGCCCGAGGGGCGCCTGGCCACGACCCCCCATCCCCGCGCGCTCGGCTCGGCGCTCACCAGCGAGCACATCACCACGGATTATTCCGAAGCGCTGATCGAGCTCGTCACGCCGACGTTCACCACCACGTGGGAGCTGCTGCAGTATCTGCTCGACCTGCACCAGTTCGTCTACCGCCACATGGGGAGCGAGCTCCTGTGGGCGACCAGCATGCCGGGGGCGATCTCCCGGGACGAGGACATCCCGATCGCGCAGTACGGTCCCTCGCACATCGGCCGCATGAAGACCGTGTATCGCCGCGGCCTCGGGCTGCGTTACGGCCGCATGATGCAGGCGATCTCCGGCGTGCATTTCAACTACTCGTTCCCGCTGCCCTTCTGGGAGGCTTACGCCGATCTGCTGAAGTCACGGGTGAGCGATGCCGCCTTCGTGTCCGCGCGCTACTTCGATCTGCTGCGAAACTACCGGCGCCACGGCTGGCTGGTGTTGTACCTCTTCGGCACCTCCCCGGTCGTCTGCAAGTCCTTCCTCAAGGGGCGTGAGCACTCGCTGCGGGATTTCACCGCCGACACCGCCTACGAGCCGTACGGCACCAGCCTGCGGATGAGCGACATCGGCTATCGCAACCGCAATCAGGCGGATCTCACCGTCTCCGTCAACAGCCTCGAGGAGTACGTCCGCGATCTGACTTATGCCATCTCGACGCCCCATCCGCCGTACGCGGCGCTCGGCGTCAAGGTGGACGGGGAGTATCTGCAGCTCAATGCCAACATCCTGCAGATCGAGAACGAGTACTACAGCTTCATCCGCCCGAAGCGCGTCGCCCGCTCCGGGGAGCGGCCGACCAAGGCGCTGATGCGCGCAGGGGTCGAATACGTGGAGGTGCGGGCGCTCGATGTCAGCGCCTTCGACCCCGTGGGCGTGAATCAGAACAAGCTCCGGTTCCTGGAGGCCTTCGTCGCGCTCTGCCTGCTCAAGGAGAGCCCGCCGATCGCCGCCGATGAGCAGCACGCTCTCGATCAGAACCACCTCACGGTCGCGCGCCGCGGCAGGGAGCCGGGCCTCACGCTGTGGCGGGACGGGCGCCAGGTGCCGATGCGCGACTGGGCCCGGGAGCTCATCGACTCGCTCACGGGCATCTGCGAGATCCTCGACCGCGGCGATGCCTCGCGGCCGTACTCGGCGGCGCTTGCCGTCCAGGCGGCCAAGCTGGATGACGTGCGGCTCACGCCATCGGCGCGGATGATGAAAGAGCTCACCGATACCGGCGAGCCCTTCTTCGACCTCGCCCTGCGCATGTCGGCCGCCCACAAGGCGTATTTCCTCGACCTGTATCCGCCGAACGAGGCACGGCTGCGGGAATTCGCCGCCGAGGCCGAGGAGTCTCTCGCCCGCCAGCGGGCCATCGAGGCGGCGGACGAGGGCACCTTCGACGAGTTTCTCGCCCGGTACTTCAAAGACTGACGCCGGGCGGCCCATCTACCGAAATAGGCATTGCGGGCCGCGGCGCCCTGACGGATTCTCTCGCCCATGAACGCACTCTCGGTCCGCGGACTGACGAAGACGTACAAGAACGGCGTGCAGGCGCTGAAGGGGATCGACCTGGAGGTCGAGCAGGGCGATTTCTTCGCGCTGCTCGGGCCCAATGGCGCCGGCAAGACCACCCTGATAGGCATCGTCACCTCGCTGGTCACCAAGACCGCGGGCGAGGCCCGGGTCTTCGGCCACGACATCGACCGTGAGCTCGAGTCCGCCAAGGCCTGCATCGGCGTCGTGCCGCAGGAGCTGAACTTCAACATGTTCGAGTCCCCCGAGACCATCGTGGTCAATCAGGCGGGTTTCTACGGCATTGCGCGTCCCGAGGCGCGCCGCCGGGCGGAGCGGTACCTGAAGCAGCTGCAGCTCTGGGACAAGCGGGACAAGGCGGCGCGCGGCCTCTCCGGAGGCATGAAGCGGCGGCTGATGATCGCCCGTGCGCTGATGCACGAGCCGCGGCTGCTCATCCTCGATGAGCCCACGGCCGGCGTGGACATCGAGATCCGGCGCTCGATGTGGGACTTCCTGCGGGAGATCAACCGGCGCGGCACCACCATCATCCTGACGACGCATTATCTCGAAGAGGCCGAGACCCTCTGTCGCAACATCGCCATCATCGATGGCGGCCGCATCGTCGAGCGGGACCGGATGAGCAGCCTGTTGCGGCGCCTGCACACGGAAACCTTCGTGCTCAACGCCAACGCGCCGCTCGCCGCGCCGCCTCGGCTGGAGGGCTTTCCGGTGCGGCTCGTCGACGAGCAGACCCTGGAGGTGGACGTGTCCAAGGAGCAGAACCTCAACGACCTCTTCGGCCGTCTCTCGCAGCTCGGCATCGAGGTGGTGAGCATGCGCAACAAGGTCAATCGCCTGGAGGAGATCTTCATGCGCCTGGTGGACAAGGGGGTCGCTGCGTGAGCACTCTGGCCGAGAGCGCCACGGCGCAGCCGCTGCACCTCGGGCGCGTCCGCTGGATCGGCTTCAGGACGATCGTGCGGCGCGAGTACCATCGGATCATCCGCATCTGGACGCAGACGATCCTGCCCTCGGCGGTGACGCAGGCGCTCTACTTCGCGATCTTCGGCAGCCTCCTCGGCGGGCGCGTGGGGCCGATGGGCGGCTTCGGCTACATGCAATACATCGCGCCCGGCCTGATCATGATGGCGGTCAACATCAACTCCTACTCCAATGTGGTCTCGTCGTTCTACGGCGCGAAATGGGGCAAGCACGTGGAGGAGCTCCTGGTCTCGCCGCTGCCGAGCTGGCTCATCGTCTCCGGCTACGTCGCGGGCGGCCTCGTGCGCGGCTTCCTCGTCGGCATCGCGGTGACGGGCGTGTCGCTGCTGTTCACGCACCTTCACGTGCAGCATCCGCTGATCATCGCGGGGGCGGTGATCCTGACCTCGATGAGCTTCGCCCTGGGCGGGTTCCTCAATGCGCTCTTCGCCAAGAATTTCGATCAGGTCAATATCGTTCCGACCTTCGTGCTGACCCCGCTCAACTATTTCGGCGGGGTCTTCTATTCGGTGGCGCTGCTGCCGCACTGGGCGCAGGCGATCTCGTATTTCAACCCCATCCTTTACATGATCAATGCCTTCCGCTACGGCTTCCTCGGCGTATCGGACGTCAACGTGGCTGTCGCGTTCGCCATCATGGGCGGCGCGGCGATGGTGCTGTTCGTCGCCGCGATCCTGCTGATGGATCGGGGCTACGGGATCAGAGATTGACGTCTCCCCCGCCTCGAGCCGGCAAGCTGTGGCTCAGCCCTGTTCCGGGACCCCAGCAACTGCAGGCGGGCCATGCCCGAATCCGTGCGCCGAGGACCGGATGAATCCTCCGTGGGGCCGTGGAAGGGCCGCGGAGTGAGGCCGCGGGTCGCCCTCGTCAGCGCGCGCGCCGCCCGCGGCCTCGATGAGGACCTGGCGCCGCTCCTCGCCGCGCTCGAGGAGGCGGGCGTCGATGCTGCCGTGGTCGACTGGGACGACCCGGGCGTCGATTGGGGCGGCTTCGATGCAGCGCTGCTGCGCTCGACCTGGGACTACACCGAGCGGCTGGTGGAGTTCCTGGCGTGGGCGGATCGGGCATCGAAGCTCACCGCCCTGGTGAATTCACCGGCCGTCGTGCGCTGGAACACCGACAAGCATTACCTCCGCGACCTCGCTCGTGGCGGCGTGCCCATCGTCCCGACGCGATTCGTCGAGCCGGGTGCGGACGAGGCCCGCGCCCTCGAGGGTTTCCTGGCCGCGGAGCGCGCGGAAGAATGGGTGGTGAAGCCCGCGGTCGGCGCGGGCTCCCGCGATGCGGCGCGCTACGCCCGTGGCGACGAGCCGGCCGCCGGCGCGCACATCGAGCGGCTGCTGCAAGCCGGGCGCAGCGTCATGCTGCAGCCCTATCTTTCGCAGGTGGACCGTCACGGTGAGACTGCGCTCATCTACTTTGGCGGCCGGTTCAGTCATGCGATCCGCAAAGGGCCGCTGCTGCGCCGGGGCAATGCGCCGCCAGATGGCTTGTTCGCTGCCGAGCACATCACGCCGCGCACGCCCGCTGCCGAGGAGCTGCAGGTCGCGCAGCGCGTGCTGGGGGCGCTGCCGTTTGCGACCCCGCTCTATGCGCGGATCGACCAGATCCGGTCCGCCGACGGCACGCCCCTGCTGCTCGAGCTCGAGCTGACGGAGCCGTCGCTGTTTTTCGCCCACGCCCCTGGCGCGGCCGCCCGGCTAGCAAGCCGCCTGTGCGCGCAATTGCACGCCGCCGCGTCCGAATAAGAACGAGACGAGCCGCTTCCCGGGCCTGAGCGCGCGGCGAAGCCGCCGCCTGCCGGGCATGCCGGTTGCGGGCTCGGCCGGGAATGAAGCCGGTTGCCACCGTGGCCGACCACTTCCCGAGCACCCGCACTGCCGTCGGGATACGCAATGGCCCACGCGAGCCGGCCCGGGCCGGCCCGGAGGGGGCCGCAGCAAAGACCCGACCCGCACGGGCGTGCGCTCGATCGTGAATCTGGAGTCGATATGCCTCATTTGAACGAGACAGCCGATGAGGCAGCGGCCGGCCGCGTGACGACCGGCATCGAAGGCCTGGATGAGGTTCTCGGCGGCGGCCTGCCTGGCGGCCACCTCTACCTCATCGAGGGGGAGAGCGGCGCCGGCAAGAGCACCATGGGACTGCAATTCCTGCTGGCCGGGCGGACGCGCGGCGAAAGATGCCTTTGGATCACGATGGCGGAGACGGAGCGCGAGCTCCGGGAGGCGGCGCACTCGCACGGATGGAGCCTCGACGGCATCGACATACTGAATCTGCTGCTGCCGCAGGCCGCACTGAAGTCGGAGGAAAAATACACGTTCTTCTCCCCCGCGGACGTCGAGCTGAATGACACCACACGCCTCATCCTCGAGAAAGTCGAGCGCGTTCGCCCGAATCGGGTCGTCTTCGATCCCTTCTCCGATATTCGTCATCTTGCGCGCGAGACCCTGAGCTATCGCCGGCAGATTCTCGCGCTGCGCGACTTCTTTGCGGCGAACGGCTGCACGGTCCTGCTCATGCAGGAAATGACTCGCGGGAGCTCGGGTGACATCCAGGCCGAGGCGCTCACACACGGGTATCTGACCTTGCATCAGGACTCGCCGGAATACGGGGGACAGCGGCGGCGGCTGCGCGTGCACAAGATGCGCGGGCTTGCCTTTCGGGACGGCTATCACGACTTCTCGATCCGGCGCGGCGGCCTCAGCGTCTACCCGCGCCTCGTGGCGGGTGAGCATTTCGAAGCGTTGCCGGACGAGACCGTCTCTTGCGGTCTGCCGGCGCTCGACGCCCTGCTGGGCGGCGGGGTCGAACGCGGCTCGAGCATCCTTGTCATGGGCGCTGCCGGCGTCGGCAAGAGCACGCTCGCCGCCCAGCTCGCGCGGGCCGCAAGCGAGCGTGGCGAGAAGGTGCTGTACTTCATGTTCGACGAGACGATCCGCGCCTTCAGAACCCGAACCCGCACGCTCGAGATTCCCGTCGAGACGGCCATCGAGCGGGGACTGTTGGAGCTTCGGCAGGTGGACACCGCGGAATTCAGCGCCGGCGAGTTCGCCAACGTCGTCATGAGCGCAGTCGAGCGCGACGATGTCCGGTTGGTCGTCATCGATAGCGTGAGCGGGTACGTGAGCGCAATGCCGGAGGAGCGGTTCCTGACGACGCACTTCCATGAGCTGCTTTCCTTTTTGAGCTACCGGAACGTCGTGACCGTACTGACGCTCGCCCAGCACGGGCTGGTCGGTGAGTACGTGCAATCCCCCATCGATATCAGTTATCTCGCCGATACCGTGCTGCTCCTTCGATACTTCGAGGCGTTCGGCGCGGTGCGCAGAGCGCTCTCGGTCGTGAAGAAGCGCAGCGGTCCTCACGAAGTTCTGGTGCGCGAGATGACCGTGGGGCCGCCGCAAGGTATCGCGATCGGCGAGCCTCTGCGGGACTTCAGCGGGGTGCTGACCGGCCGCCCGGTCTACACGGGCGAGGAGCCGACGCTCAGAAAGTTGAGCTGAAGGGCTGAGCGCAAAGTCGTGGAGGATCGGGTGCTCATCTGGGCCCACGGGCGGGACGGCCGTCTGACGGCCCGGTTTCTCGCCGAGGCGGGGTTTGACGCCCTGCCCGCCGGCGGCTGCGGGGAGCTCTGCCGCGAACTCGCGCGCGGCGCGGGCGCTCTGATCCTCGCCGAGGAAGTGCTGTCCGACCCGGAAAGCGGCACGCTTCGCGCCGTTCTCAACGGGCAACCGGCATGGTCCGACATCCCCGTCATCATCATCGCGGGCACCCGTGAGCGACACCTGAGCCCCCGGCATTTCGCCGAGCTGACGAGCGTATCGGTACTCCACCGGCCGTTGTCGCTCGACACCCTCTGCTCGACGGTAGGGGTGGCGTTGAAAGCCCGACGGCGCCAATATCAGGTGCGCGACCTGCTAGAGCAGCGGGAAGAGAGCACCCGCCGCCGCGACGAGTTCGTCGCCATGATGGCGCACGAGCTGCGCAATCCACTCGCGCCGATCCGGACGGGGCTGCAGCTTCTGCAGGTGACCGAATCTCCGGAGCAGGCGAGCCGGCTGCGGGCGATGATGGAGCGGCAGCTCAAGAACATGTCGCGGCTCATCGATGACCTGCTCGACGTCTCCCGAATCACTCGCGGCAAGATCGAGCTCAAGCGCGAGATCCTCGATGCGGCCGCAATGCTGCGGGATGCCGCCAATGCGAGGCGGAGCAGCGCGGCGGAGAAGGGGTTGCGCCTCGAAGTCATGGATCCGCCGGACGGCCCCGTGCTCGTGCACGCCGATCCGGTCCGACTGGAGCAGATGATCAACAACCTGCTCTCGAATGCGATCAAGTTCACGCCGGCGCCCGGGACCATCACCCTCGGCGCGCGCCGAGCCGCGGGCGAGGCGGTCTTGTCCGTGCAGGATACCGGGATCGGCATCCCGCCCCGCATGCTCGGCACCATATTCGAGCTCTTCGCGCAGACCGATCGCGGCCTCGACCGCAGTCAAGGCGGCCTCGGCATCGGACTCAGCATCGTGAAGATGCTGGCGGAGCTTCACGGGGGGCGCGTGGAAGCCCACAGCGCTGGAGACGGAAAGGGAGCACTGTTCATCATCCGCCTGCCTGCCGTCGATGCGAAGGCCGGAGAGCGACCGGCAGGGCGCCTTCGCCACGATGAGCTGGCGGAGCGGCCGCGGAGAGTGCTCATCGTGGAGGACAATCGCGATGCGGCGGACTCGCTCGCGGAATTCCTCCGTCTACGCGGCCATAGCGTGACAGTGGAATACGACAGCCGCGGCGGCCTCGCCGCGGTCGAGCGGGAACATCCGGAAGTCGTCATCTGCGACATAGGACTTCCCGGCATGGACGGCTATCAGCTTGCGCGAGCGATCCGCGGCAGCGGCCGCTTCGATGGCCATCTGCTCATCGCAGTCACCGGATACGGTGATCCGCGCGATCGAGAGCGCGGAATTCAGGCCGGCTTCGATCACTACCTCGTGAAGCCGGCGGATGTGGAGGTCATCGCTAACCTGATGCGGGCTTGCGGCGGCGACGGCGCGCGCTGACGGCGCGCTCAGCCGTGCTGCCAGTTGCCGGAGCTGTCGCGGTAGTACCAGCCATTCTGGCGCGCATGCGCCATCCAGCGCTTGGCGAACACGCTGCGGATGTCGGACTCCCATTCCGGATGGCCGTTCGCCTTGGCGATCTCGGCGTAGAGCAGCGACAGATCGCGGTTCTGCTCGGCAACCAGCCGCAGCAGCATCGCGCGCTGCGCCAGCGGGACCGACCCTGCATCGCGGACGGCGATCGTTCCCTGGGCCGTCGTCCCGACCGCACCTGAGACGAAGAACGGCTTCAGCTGCTGAAAGCGCTGATGCATCGAGGCGATGATGGCGCGGATCTGAGGCGTGGAGATGTCGAGGTTCGCGTGCTCCTGCGCGGCGGCGACGGGGACGAGGAGCTGCAGCACCCGGCCGGTGGCGGCGAGCAGCAACGAGCGCGGTCCGGCGAATGCGCGGCTCTCGGCGGAAGGCGGCTGCGCGGCCGGCGCGGTCTGGGGCTTGGATTGCGGCGCCTGGGTCCCGGGGGAGCCGGTGCTGCCGGTCACGGCGTCGATGATCCTGTCGGCGGCCTTCTGCGCCTCGGCCGCGGGGAAGTACACATTGACCGTCACGCAGCCGGCCAGGAGCGCGAAAGCGAGGAGGCTCGTGAGGCCGGTGACGCCGATGGCTCGTTTCATTGGATCCTCTCTTTGGCGTGGAGCAATACGCTGCTCCAGACGCCTCATTCTGGCACTGGCCGCCGAATCATGCCTCAACCCGGCGGCGATTTGCGAACGGCGTCCGATTGCTCAGTCGCCATCGCCGGTTTTCACCACGAACCCGTGCTCGCGCATCCCTGCCGCGATCTGTCCGATGAGCTGCGGCCAGTTGACGCGGTGCACGTTGCCGATGATGTCGAGACGCGGAATGCCGCTGCCCTGCACCAGATAATAACCGCCGTCGGGCGCCGCTCCCGCCCCCGACATCATGCAGACCTCGTTCCGCAGCCGGCAGCCGATGCCGATGCGGGCGTAGCGAAAGGTGTGGAAGAACCGGAGGACCCCGGATTCGAGCGCCGCCGTCACCGCGCCGGAGCTGCCGCCGAGGCCGGCGATGCGCGTCACGGCATTCTGGCTGATGCGGTGCGGCGAGCGATCGCCGGGCATGGTGTAGAGCCGGGCATCGAAAGCGACCGGCGACCAGTCGAAGAGCTTCAGACCCGTCACGTCGGCATCGACCCGGCCCGTCATGGAGCCGAAGGCGAACGTATGCGTCACGAGGTTCAGATCGAGGCCGCGTGCGCGCACGTCCGCCGAGAGGCTCGGGAACGGACCGAGAGGATTCTCGAGGACGATGTCGCTGCCGGTGATGGTGCCATCGAAGACCCTGGCGACCAGGTTGCCGTCGAATGTCAGCTCGTGGTTGCGGTAGCGCACCAGAGGGATGCGGCCGGAGACGGTTCCGCTCATGAGCGGCCAGCCGAACGCCTTCGAGAGCAGCGGCATGCTGATGGGCGTGACGTCGGCGTCGAAATCGACCTTTGCCCGTGGGGTGCCCAGGTCCCGTCCGACCAGGGTATGCACGATGACCGCGCCGTCGAGTATGGGCAGGCGCGTGTTGCCGCCCAGGAGCGCGAAGTTATGTTGCCACGCGAAGAATCGCAGCCGCGCCGGGCCGCCGCTCAGGCCGTATGCCGCTGCGCGCTGCCAGGAGATCTCGGACTGCGCCACCGCCGCGCCGGGGGCGGCGGCCCAGTGGATCTCGCCGCTTGCGTGTTGGATGAGCACGCGCGAGCCCGGACCGGTGAAGTTGACATCGTGCAGCGAGCCGTCGAGACGCGTGACCGCATCGTGCGCGATGTCGAGCGAGCCGCTCGCCAGGCCGCTGCTCTGCAGCGACCCGAGCTCGGTCGTGGCGAGCGCGAGCTGCAGATAGCTGGCATAGGCCGCGGGGAATCGCAGGCTGGCGACCCGGACATGGGCGCTCACGATGGCGGGATGGGCCGACGGCTGCACCACTGCGCGCGCCTGCGCGCGCATCAGGTCCCGTTGCTCGAGCGCGAGCCGCGACACGATGACCGGGCCGCTGCCGGCGCGCCGCAGCACGGCATCGAGCGTCAGCGGGTTGGCGCCGAAGTCGAGGAGTACCGGGCCTGCGAGCGCCTGACCGCGTGAGCCTCGCAGACGCGCATCGAGCGTCAGAACGCCGTTCCGCCGTGCCAGGGTGCCGGAGAGCGATGCGGCTACCTGTTGGGCGACCACCGTGCCGGGCGGATTGCTCAGATTCAGATCGGCGGCGCTCGCCGCGACCCGCATGACCATCCCGCGGCGATTCCCCAGGGCGATCTGCACATCCGCGTGCCCGGAGACCTGGTATCCGGCGGGCAGGCTCGCCCACGGATGCACCAGGCGGATCGCCCGGGCGATGTCGACTCCCGCCGCGCGGGCATCGAGGCTCCACCCTCCGGGCTTCATGAGCCCGGCGATCTGCGCCTGCCCGGCCGCGAGCGGGATGCCCGTCGCATCGATCTTCCAGGTATGGCTGCCCGGCCGGAAATCCACCGACATCCCCGCCGAAACCGGCCCGAGCGCGCCCGCCCTGGCCTGAAGCCGCCCGGCGCGGCAGGCGAAATCCTGCGGCCCGAGAGCGAGGGCGCCGCAGCTCAGTTGCAGATCCTCGAGCGCGGGCACCGAGGGGCGCCGCACCTGAGCGCGCGCGACATGCGCATCCGCCCTCGGGCCTCCCTCCAGGTCCAGGGACACCCTGACACCCTCCAGGATGGCCAGGGGCGATGCCACTCGTCCCACGGTGAGCACCAGACGATTGACCGCCAGGGCGGAAGGTTCCGCGGCCACGCCGGCGAGCGCCGTGCCGAGCGCCACGGCCGTGCAGAGGCGGTTTCGTAACGGCGTTCTCACATTCCCGTCATCGGGCTGACGCTTTGGGTCGGCAAGCTCTCCACCCGGAGACTCCTATGACGCAAGCGCCGACCTCTTCGTTGGGTGTGTGGTTCGCGCGGGTGGATGCCGCGGAGTACCGGCTTTGCCGCAGGCTGAATCACGGCGCTGCGTTCGCCGTTCCAAGGCGGATCTTCCAGGCCGCGAGCCGGGTGGGCGACGGCATCGTCTGGTATCTGCTGATCATGCTCCTGCCCTGCGTGTACGGCCGCCCGGCGCTGCGACCGGCCGTGGTGATGGCGCTCACCGGCTTGCTCGGCGTCGCGGTCTACAAAGTGCTCAAGCGGGCCTGCGTCCGCGAGCGGCCGTTCGTCACTCACGCCGCGATCGATCGCGCCATGGTGCCTCTCGACCGCTACAGCTTTCCGTCCGGCCACACGCTGCACGCAGTGTCCTTCGTGCTGCAGGCATGCGCTCATTTTCCGCCGCTCGCCTGGTTCCTCATTCCGCTTGCCCTCACCATTGCAGCCTCCCGCGTGGTTCTCGGACTCCATTATCCGACGGACGTTCTCGCGGGGGCAGTCCTTGGAGCCATGCTCGGCGCGCTCGGCCTGGCGCTGAGTTGATCCCGCGGCAAATTCCATTGCGCGCGGTGCGCAGCGCATGTAAGACTCTCGCGCATGGCCCAGAAGCGGGCGTTGATCGTCGATGACTCGAGGTCGGCGCGTCTTTTCCTCGCGCGCATCCTCGAGAAGCACGATATCCAGGTCGACAGCGTCGAGAGCGCCGAGGCGGCCATCGGCTACCTCGCGTCCCGCCGCCCGGACGTGATCTTCATGGATCACATGATGCCGGGCATGGATGGCTTCCAGGCGGTGCAGGCGATCAAGAACGACCTGCGCACCGCCACCATTCCCATCATGATGTACACGTCCCAGGAGGGAGAGGTCTACCTGGGGCAGGCGCGCGCCCTCGGGGCCATCGGCGTCTTGCCGAAGCAGATCAAGCCCGCGGACGTGTCGAAGGTCCTCTATCAGCTGCACCTGATCGCCGACCGGCGCAGCGACGAGCAGACCACCTTCAGTCCGCTGGATGAGGTCATGGCGTCCGACGCGAGAGAGGCCGCTACAAGGCAGGTCGTTACCAGGGAGGGCCGGAGCGCCGCGGCTTCAGTGCCGCAGCATGGACAGCGCGCCGGCGAAAGCCACTCGCGGCAGCCTCATGCCCACAGTGCGCCATCCGTCTCCGTCGTGGGCGGCGGGGGCGTAGAGCCGGAGGCGGTCCCCGCGCCGGCCCTGCGCCGCTGGCTGCAGGCGAATCTCGAGGCACAGACCGACCGGCTGACGGCTGAGATCCAGGCGCTGCTGCTGCCCGCCCAGCGCGGCTCGCGAGCCTCCATGTGGCTCGCCGGCGTCGCGGTCCTGGCCTGCGCCGCAGCCCTGGCCGCAACGGGGTTCTGGTGGAGCGATCACGCCAGCCTGCAGACGGCACGCGCGGAGCTGACGCTGCTGCGCCAGGCCATCGCCTCGCGGGGGGGGCCGGCTTCCTCGGGGACGGCGCCGGTATCGCCGGCCGCGGCAGCGGCCGCCGCGGCGGTGCCGAGCGCGTCCGCCCAGCCGGCGCCGAAGCCGCTCGTGCTCGACGTACCGTATGGGGCCGATCCGCTGGGCGGCTCCAGGCTGGACGTCATCAGGCACATGCTGGACCGTCTCGTGGCCGACCACGTGCGCGGCGTCGTGAAGATTCGGAGCTTCGCCGGGAGGTTCTGTCTGAAGGGCGATGCCGTGGACGGCTACGCCCTGGCTCCCGGCAAGACGCCGTTTGCCCAATGCGATGTGGTCGGAAATCCCGCAGATGAGGGGCTGCCGCCGGCGCAGCGCATGCCGCTGGCGCTCGCCAACCTGATCGCCGGCATCCGCGACTCGACCCATGGGGCGCTGGACGTCGAGACCTCCGTAGGCGATCCTGAGATCCTGCGAAAGCCCTATCCCCCGATCACAGATCAGCTGACGGCAGGCGAATGGAACCGAGCCGGCAAGGCCAACAATCGAGTCGAGATCCTCGTGCGCTGAGCGGCGCAGCCGCCTTGCCCGAGGACGATTTCCGTCCGCCGCCCTGGCTGCGCAACCGCCATCTGCAATCCATGCTGGCCAGCACGGCGGCGAGACGCGGCCCGATTGCACGCCGTGCCGCCCCGCTGGTCGCGGCGCAGCGGGAACTGCTCCTCGACTGCGGCGATGGCGTGCGCCTGCAGTGCTTCCACTCCTCGCCCGGCCGCAGCCGCGGCACTCCTGTGGTGCTGGTGCACGGCTGGGAGGGCAGCGCAGAGTCGCTGTACGTCCTCTCGCTGGGCCAGCAGCTCTTCGAGCGCGGATTCGAGGTCCTCAGGCTCAACCTGCGGGACCATGGCGATACCCACCACCTCAATCGGGAGCTCTTTCATTCCTGCCTGCTCCCGGAGGTCGTCGGCGCCATGCGCGCGCTGCAGAGGACCCTCGCCGGGCGGCCGCTGCGGCTCGTGGGATTCTCGCTGGGGGGCAATTTCATGCTGCGCGTCGGCGCGCAGGCCCGTGCCGCCGGCCTCGACCTCGCCCGGATCATCGCGGTGTCCCCGGTTCTGGACCCGAGCGACACGCTGCGCGCGCTGGAGGGCGGGTTCGTCGGCTATCCGGTGTACTTCGTGCGCAAGTGGTGGCGCTCGCTGCTGAAGAAGCAGGCGGCCTGGCCGGCGCATTACGATTTCGCGGGGCTGCGCGGTGTGCGGGACCTGCGGCGCCTCACCGCGGAGCTCATCCAGCGCTTCACGAATTTCGGGAGCCTGGAGGAATATCTCGACGGCTACTCGATCACCGGAGGCCGCCTCGCCGGACTCGAGGTGCCGACCACCCTGATCACGTCTCTCGATGATCCCATCATCCCTGCAGGCGCGCTCGAGCGTTTGGCGCGCCCGCCGTCGCTGCACGTCGTGGTGACGCGATTCGGCGGGCACTGCGGATTTCTCGACCGGCTCACCGGACCCACGTGGGTGGAGCGGCGCATTCTCGCGGAGCTCGATGCCGCAGACGAGCGCGCGGAGCTCGGCGCGGTGCTCACCGGCGCCTGACGGCTCTCCCATGCTCGTGGCGCCGCTTCTCATCGAAGTGCACCACCGGCTGTCCTCCCGTGACTGTCATGTCGCCGTCCACGACCGCGCCGCGCGCGATCGCGACGGCATGCGCCACGACGTCCGCGTGGATCACGGCGGAGGCGCCGATCTCCAGCTTCCCTTCGACGACCAGGCGCCCCGTGAAACGCCCGGAGATGACGGCCGCTGCGGCGTGCACCTCGCCCTCCCAATGCGCTGACGCCGTGAGGCTCAGCATTCCGCCCACGCGACCGTCGCCGCGGACGGCCCCGCAGAGAAGCAGGGGTCCCTCGGTCTCGACATCTCCGGTGACCCTGCAACCCGCCGCAACGAAAGTCGGCGAGGGCCCCATCAGGTCGAGCAGTCGGCGCTTGGGCGGCTCGGTCATGGCTGGCCATCATAGGAGGAGCGCCGCCCGGGGTGTCGACGACCTTCTCGTACCGTGCGGCAGGTCCGATTGCGGCCGCCGGTCACAAGCTGACAATCCACGTCACCCGGATGGCGTCGGGGAGTGTATGGTAAGTTGCTGATTCGGAAGAGAGTTTGGAATTGGCACGGGGCTTGCTCCTCCTCGTCCAGGCGTCGCCTTCTACGAAGCGGCGCCGATCCGATCGCGAACAACTTCCCCGGTGTTCGCTTCACTCATGCGCCGCGACGCGCCTTCCCCCGCGCGCGGCGCACTCTTTTTCAGCCTGCGAAGCCGAGTCTCAAGTCAACGTCGCCACGTCGAGCTTGCCCGAGCGGCGATCGACGTTCAGTCCGACAGCGCCGGAATACCGATATAGCGTCAGATCCACGGAGCTCTCGCCGACGGTGAGATTGCGAATGGAGACTCGCTCGATCCGCGGCGGCAGCTGCGGGTAGCGGAAGGCGATCTGGCTCGACGCGGCATCGATCGTGAGACCCAGACAAGCCTGCAGCATGGCGAACACGGCCGCCGCGGACCACGCCTGCGGCGAGCAGGCCACCGGATAGCTGGTCGGGGCCTTGCCTTCGCGGCGGCGAAAGCCGCAGAACAGCTCCGGCAGCCGGCCCGACTCGAAGTACGTCGAGGCATCGAGCTGCGCCGAGAGGATTCTGACGGCCAGGTCCTTCTCGGGCGATGCGCAGAGTCCCGCCGCGATCAGCGCATTGTCGTGGGGCCAGATCGAGCCGTTGTGATACGCCATGGGGTTGTAGCGCAGCTCGCGGTCGGCCAGTGTCCGTACGCCCCACCCGGTGAAGAACGTGTCCTGACCCAGCATGCGCGCGACCGACTCGGCGTGCTCCGGGGAGGCGATGCCGCCGAAGAGGCAGTGTCCCGCGTTCGAGGCGCGCACCCGACAGGGCTCCTTGTAGCCATCGAGCGCCAGAGCGTAAGTGCCGAGCTCCGGGCACCAGAACCGCGCGAGGAAGCGCTCGCGCAGAGCGTGCGCCTGCTCGCGCAGGGAGCGCGACATGTCGTCATGGCCCAGCGCCTGGGCGAGTGCCGCGGCGGCCAGCCGGGCGGCGAAGGTGTAGGCCTGCACCTCGCAGAGCGCGATCGGGCCTTCCGCGATGCGCCCGTCGGCGTGGAATATCGAGTCGCTCGAGTCCTTCCATCCCTGCTGCAGCAGGCCATGGGCGGACCGTCTCTGATACTCGACGAATCCGTCCCCGTCCCGATCGCCGTAGCGGTCCATCCAGGTCAGCGCGGCGCGGATGTTGGGCCAGATCGTCTCGATGAACGAGAGATCGTCGGTGCGCCGCCAGTAAGCACCGGCCAGCACGACGAAGAGTGATGTCGCATCGACGCTCCCATAGTAGCGCCCGAAGGGCACCTCCCCGAGCGCCGCCATCTCCCCGAGGCGCGCCTCGTGCAGGATCTTGCCCGGCTCCGCGTCCCGCTCCGGCTGGTCGCGCGTCGCCTGCGTTGCCGCGAGGAACGACAGCACGCCGCGCGACACCTGCGGCGCGAGCCACAAACATTCGAGCGCCGCGATGATGCCGTCGCGGCCGAAGGTCGTGTCGAACCAGGGCACGCCCGCGTAGGGGTAGAGGCCCGAGTCCGTCTCCGTGAGCAGCATGTTGAGATCCGCGGCCGACCGGGTCATCCAGGCGTTGAACTGCTCGTTGGAAGTCTCGACGCTGCAGCGCAGCCTCGAGCCGGCGGCCTGGGAATGCTCGGCGCGCGCAAGCGCCGCCTGGAAGGACATCGCCTCCGGGCGGCGCGCCTCGATCGCGCAGCTCACCTTGATCTCGAATACCTGCTCCGCCCGGCCTTCCAGGTGCGTCTCCAGCTGCAGCTCGGAGGCGCTGATGCGCTTCGCCCTGGGCTGACACTCGATCAGGGTCCGCCGCGAGACTCCGTCGAGCCCCTGATAAGCGAGCTCGGCCGTGTCCTCGGTCAGGCGCGCCTTGTGCAGCTGGCCTCGGCGCCGGCGCTCCTCGCCGCGCACCTCGAAGATGTCGGCGAAATCGGCCGCGAACTCCAGCGACAGCGAGATGTCGAGCGGCTCGCGGGTGAAGTTGCGCACGTGAAGGTGCTCGTAGCACACGGCCCCCCGGATGAGCTTGGAGCGATAGATATGGAGGGAGCCGCGCGGCAGCATCACGTTGCCGCCGAGATACATGTCGGGGTTGGTGAGATCGACTCCCATCAGCAGGTTGTCGCGCCGCACGGCCGAGGAGAGCAGGAGAGGGCGCCCGCCGGCGAGCTTCAGCGCCAGCCGCGAGAGGAACCGCGTCCCCTGATGGTAGAGGCCCTCCTCGTGGCGCGCACCGGCTGCGATGTCGCCGAAATCGTTGAACAGCCCGAAGGTGTCGTCGTGCTTGAGCACGAAAGTGCGTTCCGGCACCGGCACCTCGGGTGCCAGGATGTAGAACTCCGTCGCCGCCGTGTTCACGCTCTCCGCCGACACCAGCGCCTCTCGCAGCTGTGATAGATGGAGCAATACTCTCGCGCCATGCGCGTCGCGCAGAAGCGGCGCTCGAACTGCCGCCGGCAGGCGCGCCGGTCGAGGCCGCGGACCCGCTCCACACAGGCCACCGCTTCCTCCACGGTGGTCACGACGTAGCCCGTGATGCCGGGGTCGACCACCTCCGGAACGGAGCCCCGGGCGAACGCGATCACCGGGGTGCCGCAGGCCATCGCCTCGATCATGGCCAGACCGAACGGCTCCGGCCACTCGATGGGGAAGAGCAGCGCCAGGGCGCCGCCCAGCAGCTCAGTCTTGGCAGTCTCGTCGATCTCGCCCAGGTACTCGAGCCCGGGGCCGGCCAGCAGGGGCTCGATCTGCGTCGCGAAGTACTCCCGGTCGGCGCCATCGACCTTGGCCGCGATCTTGAGCGGCAGCCCGGCGTGGCGGGCGATGGCGATGGCGCGGTCGACCCGCTTCTGCGGAGCGATGCGCCCGAGGAACACCAGGTACCTTCCCGCGTCATAATGCGGACGGTGCAGCTCGAGGGGCAGGCCATGGTGGACGGTTCCTGCCCAGCTCGCCCATGCCAGGGGCAAACGCTGGGCATTCGAGATCGATACCAGCGGCAGCTCCGCGAACTCGCGGTGCAGCGCGCCGAGGCCGGCGAGATCGAGTCTGCCGTGGAGCGTCGTGAGGACGGGCACGGGACAACGCCGCGCGAGCGGGAGATGAATACTGTCGGTATGGCAATGGATCACGTCGAAGACATCAGCGCGCGCGAATACGGCCTCCACCAGGAGCGTGTGCAGCGCGGTAGCCGCGGCCGGCTCGCGCTCCAGCCGCGCGGCGCGCTCGCAGACGGCGACCAGCTCGGCCGCGGTGCGGGAGTCGCCGCTCGCAAACAGCGTGACCCGATGTCCTTGACGGACCAGCTCCTCGGTGAGATACGAGACCACCCGCTCCGTGCCCCCGTAGAGCTTTGGCGGGACGCTCTCGTAAAGCGGTGCCACCTGGGCGATGTGCACGGCCGTCCTCGATTGCCGCAATGCGCCCTCGACAGCAAAACGCATACCCATCGCGGAGCGAAAGCAACCTCATGAGCATACCCGCTGCCTCGCTAGACCCGGTCCGGGACCCGCGGCGCGCGAGCCGCGCCGCCCCCCGCGAGCTCACCGTGTCAGGAAGGGAAGCCGTCCGCGCGACGACGCTGGCCAACGGGATGCGCGTGATCGTCTGGCCGGTGCACAACATCCCGAACGTCGCCCTCTACAACTGGGTGCGCGCCGGCAGCCGCAACGAGTCGCCCGGCGCCACCGGCCTCGCGCACTTCTTCGAGCACATGATGTTCAACGGCACGAGCCGCCATCCGCCCGGAGAGTTCGATCGGCTGATGGAGGCCGAAGGGGGCGCCAACAACGCCTTCACCAGCGATGATGTGACGGTCTACCAGGACTGGTTCCCGGCGCGCGCCCTCGAGCGCGTGCTCGACCTGGAGGCGGACCGGGTGGCGCATCTCGCGTTCACTCCCGAGGTGATCGAGAGCGAGCGCGGCGTGGTCGCTTCGGAGCGGCGACTGCGGGTCGAGGACAACAGCCACGGCCTGCTCGCGGAGCAGGTGCAGGCGGCCGCGTTCGTCGCGCACCCGTACCGCTTTCCGACGATCGGCTGGCCCGCCGACATCCAGTCCTGGCGGATGGAGGATCTGCAGGCCTTCTACCGCACCTATTACGCGCCCAATAATCTGACACTCGCACTGGCGGGGGACGTGGACGTGGATCGCGCGTTCGAGCTGGCGCGCCGCTACTTCGAGCCCATCCCCGCGCAGGTGCCGCCGCCGCCCGTGCGCGCCGTGGAGCCGGAGCAGCTCTGCGAGCGGCGAATATTGATCCGGCGCAAAGCGCAGACGCCGCTCCTGCAGTGCGCCTACAAGGCGCCGCGCGCAGCCGACCCGCGAGCGCCCGCGGTGAGCCTGCTGCTCTGCGCCCTCGTGGAGGGCGACGCGTCGCGGCTGCACCGCTCGCTCGTGGAGGACCGCCGGCTGGCGATCGAGGTCGGTGGGCACTGGCAGGAGGGATTCGATCCCGGGCTGCTCTGGCTCTCGCTGGCGCTGCCCGAGGGCGCGGACCCGGAGGAGGCGCGCGAGGCGCTCGACGCGGAGCTCGCGGCGGTGGCGGCCGATGGCATCACCGAGGCGGAGCTCGAACGGGCGCGCAACCTGGCCACCGTGGGTCTGTGGAAGAAGCTCGCCGCCGTCGACGGCAAGGCGCAGCTCCTCGGAGAGTACGAAGTGTTCCACGGCGACTGGTCGAAGCTGTTCGATGCTCCGGCGCGGATCGCCGCCGTCTCCACGGAGGAATTGCGCGCCATTGCGCTGGAGATCCTCGATGAGCGGCGGCGCACGCTCGGAGTGCTGGTGCCCGACACGGCTCCCGTGAGCGTCCGAAGATGACCGTGCGCGTACCGGAGCACGAACGGCTCTCGCTCGAGAACGGCGTGTCCCTCATCCTGGTGCCGCGCCGCGACGTTCCGCTGGTAGCGTTCAGCGCCGTGCTGCGGGGGGGCGCCCTCGGCGATCCTTCCTCCAGGCCCGGCGTGGCCTCCATGGTCGCCGGCCTCCTGGAGAAGGGCGCCGGAGAGCGCAACGCCTATGCCTTCGCCGACGTCGTGGAAGGCGTGGGCGGCAGCTTCGGCGCGGGGGCCGGCGCTGAGGCGATCACCGTCCGCGGACAGTTCCTCGCGCGCGACCAGCAACTCATGTTGGACCTCCTCGCCGACGCGCTGCTGCGGCCCCTGCTCGAGGAGGAAGAGCTCGAGGAGATGGCGAGCCGCCACGTCGAGCTCATCAAGGCCGCCAAGGACTCCGATCCGGCGGAGCTCATCGGCACGTACGGCCGCGCGTTCCTGTTCGGGGATCACCCTTACGGGCGGCCGGTATTCGGCAGCGAAGCCTCCCTCGCCGCCATCGACCGCGAGGACGTGCAACGCTATTACGAGGCGCAATTCGGCGCCGAGCGGCTGATCCTCGTGCTGGCCGGAGACATCGACGACGGCCTCCTCGCCCGAATGGCCGCCGACAGTTTTTCACGCTGGCCCCGCACCCCCGCGCCGCCTCCCGTGCTGCCGCGCCCGCGCGCGTTCACCGGCCGGCGCGTGCTGCTGGTCGACTTTCCCGGATCGGCGCAGACATATTTCTGGATCGGCAACGTGGGCGTCGACAAGCGCTATCCCCGGCGCGCCGCGCTCGATCTGGTCAACACACTCTTCGGCGGACGATTCACCTCGCTGCTCAACACCGAGCTGCGCATCAAATCCGGCCTCTCCTATGGCGCGCGCTCCAGCTTCGCGCGCGGCAGCGTGCCCGGAGAGTTCTCCCTGCGCTCATTCGCCCAGACGGAGAACACCGGCACGGCCATCGATCTGGCGCTGCGGACCCTCGACCGCCTGCGGCGCGACGGGGTGAACCGGTCGATGCTGGATTCGGCCCGCGCCTACACGCTGGGTCAGTACCCGCTCGGACTCGAGACGGCCGCGGACTGGGCCGGAATGCTGGCGGAGATCGAGCTCTACGGTCTCGGCAGAGGTTACATCGACGACTATCCCGCGCAGCTCGCCGCGGTCGATGTGCCCGAGGCACACGCGGTGATCGAGGAGGCGTTCCCGACCTCCGACTCGGTGGCCATCGTCGCGATCGGGGACGCGGCGCGCATCAGGGGCGCGCTCGCCGAGTACGGACCCGTGTCGCACATGTCGCTGACCGGCTCGGAATTCTCCGGCTG
Source organism: Steroidobacteraceae bacterium (assembly GCA_035713045.1). Taxonomy (GTDB): domain Bacteria; phylum Pseudomonadota; class Gammaproteobacteria; order Steroidobacterales; family Steroidobacteraceae; genus 13-2-20CM-66-19. The sequence goes on from DASTAC010000016.1 coordinate 87,665, forward strand.
GTGGGCGTCGGGAGACGAAAACCGCCCTTGAGGGGGGTAGGGCGGCCTCGTCTCCCGGGCCCGATTGAACCATTCGTGCGCCGCCGGCGGCGCGGGGAACATCGTGCTTCGGGCAACCGGTCAGCGCCTCGGGGCGGGTGCGCCCGCCTGCGCCACGAGGCGGGTGTGCACCTCGAGCGCCGCGAGGTTCCGCGCCACGAAGGCGGACCGCGGCGAGAGCTTCTGCGCCCGGGCGAGGTCCTTCTGCGCCGCCAACTGGTCATGCAGCAGCCAGTACATCACGGCGCGATTGGCGTACGCGACGGCCTCGGAATCATCGGACGACGGCCGTATTCCATTCCACGACCCGGCCGGCAGGCCCCGGCGCTCTCTGGCCGTGCGCACCGCGGCGTCGCATGCGGCGCGCGCCTCGCCCAACTGCAGCGTCATGGAGTACGCCACGCACAGGTTGGTGTTGACGGCCGAAGCATCGGAGTCCACCGTGCCGGGACGGCCGTTCAGCTGCTCCAGGGCGGCATGGTAGCGTCCCGCCACGACGTCGGCTCCGCCGGCCGCATCGCTGTAGGCCGTGAAGACGAACCGGTGCGCTCCGTCGGCAAGCGCGGCCGAGCTCATCAGTGAGAGCGCGAGCCCGGCGCCGATCGCCCGTGAGCGTCGGTCGGAGTTTGCGCGGCGGATGTTACGGCGAAATGACGACATGGCTGCAATCTCCTGACAGTGCCGATGTGACGGTGTCAGGATATGGACGGCGGCGGCGCGCGACAAACGAAAAGAATTGCGGCGACGAGTGAGCGGTGCTCATCCGCACGCCTCCTCGACACTGCGTGAAGAGGATTCGGCTCCATCGCGGAATTGCCCCAGTGCCCACTCGGTGAGGGCGCGGATCTCGGGCCTGGCGGCATCCTTGCGGCGGCTCACGAGAAAGTAGGTGTCGGCAGTGGCGAGCTCCGTGGCGAACATGCGCACGAGCGAGCCGGACCGGAACCATGCCTCGCACAGCGTGGAGGGCACGAGAGCGATGCCTACGCCGCGCTCGGCGGCGCGCACCGCGGCATACATCGTGTCGAGCTCGATCACGTTCTTGGGCTCCGGGGCTTGCAGGCCGATCTGCTCCGCCCAACTTGCCCACGCGCAGGGCCGCGGCTTGTGGATGATGAGCGGCAGCTCGCGCAGCGCCGCGCTGCCGAGCCGGGCCACCGTCGCGGCGTGCTGCGGCGCGCACACCGCGGTCAGCGACAGTGCGAACAGGCGCGAGACCTGCACGCCCTGCGGCTCCGCATCGGCGAGCAGAATCGAGACGTCGGCCCCGGGCGGATGCAGGGAGGGCCGCGGATCGCGGGTGTCGATCTGGATGTCGATCTCGCGGTGCTCGGCGCAGAAGCCGGTGAGCCTCGGGATGAAGAGCTCGCTCGCGAAGAATGGCGGCAACAGGATGCGCAGGGTCCGCCTGCCGCCGCCGCGGCGGGCGACCTGCGCCAGGCTGCGGTCGAGCGCGGTCAGCAGCGGCTCGATCTCCTCGAGCAGCGTGGATGCGGCCGCGGTGAGCTCGAGCGCGCGCGACTTGCGCACGAAGAGCTCCACGCCGAGCGCCTCCTCCAGCTCCTTCATCTGGTGACTCACCGCGGACGGTGTCAGGTGCAGCTCGTCGGCCGCGAGCTTGAAGCTGCGGTGTCGGGCGGCGATGCAGAAGACCCGCAGGTTGCGGGTCGGCGGCGGGCGGGAGAGGCGCATCATGCGGGTGGCGGCACTGGATCGAACACGAGTGCGGTTTGCAATAACCATGCCCCATGCCTCCATTGCGGGATTCGGGCGGCTGGTCACCCTACCGGCGCCGCTTGACGGCGCCGTTGCATCGAGATGGGTGGCGGATGACGGCGCTTGCACCACCGCGGCGCAGGCGCCGCCAGGCGTCACCGCGCGCGGATGTTGGGAACAGCTCTCAGGAGTTCCCCATCGGCCGACGGTCGACCCCGAATCATGAAACGGCGCAAGCCTATGCCCAGGCACGCTGGGCGGGGCAGGGTGCGACGCATGCGTCGCACGGGTAGCCAGGATGGCTACCCCGGGCTTGCGCGCAGCAGGGACTGCGCAGCGCAATGCCCCGATCCAGCGCTTCTTAGTAGAGAGCGCGGTCCAGCCAGCGCGAGAGGGTGGCGGCATCCACTGCCCCGGACTGGCGCGCGAGCTCGCGTCCGTGGCGGAAGAGGATCAGGGTCGGGATGCTGCGAATACCGAAGCGCGCGGCGATCTCCTGCTGCTCGTCCGTGTTGACCTTCGCTACGCGAAGCCCGGTGGCGCGCTGCGCTGCCGTGCGATCCAGCACCGGTGCCATCATGGCGCACGGTCCGCACCAGGGCGCCCAGAAGTCGACGAGCACGGGCAGCGTGGCCCGCTCGACGTGAGCGGCGAAAGAGGCGCCATCCAACGCAACCGGCTCGCCTGCCAGAATGGATGCCTTGCAGCGCGGGCACTTCGGATGCTCTTGCGTACGGGACTCGGGAACCCGG
>DASTAC010000017.1:0-27111 GCA_035713045.1 Steroidobacteraceae bacterium
GTACGCGAGGAGCACCTGACGTTCGTGGACTTCAAGCAGATGCTCGGCACCCTATCGGATGAGCGGCTTCGACTGCTAAAGGAAGTTCGGCGGGAAGAAGCTGCATCGGTACGAGAGCTCGCCGAGAGACTGCATCGCGACAGATTGAGTCGGTCAGCATGGATATGTGGCCCGCCTTCATCCGCGGCGTCACCGATCACCTTCCGAACGCCCAGATCACCTTCGACAAGTTCTACTTGATCGCCCATGCCTCCGAGGCGATCGACAAGATGCGCCGACTCGAGCAGAAGCTCGATCCGAGCCTCAAGGGCTTGCGCTGGGTGCTGCTGAAGGACCGCGGAAAGCTCACTGCTGCGCAGCGCGCCGAGCTCGACGGGCTCCTCGCGCACATGACCACCACGCGCACCGCACGTGCTTGGCACTACCGCGAGCACTGCGTGACATCCTCGCCCGCAAGCAGCCAAATGTTGTGCGGCTGCTTTTGAACCGCTGGTGCAGCAACGTGCGCAGGCAAGCTCGACTTCTCCAGCATCCATCTGTATCCGGGTTCCTCCTGGCCTCCGCGATTCGCGGCGCCGCACGAGCCCGCCCCTGCGAAATCGCTTCCGGTGCCCAAGGAGCGGGCCGTCCAATCCCGGCCCCGCGGACGGAGTCCGCGAGGCCCTGGCTTGCCCGATGTTCGAGCCGCCCGAGTATGCCTGTGCGGCTGCTACCAGATCCGTACCCGCTCATCCGGCGGCAGATACAGCGCCTCTCCCGGCTTGACATCGAACGCTTTGTACCACGCGTCGGAGTTGCGTACCGTGTCCGCACGGAATTGCGCAGGCGCGTGAGGATCCGAGAGCACCTGGCGGCGCAGGGCCGCTGAGCGGACCTTCGAGCCCCAGTTCTGTCCGAAGGCGATGAAGAATTGCTGGTCGCCGGTGAAACCGTCGATCGTGGGCGCCGTCTTGCCGTTCAGCGAGTCGTGATAGGCCTCGTACGCGGCCATGAGGCCGCCGAGATCGGCAATGTCCTCGTCGATGGTCTGCTCGCCATTGACGTTGAGGCCGGGCAGCGCCTGGTAACGGTCGTACTGCTCCTCCAATGCCTTCGCCTCCTGCTCGAAGTGCCGGTGATCGGCCGGAGTCCACCAGTTGCGCAGCCGCCCCGCGGCGTCGAAGGCGCTGCCTTCCGCATCGAAGGTGTGGCTGATCTCGTGGCCGATGATCGTCCCGATGGCTCCGTAGTTGTCCGCCGCCGGTGCCTTGGGATCGAAGAAGGGCGGCTGAAGAATTGCCGCCGGGAAATTCAACGCATCCTGCAGCGGCAGATTGACGGCGTTCACCGTCTGCGGCTCCATCCACCATTCGTGCCGGTCGACCGGCTTGCCGATGCGGTCGATGTTGTAGCGGTACTTCCAGAGCCGTGCGCGCCACACGTTGCCGAGGAGGTCGCCGGGCTTCACCACATACGCCGAGTAGTCCTTCCAGGTCTCGGGATACCCGATTCCGACATATATCGAATCGAGCTTCTTCAGCGCCTCCGCCTTGGTCGACGGCGCCAGCCAGGTCAGTGCCTGCAGCCGCTTGTGCCAGGCGGCGATCAGGTGGGCCACCATGTCCTGTGCCTGCGCCTTCGCCCGCGGCGGAAAGTACTTCCTCGCGTAGAGCTGCCCCACGGCATCGCCGAGATACTCGTTCACCAGGTCGACGGCGCGCTGCCAGCGCGGCTGCTGCTGCGGCACGCCTGTCAGGACCTTGCCCTCGAAGCTGAAAGTCTCCTGAGCGAATGCGTGCGACAGATATGGCCCGTATTCCTCCAGCAGATGAAATGCCAGCCAGTCCTTCCACACGGCGAGCGGTGTCGAGGCCACCAGCGCCGATTCGCCGGCAAACGCCGAGGGCTGCCAGACATAGAATTGTCGTTGGTGCGACAGGCCAGCGGCGGCGAAGTACGCCCGCCAGTCGAGACCCGGCGCCTTGCGCTCGAAGTCGGCGAGGGTCCAGACATTGTCGGCCCTCTGGACGACCTCGTTCTGCGACAGGCTCCACTGCACCTTCGCGATGGCCTCTTCCAGCCCCAGGACCTTAGCCGCCCTCCCGGCCGGGTGAGAGTAGCCCGCCAGCCGCAGCATCGCGGCGATGTGCCGTGAGTATTGCGCCCGCACCCGCCGCATGTGCGCGGAGCTCGACAGGTAATACGTGCGGCTCGGCAGCACCAGTCCGCCCTGCAGCAGATACGGGGCATAGACCGCCGGATCCCTGAAACCGGGCGATGTCCACAGTCCGAAGAGATTCGCGGTGTGGAAATTCGTGTCGTTGAGCGGGTCAACGTCGGCGCGCATCAGGCTGCCCATCATGGCGGCGAGCTCCTGCTTGTCGCGGACAGCCTTCACTTTGGCGAGCTGCGGCTGCAGCGGCTCGAGTCCCAGCGCATCAATGGTCCTCACGTTCATGTAGGACGCATAGAGATCCGCGATCTTGCGCTCGCTGGAGCCGGCCGGCGCTTTGGACCGCGCCGCTTGCTTCACGAGCCCGGCCACGTCCTTGCGGCTCTTGTCCAGCAGCGTCGTGAAAACACCAACACCGGCCTTGTCGGAGGGGATCTTCGTGCGCGCGACCCAGGTGCCGTTGGCATAGAGGAAGAAATTGTCACCGGGTCTGACCCCGAGATCCATGTTGCGGACGGCGATGCCGTGCGCCATGGATGGCTCCGGCATTTTCGCGGCGGTCAGTACGGGCGCGGCGATCAAGACGGCGAGGGCGGCGGCGGAACGTAACCGATGCACGGGAGACATCTCCTTGCGGCAGATCTGCTGGTAACGCGCGGCGTAGCCGCGGCGGATCAGCATTGTTCTGGCGAGCCGGAAATCATATCACGGCGGCGCGTGCTGACTCACCGCGCGCCTGCGCGGCGGGTCAGAGGAACGAAAAGAGTCAGCGCCAGAATCTGGGTGGCAAGCGTGAAATAGACGGTTGCGGCGATCGAGTAGTCATATAGCGCCCCGATGATCGTGGAACCGGCGAGCCATGCCAGACCGTAGGCGGCCGTGAAGATGCCGTAAGCGGTTCCCAGGCGCGCTCTTGGCACCATGTCGGCTACCGCGGCTCTCAGAGTCGAGCCGTGGATCCCCATGACCACGCCCCAGATGCCCGCTCCGATCCACACCCAGGTGGCGTTTGTGGAGAACGAAAGGACAGGGATGACGGCCGTCAACGGCAGGGCAATCACCAGGCCCCGCAGGCCGATCCGGTCGTAGAGCCGGCCACTGCCGAGCGCCGCCAGCGCGGCTGCCGCCATGGCCACTGAATAAGTGATGGGAATCAGCGGGCGGGCGAGAACGTGGCGCGCCTGCAAGTGATAGGAGATGACGCCGAAGGTGGCGAACCCGGCCATCGACGCGGCGGTGAATGCGCAGTAGTGCCAGAAGCGCCGGGGTAGTGGCAGCGCCGCGGCACTGGCGGAGTGCGCAGTCGCGCGCGCATGCGCATCGTCGTAGAGGGCGGGACGAGGCACCGTGCGGCGAAGCCAGAGGACCGCGAGCATTGCGAGCGCGCCGGGCGCGGCCATGGCCAGGAAGGCTGCGCGATAGCCTGAAAGCAGGATCATTCCGGCGGCCAACAGCGGTCCGAGCAGGGCGCCGGACTGATCGAGCGCCTCGTGCGCGGCGAATGCCATGCCGCGACCCATCCCGGCGCTGGCCTGGGCAAGCATGGTGTCGCGCGCCGGCGTGCGTACCGCCTTGCCAAACCGCTCGGCGATGACCAGGGCCGCGGCCGGCCACAGAGACTGCGTGATCCCCAACAGCGGTACTGCAACCACGGTGGTCAGGTACCCCCCGATCGACAGCGCCCAATGCCGCTGCGTGCGGTCCGAAATCGGCCCGGTCGCGAGGCGCAACACGAGGGCCACGGCTTCGCCAACGCCGGTCACGGCGCCGACCATTGCCGCGGAGGCCCCCAATGTTGCCAGGTACGGTCCGACGATGGCCCTGGCGCCCTGGTAGACGAAATCGGCCAGCATGCTGACCACGCCGAAGCCGAGCACGAACTGCATCGGCGTGAGCCGGTTGGCGGCAATCCGCGAAATGGTGGAATTGCCCACGGGTGGCCGTTGCAATGACTACTGCAACTTCGCCGCCGGATGGGATGTTGTCCGGGAGTGGCTGCGTCGCTTGAGCCGCCAGCGTTGCACGGCGACGACCGTCCATACTGCCTCGACGATTCCAAAAGGCCACGCGCCCTGCAGGAACCCATAGGTCGAGCCGAGCGCGCACGCCACGGCGAAACCGAGGATGCAGAGCGGATGGCGCTCCTCGAGCGCGTAGAACACCAGCATCGCGGTCACCGCGATCAGGCCGAAGATCGTCAGGGCGCTCATCCTGGCTGTCGCCGACTCAGAGACTCACATCTTGACACTGTACGCTGGCGTGGCCCCGAGATACAATACCCCGGTAGGGTATATGGGTTGCCACCGATGAGTCACACGGCGCGTGAGAAGTCGAAGCTTCTGTCCAGGGTGCGCCGCATCCGGGGCCAGGTCGAGGCGCTGGAGCGGGCGCTCGAGGCGGAGCGGGGCTGCGCAGAGATCCTGCAGCAGATCGCGGCCGTGCGCGGCGCCGTCAACGGCCTGATGGTCGAAGTGATGGAAGATCACATCCAGACGCATCTCGCCGGTCCGCAACCGGGGAACGACTCGAGTCGCCGCGACAGTGCCGAGGAGTTGGTCGAGGTCCTGCGCGCGTATTTGAAGTAGGCGGCATCACGCCGGAAGGTTTCGATGAGCAACGATGAGCCTCGGGTGATCACGCCTGAGCTGGCGGATCAGGCGATGGCAAGAACCACGGTTCCCGCGGCTCACGCGGGCATTGCCGCGGAGACCGTGCGCGCTCCTGCCGCCGAAGACGACGATCATGACCGTGAGCATGATCACGACCATGACCATGACCATGATCACGAGCACGAGTTCTCGTGGATCGAAGCAGCCCGCATTGCCGTAGTGGCTGTCGCTGCCGCCGCAGTCTGGTTCCGATTCTGGGAGCCGGTGCCGTCGGTCAGCGTGGTCGGGATCCTGGGACTCGCGATCGGCGGCTGGCCGATCTACAAGGAGGCATTCGAGAATCTCCTGGCGCGGCGCATGACGATGGAGCTCTCGATGTCCATCGCGATCGTCGCGGCCGCGGCCATCGCGCAGTTCTTCACCGCGCTCATCATCACGCTCTTCGTTCTGGTCGCGGAGGTCCTCGAGGGCATGACGGTATCGCGCGGCCGCCGTGCCATCCGCGATCTGCTCGATTTCCTGCCCAGGGCCATCGCCGTTCGTCGCCCGGGCGGCGTCTCCGAGATCGATGCGGCGGAACTCGCGCCGGATGATGCCGTCCTCGTCAATCCCGGCGGCCGGATCCCGGTGGACGGCACGGTGGTGGCCGGGAATTCCTTCGTAGACCAGTCACGGATCACCGGAGAATCGCTCCCCGTGGAAAAGACTACGGGCAGCGCCGTATTCGCCGGATCCATCAACCAATCCGGGGCACTCGAGATCCGCGCCGAGCGGATCGGACGCGACACGAGCTACGGCAAGATCATCGAGGCGGTGGAGCAGGCGGAGCGGTCCCGGGCACCGGTACAGCGCCTGGCGGATCGACTGGCCGGCTACCTTGTCTACTTCGCACTCGCGGCGGCGCTCCTCACCTACCTCCTGACCCACAATATCCGCTCGACCATCTCGGTCATCATTGTCGCCGGCGCCTGCGGGATCGCGGCCGGCACGCCGCTCGCGATCCTCGGGGCGATCGGCCGCGCGGCTCGCGTCGGCGCCATCGTCAAAGGTGGGCTCTATCTCGAGCAGCTTGGGCGGGTCGACACGGTCGTCCTGGACAAGACCGGTACGCTGACCTTTGGGCGACCGGAAATCCGCGCATTGCACCCGACCGAGGGCATCGACCCGATGGCGCTGCTCGATGCCGCCGCAGCGGCTGAGCTGCGTTCCGAGCATCCATTGGGCAAGACCATCGTCGAGCACGCGCGCGCCTCCGGCCGCACACTCATCGAGCCTGAACAGTTCGGCTATCGACCGGGCCGCGGCATCGACGCGACGGTGAGGGGCGAGAAGGTGCTCGTCGGGAATCTGGCGCTCATGCAGGATCATGGCATCTCCGTGCCCGCGGCCCTGGCGGGTGCTCATCGGGGCTCGTCCGAGATCTATGTGGCGCGCGCGGGCATTCTCCTGGGCGCGATCGAGATCGCGGACCGGCTCCGGCCGGAGGCGCGAAGCGCGATTGCCGCGATACACGGCATGGGCGTGCGGACGGTGCTGTTGACGGGCGACGCACGGGCCGTGGCCGAACGGGTCGCGACGCAACTGGGCATTACCGAGGTGGCCGCCGACCTGCTCCCCGAAGACAAGCGCGTTTACGTGCAGCGCCTGGCCGGCGAGCGCCGCATCGTCGCGATGGTCGGCGACGGAATCAACGATGCGCCGGCGCTGATCGAAGCGCAGGTGGGCGTGGCCATGGGATCCGGGACCGATGTCGCCCGTGAGAGTGCCGATGTGGTGTTGCTCGGGAACGATCTCGCGCGGTTCGCCGAGACGCTCGCCATCGCCCGCCGCACCCGCCGGATCATCTGGGCGAATTTCGCGGGCACGATCGGGGTGGACACCCTCGGCATCGCGCTTGCGGCAGTGGGGTTGCTCAACCCGCTGTTGGCCGCGTTCATCCACGTCGCCTCCGAGCTCGCCTTCATTCTGAATTCCGCGCGGCTCCTGCCCGCGAGGCGTTCGAGTGCGGCACACGGGACGCAGGCCTCCTAGTGTTCAACGCGGGCTCCGGTCCTGCCCGGCCCAGCTCGCCGGGAGCCAAGAGCACGGCGAACGGTTGATGGCCCTCGGTTTGACGGCGGGATCGATGGGCACGGGCTGCGGCCGGGCACGTCGGGAGCGCAAGGGTGCGCTGCCGCGTGGACCACGGCGGCGGCCCCACCGTACGTAGTTCCGCTGATCGTCCCCGCGGCTGCCGCGGCGGAACATGGCTCCTCTCGTGAATGAATCCCAGAGTCCGGCGCCGCGCAGGGATGCCTCCGCGATCCATCCCGATGTCGTGCGGCTCGGGGTCGTCAGCCTGCTGACGGACGTGAGCTCCGAGATGATCTTCTCGGTGTTCGCTGTCTTCTTCACGACGGTGATCGGCGCCTCCACAGTTCTGCTCGGCACGATCGAAGGTCTGGCCGACCTGTCATCGTGCTCGCTCGACTATCTCGCGGGATGGCTCGCCGACAGCACCGGCCGGCGCAAGCCCCTGGCCCTGATGGGCTACGGGTTCTCGACGGTCGCAAAGGCGATTCTGCTGATTGCAGCCTCGGTTCCGGTACTTGCCGCGTTTCGCATCGTCGAGCGGTTGGGCAAGAGCTTCCGCGGGCCGCCGCGGGACGCCTGGCTTTCGGCGGTCGCCGAGCGCAGCGTGCGCGGATACTCGTTCGGGATCCACAAGGCCCTCGACAAGTCGGGGGCGGTGCTCGGTCCGCTCCTGGCCTATGGACTTCTCTCCTGGATGGGCGACCGCCTGCCGACGTATCGGACGCTGTTCCGGATTGCCGTGATTCCAGCTGTCCTTGCCGTCGCCCTGTTGGCCTTCATGCCGGAGCGTCCGGGTGCGCATCTGGAGCGCGAGCGCTTCCTTCAGTCCTGGCGGACGTTGAGCGCGGGCTTCAAGCGTTACTTGATCGCTGCCGGCGTGTTCTCGCTGGGATATTTCAGCTTCGGCTTCCTGCTCCTGCGCGCCTACGGCGTGGGCTTCTCGGCAAGGGATACCGTCCTGCTCTATGCGCTGTTCAACGTCGTATTCGTCATTGCCGCGCCCATTGCCGGCCGGCTGGGAGACGTGCTTGGCCGGACCCGGGTGCTCGCCGCGAGCTATGTGATCTACCTGCTCATGAGCCTCGGCTTTCTCGCCGCCCGGTCGAAGTGGCACGTCGCCGCGCTCTTCGTGGCCTACGGAATCTTCTTCTCGATCGACGAGGCCCAGAGCAAAGCGTTCATCGCCGACGTGCAGCCGGAGCGCAGGGCCACGGCGATCGGGGCGTACAACTTCGTGACCGGCGGGCTGTATCTGCTCGCATCCCTGATCGCGGGAGCGCTGTGGACGGTCGGGCCGCGGCTGACATTCGCCTTTGCGGCGTGCACGTCAGCCGCGGCGGTTCTGGCGTTGCTCAGCCTGCGCCCCGCGGAGCACTGACTGCGCCGCTACAGCAACGCCTGCACTGCCCGCTTGATCCCGGCGGGGTCGAGTCCCTGATGGCCCATCTGCTGCCAGAGGCCGCCGCTGCCTTCGCGGTAGGTCCCGATGTGATCGTAGCGGCCCTTGAAGCCGGCCTGCAGCAGATAGCTGCCGAAGCGGCTGCCGAGGCCGGTGCGCACGTTCCAGCCCTCGGCGACGAGCACGAACGGGGCGCTCGCCAGCCGCTGCATCATCTCGCGGTCGACCACGTTCACGGTGGGCTTGTTGATGAGGCCGACCTTGACGCCGCTCTCGGCAAGCGCGATGACCGCATCGAGGGCGCGATAGACCGTCTCGCCCACGGCGACGACATATCCGCCTCCGGGGGGCGCGGCCCGCACGATGTCGTCCTTGCCCGGCTCGAAGGGCTTGCCCTGGTAGAGCGGCTTGCCGTCGGCATCGAGGATGTCCGGCACCGGCGCGCGGGTGGTGAATACGAACCTCAGCCCGGGATCGTTGAAGATGCGCTTGATGCAGGCCGCGAACTGGTGCTGGTCGACCGGGAAGTACAGCCGCGTCGTGTCGGTGCCGTGCGCGGGCGTGAGGCCGCCATCGGCGATCATGCTGTTGATGCCGAAATGGCAGGTGTTGTCCGCCATGTCGTCGACGCCGCTGTGGCTGAAATGCGCGAGCACGTTGGAGAAGTTCAGGCGCGCCATCGTGATCTCGCTCACGCACATCTCCAGGAAGGCGCTGAAGGTGGCGAAGATCCCCTGACGGCCGGGAGCCGAGCCGAAACCGGCCGCGGCCGAATAATTGCCGCGCTCCATGATGCCGCCGCGCACGAACACCTCGGGGTGCTTCTTGCGGATGTGCTGCAGTCCGCAGGAGCCCTCGAGGTCGTTGTCGAACACCTTGACGCTGGCGAGGCGCTGCGCCTCGCTCATGCCATCGAGGATCTCGTTCACCACCTTGCCGAAATCGTCACGGTTCTTGCCCGCGCCCGAGGAGCCGCGGTAGGTGAGCGGGCTCTTCTCGGGCCGCGCCGCCTTCAGCATTGCGATCGCCTGCTCGTAGCCGCCGCGCGACTCGAGATAGCCGATCGCCGTCTCGGCCTTGAGCACCTCGTGCGCGTGCGGGCTGCCTTCGGCGCCGGCGATGCCGGGAGCCATCAGTCGCTTGATCACCAGTCCGTGCGGCAGTGGATCGGAGAAGGCGCGGGCGAGGTCCACGTAGAGCGCATCGAGATCCTCGCCCATCGTGGTCGCGATGTTCAGGCCATAACCGGCGAGGGTGCGGCTCAGGTCATAGCCGACCATGTACTCCTGCGGGTGCCCCGCGATCGTGACGTTGTTGTCATCGATCAGCACCTTGATGTTGAGCTGCTGTCCGACCGTGAGGCGTGCCGCCTCGGCGTTGTCTCCCTCCATCTGGCTGCCGTCGGAGCCCAGCAGGATGACGGCCTTGCCCGGATTCGCCATGGCGACACCGTTGCAGAACGCCCAGAGGTGGCCGAGCCGGCCGGAGCTGAACTCGACGCCGGGCGTCAGCATCTTCTCCGGGTGGCCCGGCAGACCGCTCTCGAACTCGCGATAGTGCAGCAACCGCTCGGCGGGCATCGCTCCATCGAGCACGGAAAGCAGGTACTGGGTCGCGACGCGATGGCCGGCCTCATCGTAGAAGACGGGCACGATGGGCGCCCCGTTGGCGATGAAGGCGCGGATGATCATGACTTCCGGCACCGTGTCGTACGCCCCGCCCGAGTGCCCGGACAGTCCTTTTGCGCCCGCGAGCGCGGTGAAGAACACGATGGCGTCGCGGCAGAGCTGGATGTTGTGGCGCAGATCCGCCTTCTGCTGATCGGTGAGCGTGCCGAGTTTCGGATCGAGCTTCAGCGGCCGCAGCTGTGTGAGATCGATCGGAAATTTTTCTGCCGCCATGGCTCGCTCCGCCTATCGTGGAAATGGGTGGGTCCGGACGGCCATAGTAAACCATGAGTCGCGCGGAAAACGTGTGCGCGGACGGCCGCCGTCGAGGCCCCGGGCGACCCGTGCCGCTGCGGTGCAGCCGCAGTGCCGCATACGGAACAGTCCGCCTTGACCTTCCAGTGGGGGGAGGCCATATATACGTTCCAGTCAACTGGAAGGAGTATCCCGATGGGTATGCTGCAGGGCTCGAATGAATCCGCCGGTCCGGTCGTGCTCCAGATCTCGGGCATGACCTGCGGCGGGTGCGCCGGGGCGGTCGGCCGCGCACTGTCCCAGGTCCCGGGGGTGGTCGATGCCCAGGTGGACCTCGCCCAGGGCCGCGCCACCGTGAAGGGCACCGCCCGCGCGGAGGATCTGATCCGGGCCGTCGAAGATGCCGGCTTCAGCGGGGCGCTGGCCTGAGCGGGCCTGCGCCAATGAATCCACAGAGGCGCGCGCGGTGAGCGCGGTCGAAGCCCCCTCGGCCGGCGCGCCGGCCTGCCCGGCTGTGACTGAGCCTGGACAGGATCACGCGCCGGCGCCGGAGGACAGGCGCGAGCTGGCGATTTCCGGCATGACCTGCGCGACCTGCGCCCTGCGGGTCGAGCGGGCACTCAACGCCGTGCCCGGCGTCGTGCGCGCCGAGGTCAATCTCGCGACCCATCGCGCGGCGGTTGCAGGGAGCGCCGGCGCGCTTCGGCCCGCCGACCTGGTCGCCGCGGTGCGGCGCGCTGGATATGAGGCGGAGCTCCTTACGGGCGACGTGGAGCGCGACCGCGAGATCGCCGCGGCCGAGACGCGCCGAATGAAGGAAGAGAGCCGGCGTCTAGCCGTGGCGGTCGCGCTCAGTGCGCCGCTGCTCGCGCCGGCACTCGGCCTCATGCTGCCCGGCTGGCTGCAGCTCGTCCTGGCGACACCCGTGCAGTTCTTCATTGGAGCTCGCTTCTACGTCAGCGCCTGGAAGGCGCTGCGCGCGCGCATGGGCAACATGGAGCTGCTGGTGGCGCTCGGGACCTCGGCGGCCTACTTCTACAGCCTCTATCTCCTTCTGACGCGTCCGCCGGGAGCTCCCCTCTACTTCGACTCCGCGGCGGTGGTGATCGCGCTCGTCACGGTGGGCAAGTGGCTCGAGGCCCGCGCCAAGCGCTCCACCACGGCCCAGATCAAGGCGCTGATGTCCCTGCGCCCCGAGCGAGCGCGCGTCGAGCGGGGCGGCCAGGAGATCGAGATCCCGGCGAACGCCGTGTCCGTTGGCGACGTCGTGGTGGTGCGGCCCGGCGAGCGCCTTGCGGTCGACGGTACGGTGATCGCCGGGAACAGCGAAGTCGATGAGAGCCTGCTGACCGGCGAGAGCCTGCCGGTCGCCAAGGCGCCGGGTGAGCGCGTGACCGGCGGCTCGATCAACGGTGGCGGTCTCCTGCGCATCGAGACGACGGCGGTCGGGGATCAATCGACGCTGTCGCGGATCATCGCGCTCGTCGAAGGCGCGCAGGCCGGCAAGGCCCCCGTGCAGCGACTGGTCGATCGGGTCGCCGCCGTGTTCGTCCCCATCGTCGTCGCTTTCTCGCTGGCGGCGTTTCTCGCATGGTGGCTGCTGGCGGGCGACTTCGCAGCAGGCCTCATTGCCGCCGTGTCGGTGTTGGTGATCGCGTGCCCGTGTGCCCTGGGTCTCGCCACGCCTACGGCACTCGTCGTCGGTACGGGTGTGGCGGCGAGGGCAGGGATTCTCATCCGCGACGCCGAGGCTCTCGAGCGTGCGCATCGTCTCGATACGCTGGTGCTCGACAAGACCGGGACGTTGACCGAGGGCATGCCGAAGGTGACGGATGTCGTGCCGAACGGCATCGAGGAGAGCGATCTGCTGCGGCTCGCCGCGGCGGCTCAGGGCGGCAGCGAGCATCCGCTGGCGCGAGCGGTCCTCGCGCGGGCCCGTGAGGTCGGCGCGGACGTCGGGGATGGCTCGAGGCTGCCACTTCGGGACTTCCAGAGTCACGCCGGCATGGGGCTGACGGCTCGCGTCGGCGGCCGGCGTATCGTCATCGGCAACCGCCGGCTGATGCTGAAGCACGACATCAACATCGATGAGGGCGAGTCGGCGGCGGCGCAGCTGGAGGCCCAGGGTCGGACCGTGATGTGGATCGGGGCGCTCGATCCGCAGCCCGCATGGCTGGGCTCGATCGGCGTGGCGGATCCGATCAGGCCGCAGGCCGGCGCGGCGGTGCGGCAACTCCAAGCGATCGGCATCGATACCGTCCTCCTCACCGGGGACAACGAGCGGACCGCGGCGGCGGTGGCCGCGCAGCTCGGGATCCGCAGGGTGCTCGCCGGCGTGCTGCCGCAGGAGAAGGCGGCCGAGGTGCGCCGTCTCCAGGCGGAGGGCCGCACCGTAGGGATGGTGGGCGACGGCGTCAACGATGCGCCGGCGCTCGCTGCTGCGGATGTCGGGTTTGCGATGGGGACGGGCGCGGACGTAGCCATGCAGACGGCGGGAGTAACGCTGATGCGAGGCGATCCGCGGCTCGTGGCCGACGCTATCGCCGTCAGCCGGGCCACGTACCGCAAGATCCGCCAGGGGCTCTTCTGGGCGCTCATCTACAACGTCATCGGCCTGCCGGCGGCGGCATTCGGGATCCTGAGCCCCGTCATTGCGGGCGCAGCCATGGCGCTGTCATCCGTGAGCGTGGTGTCGAACGCGCTGCTGCTGCGGCGCTGGCGTCCGGCCGCGGGAGAGCGCCTGCCATGAGGGCCAAGGCGGGCTTCACGATCGGGCAGGCCGCCGCGAGCTCCGGCGTGCCGCCGAAGACAATCCGCTTCTACGAGGAAGTGGGGCTCGTGAAGCCGGCGGAGCGGCTCGCCAACCGCTATCGGGCTTACGACGAAAGCAACGTCCAGACTCTGCGCTTCATTCGCCGGGCGCGGGATCTGGGCTTCTCGCTGCAGGAGATCGACAAGCTTCTCGCCCTCTATCGCAACCGGCGCCGCGCGAGCGAAGATGTCAAGCGTCTCGCGCTCGCGCACGTCGCGCAGCTCGATCACAAGATCACCGAGCTCACCCGCATCCGCGACACGCTGGCCGAGCTCGCCCACCGCTGTCACGGGGATCAGCGTCCGGACTGTCCGATTCTCGAGGACCTCGAGCGCCCGCTGCCGTAGCGGTGAATCTCAGGCCGGACCCGCCGCCTTCGCCGCAAGGTAGATGTCGCGGTTCAGGCGCTCCATGTGCCGCTGCGGCTGGGCCACCGGAACGAAGCCGAACTGGCGATAGAGCCCGTGGGCGTCCGCGGTCACGAGACTCCAGCGGCGAAGGCCCTGCAGCAGCGGGTGATCCATGGCGAGGCCCATGAGGGCTTTCGACAGTCCTCGGCCGCGATGCTCCTCCAGCACGTAGACGTCGCTGACATAGCAGAAGGTCGCATAGTCGGAGATGAACCGGGCGAAGCCGACCTGGGCGCCCGCGCCATCGTAGGCGCCGAGACACAGCGAGCCGCGGACGGCGCGTTCCACGATCTCGAAAGGGATGCCGGGCGACCAGTACGAGCGCTGCAGATACGCGTGTATCGCGCGCAGATCGAGACGCGCCGGATCGTCGGATACCGTGTAGGCACCCACGTTTCGCGCCGGCACCATTCCGCGCAAGGTCAAATCCATTTGTTGATGGGCGCGGTCCGCTCGCCGCCCTCGTGTCCGGTATTCACGGTGCCGCGAGGCTCTATCAACATCAGCTTCACTTCTCCTTCCGCGCAGGGCTTGTGCCTGACGCCCCTCGGGACCACGTACATCTCGCCCGGGCCCAGGCGGACCGGACCATCGTCGAAATCGATGCGCAGCGTACCGTCGAGGACGATGAACGCCTCGTCGGTTTCCGGGTGATCGTGCCAGATGAACTCGCCCTCGATGCGCACGAGCTTGAACTGATAGTCGTTCATCTCGGCGATCACCTTGGGTTGCCACTGCTCCCAAAAGAGGGAGAACTTCTGCTGCAGATTGATGGCTCGACGGTTCACGGGCGCCTCCGGCTGACAGTGGATTATCGCCGACGCGCGGGCGAGAGGACAGGCCGGCCGGCCCGGCAGTACGCGCCAATGCCGGCGATTCGGGCCCTCTATCGGGCCGATAGCAACAGCGCATTGGCGCGCGTGCGGGGCATGGCCGTACGCTCGTCCCCGTCCAGATCCCGATTCGACAGTTTTCGAGGAGTGACGAGCATGGCGAATTCAGGCAGTGCGCCCGTCGCGGGCGCGATCAACATCGGTATCGGCGAGGAAGACCGCGCGTCGATCGCGCAGGGACTCTCGCGCCTGCTGGCGGATACCTACACGCTGTACCTCACGACGCACAATTTTCACTGGAACGTGACCGGCCCGATGTTCAACACGCTGCACCAGATGTTCATGGCGCAGTACACCGAGCTCTGGAATGCGGTCGATCCGATCGCCGAGCGCATCCGCTCTCTCGGACACTGGGCGCCGGGAAGCTACGGGCAATTCGCCGCGCTCGCTGCCATCACCGATGCGCCGCGGACGCCGCCGAAGGCGTTGGAGATGGTGCGGATTCTGCAGCAAGGGCACGAGACGGTGGCGCGCACTGCGCGGGAGGTCTTTCCGCTGGCGGTGAAGGCCGATGATCAGCCGACGGCGGACCTGCTGACCCAGCGGCTCGACGTCCATGAGAAGGCCGCCTGGATGCTGCGCAGCCTGCTCGAGAATTGAGCCGCGCGGGAACGCGCGCGCCGCGCGAATCAGGCGCCGCTGCCGCCGCTAGAGTTGCCCTGGGTGCTCGGGGCGCTCGAGCCTCCGGGGGCGTTCGGAGCGCTCGGTGTGCTCGATTCGCCCGGGGCGGCCGGAGCGCTGGATGGGCTCGGGGTGTTGGTCACGGCCTGCCATGCCTGCTCGGCCGCAGGCGGCAGCTTGTTCATGTTCTTGAGGAAGAGCGCCAGCGTCCACATCTGCTGATCCGAGAGCGTCGCCTTCCAGGAAGGCATGCCGGTCCAACGGATGCCGTGATCGATCTTCCAGTAAGTCCAGCCCATCGGATCGTCCTCGACGCCGTCAGTGGCGAGTTGCGGCGGCCTCGGGTACTCGCCCTTGGCGATCGGGCTGGTGGAGGCGTCTCCGGCCGCGGTGCCGTGGCAGACGGCGCAGTGCCGGGCGAAGAGTTGGATTCCGGCGATGAGATTGGCATCCGTCAACGGCACGGGATTCGGGGTCTTCGGGGCGTCCTCTGCGAGGGTGGCGCGCAGCGACAGTCTGGCCGCCCATCGCTCGAGGGGCAGGGGGCCGGAGTCGGCGCCCGCGGGTATCACCCCTCTTGCAAGAAGCACGTAAATGCACGCCGCAGCGGCAAGGATCGTCACGATCACGCCGAGAAAGAACGTCTTGACCATTGGCCGAACCCCGCTGGAGTTGCTTCTTGACGGGCTGCCTCGAGCCACGGTAGCCAATCGCGTTCCGCTCTGCAATCGTGGCGCTGCCAAGCTCAAGCCGGCGTTCTCGACGCGCAATGCGCAAGCATGCTAGGATGCGCGGCCCGGCGCAGGGCGGCCCATTCCTCGATGGACGCTTGCACCCAGCGCCTGGAATCTCGCGGCGCGCCCGTAGCTCAGTTGGATAGAGCGCATGGCTACGAACCATGAGGTCGGGAGTTCGAATCTCTCCGGGCGCGCCAATATTTCTCAGATCTCTTAGAGACTTAGGCTTGCAGCGCGTACCCACCGGCGGGATCTGCGCTCGCTTGCGCAGCGACTGCGTGCCTGCGTGCCGCAGCGGCTGACTTGCGGTACCGCTGATCCCGCTCATGTCCAAGACGTCCACCCGGCAGTGAGGCCCGGCGGGGTGCGCAGTGGCCATTTCCGCTTCCGGATCAATATGTTCAGCGCCGGGTGAGCCTGCGCGGGTTGTGGCGTATGCTCGGCCCGGGGAGGACGTGACGTATGGACGACGACGCGATCAACCGGTTGCTGGTGGTCGATGACGAGGCGGCTCAGGTCGAGGCGCTGTGCCGAACCCTGGAGGATGAGGGGTACTCGGTCACGGGATTCACCGGAGCGGAGTCGGCGCTGGCCGCGCTGCGCGCGGGCGCCTTCGATATCGTCCTGACGGACCTCACGATGCCCGGGATGGATGGCATCGCGTTCCTGAATGCTGCCCGGGAGATCGACCAGGGTCTCGCCGGAATCGTGATGACGGGTCACGGCTCCATCGCGACGGCCGTGGAGGCGATGAAGGCCGGCGCACTCGATTACATCCTCAAGCCCTTCGATCTTCGCGTGATCCTGCGCGTCCTCGCGCGTACGCAGGCCATGCTGCGCCTGAGGCGGGAGAACGCCGCTCTCATCGAGCGCCTGTCTCAGCGCACCCAGGAGCTCGAGACCGCCAATCGCGAACTGCGGGTGGCGAATCGGGAACTCGAGGCCTTCAGCGATTCCGTGTCACACGACCTGCGTGCGCCCCTGCGTACCATCGACGGTCTTCTGGGCGTGGTGCAGGAGGATTTCGCCGCCGACGTCTCGCCCGGTGCGCGTCAGCACATCGATGCCGTCGCCGCGCAGGCGACGCGAATGGGCGAGCTGATCGAGGATCTGCTGCGCCTCTCGCGCCTCGGGCGGGAGCCGTTGCGGAAGCAGCCGGTTGACATGCGAGCCCTGGTGCAGGAAGTCCTGGCCGAGCTGTGCGCTGCCGAGGCCTCACGCAGCATCGAGGTCAGCATCGGCGAGCTTCCGGACGCGCAGGCCGATCCGTCCCTGCTGCGCCAGGTGTGGGTGAATCTCGCCGCCAACGCGCTCAAATTCACGCGGCGCCGCGAGCGCGCGCGCATCGAGATCGGCGGGGCGGCACGGGCCTGCGACAAGCTGTACTCGATTCGAGATAACGGCGCGGGCTTCGATGCGCGCCGCGCCGAACGGCTCTTTGGAATCTTCCAGCGGCTGCACCCGGCGACGGAGTTCGAAGGCACGGGCGTGGGCCTCTCGATCGCGCGCCGCATCATCGAGCGCCACGGCGGCAGCATCTGGGCGCAGAGCCAGCCGGATCGCGGCGCTGCGTTCCATTTCACTCTTCCGTGAGTTCCTTGGGCGCGAGCCGCGCGGGAGTGACATAATTCCCCGCCTCATGCTGCACTGCCCATCACCGTCACGCTCCGGGATCCTCTCCCTCCTGCTCTGCGCCGCCGCCGCTCTCGCCGCCTTTCCGGCGCATGCGCAATGGCGCGCGCTGCAGGGGCTGGAGCGCCGCGGTGCGCTCGTCTCGGCCGCCGCCATCGACCTCGACGACGGTCATGTCATCGAGCAACTCAATCCGACGCGGCGGCTCACTCCCGCCTCCTTGACCAAGCTTGCGACCGCTGCGCTCGCGTTGCAGACCTGGACGCCCGCCAAGATGTTCGAGACGCGCCTCCTCGCCAACGCGCCCGTCGTGCGCGGCCGGGTGGCGGGCGATCTCATCCTGCAGGGGTCGGGCGATCCTTCTCTCGATGACGAATCGCTGTGGCAGCTCGCCGCGGAGCTGCACGGCGCGGGCGTGAGCGCCGTGAGCGGCGACCTCTTCGTCGATCCGGCGCCGTTCGGTGTCGTGACCTGCGAGACCAAGGACCGTTGCCACGCGCTCGAGCTCAGCGATACCGCCTACAACGCTCCCCTGGCCTCGGTCGGCGTCGATTTCGGCAACTGGTGCATCGTCGTGCGGCCGACCGCACCCGGCGCGGCGGCGCTCGTGCGCGGCTGCGGGGTTGCCCACCTGCCCATTCCGGTCCAGGGAGTCATCCGCACCGTGGGTCCGCGCGCCCGGCAGACCTTTTGGATAGAGAGGCGAACGAACGCCGCCGGCGACGACATGCTGCAGATCGGAGGCGACGTTCCCATGGGGGACGACCAGACCGTATATCGCTCCATGTCGAATCCGCTGGTCGGAGCGGGCCTGCTGCTCAAGGAAACATTGCGCGAGATCGGCGTCCAGGTGGCGGGCCAGGTGGCCGTTCGCGCCACCCGTCCGCCGCCGAACAGCTATGAGCTTGGCGATGTCGAGGGCTTGAGCCTGCAGGAGCAGCTGGGGCGCATGCTGCGGTTCTCCAACAACTACATCGCGGACGTGCTCACCATGGACATGGCGGCGAGCGTGGACGATCACCCGCCGCAGGCGCTGGCCGCCGCCGGCCGGCTGCTGTCGGACTTCGTCGAGCGGGTGCAGGCACGCGACCGCCCCGCGTCCCTCGTCCCGCCGCCGCTCTATAGCGGCAGCGGGCTCACCACCGACAACCGACTGTCCGCAGACGATCTGGTGCGCCTGCTCGCCTACGAATATCACGACCCGCGCCACTTTCCGGCGTTCTACGGCGGCCTGGTCGTGCCGCGCGATGCACCCTTCGTCTTCCTGCGCCAGGGCGATGAGGCCTGGCTCGACCGGGTGGCCCTGAAGACCGGCACTCTGGACAACCCGAGGTCCGTTTGCGGGATCGCCGGATACCTGCGCAAGCGCAATGGCGGCTGGATCGCCTTCGCCGCGATCGTCAACGGCGGCCCCAGGTGGAAGCACGTGCCGCTCTACCAGGCAATCGGGGCCGAGCGCGCCGACATCCAATCGTTGCTCCGGCGCTACTAGTGTCGCCGGTGGGAAGCGCCTGAAAATCGCGTCAGAATCATTTCAGCCATCATTAAGCTTCCCCGCGTAGCGTCCCCCGGCAGATCCACCAGGGGGGGTTCACATGAAGGGTCATTCCCGCCGGGTTCCCGGCGCTGAAGCGTTTCTGTTGTCCGGTCTCGGTCTCTTCTGCGCCACACAAGCCACTGCGCAGACCGCCGACCCGGCATCGAGCCAGGCTCTGCCGCAGATCAAAGAGGTGCTCGTCACCGGAACGCTGATTCCCACCAGCCCCGACGCGGTGGCCGTTCCGGTCACCCGCCTCGATGCATCCACCCTGCAGGCGACCGGCGTGTCGAGCGACATGCTCGCCACCTTGCAGAAGACCGTTCCCGCCTTCGCCGGCCGCAGCAATGCGGGCAGCAGCAATGCCCAGAACCACAATCAGTTCACGGCTGGCGGATCGCAAGTCGAGCTGCGCAACCTCCCGACGCTCGTGCTGTTGAACGGGCAGCGCCTCGCGATCGATGCGGTCGCGGGTCTCACCGGCAGCAAGGATTTCGTCGACGTCAGCCAGATCCCTGCCGCCGCGCTGGAGCGCGTCGACGTGCTCACCGATGGCGCCTCCTCGCTCTACGGCTCGGACGCGATCGGCGGTGTGGTGAACTTCGTCCTCAAGCACAACTACCACGGCGTGACTTTCGGGACTCATTACGGTGCGGCCGACGGTGGCTACCGTGACCGCTCGGCGTTCGTCACAGCGGGCGGCGATGTCGGACCGTTCAATATCACCGCGACCGTCAGCTACGCGAAGACGACGCCGCTCTGGGCGGACACCCGGGCCTTCAGCAGCCCGAAGTTCGGCGTGACTCCGGGCACGGCGCTGCCCGGTGTCGTGGCCGGCGGCAGCTACAGCCTCGCGCCTGGGCTGACCTACCCGCCCGTGCCGACCGGAACGGCCGCCACGGCGACCAGCTACTCGCAGCTGCCGGGGGTCTACTTTCCTACGAGTCCCGCGCAGCTCTCCAACGGGTTCGATTATTCGAAGTACGTGATGCTCCTGCAGCAGGAGGAGCACAAGAACTTCGTCGCGAACATCACTTCCAGGCCGCTGTTCGGCGGCAACGTGGAAGCATTCGGAGACGTCCTCATTTCTCAAAACAACGTGCAGTCGACCGCGTGGCAGACCGCCGGTCAGCCGTTCTCCAATGCCGTCGTGAGCGTGCCGGCGGGGTCGCCTTACGACCCGCTGTCGACCGCCACGTCCGCCACATTCGCGGACCTCAACCGCCCCAAGGCGGTCTATGACACCACTGACGCGTATCAGTTCTCCGCCGGCCTCAAGGGCACCCTCACGCGCACCTGGACCTGGCAAACCTCCGTCGACTACAGCGAGAGCAAGCTGAGCGAGGCGGACACCAACCTGATTTACAAGCCCAATCTCGCAGCCGCCGTCGCGGGTGGCTACAGCGCCAGCGGCGCCTCGGCTCCCGGCGGCGCCTACAGTGAGGTGTACGGCGGCTTCTCGACGGCCAATCCGACGATGCTGGTGCCGGCGCTGAACCCGTTCGCGGTGACTGGCAATCCGACGGCTACGCTCGCAAACATCTTCGGAACCGAGATGCTGCACGGCGACAGCAAGCTGTATTCGTGGGACGCGCATGCCGTGGGCAATCTGTTTAAGCTGCCCGCGGGCGCGCTGAGCCTTGCCGTGGGCGTGAGCTGGCGGCGCGAGGAAGTCTCCGGCCACGCCGACCCCAATGGACGCAATACCGACCCGGTGACGGGCACGACCACCGGCAACGATCAGAACTGGCTCAACGGACTGTATACGGACCCTTTTAGCCACGGGCGTGACGACAGCGCCGTGTACGCGGAGACGCGCGTCCCGGTCTTCTCGAGCCGCATGGCCGTCCCGGGCCTGAACCAGCTGGAGCTGACCGCGGCGGGCCGGTTCGAGCACTACAGCGACGCCGGCAGCGCCACCGATCCGAAGTTTGGCTTCCGCTGGGCTCCCTTCGACAGCCAGTTCGCCATCATCGGCAACTACACCAAGTCCTTCGTCGCGCCACCGCTCTTCCAGGCGTACGGTCCGTACGATACCCGGCAGGTGACGGGCGTCATTCCGGGCAACGTGTTCGGCATCGGCGCCCTGAAGACCGGTGGCCTCACTTTCAATGGTGAGGACGGCAACAATCCGGGCCTGAAGCCGGCCATCGCGGTCGCGCGCTCCATCGGCTTCACGTTCCGGCCGAAGCTCGTCAACGGCCTGGAAGTGACCGCGGAGTTCTCCTCGATCAACCTCTACGGCTTCGCCGGCGGGATCGGCTTCAACAACATCTTCAATTCCGTCAACAAGCTGGGATCGGCGTCGCCCTTCTTCCACAATCTCGGGGAAGGAAACTTCGTCAACTTCGGCGGTACGGACCCGTTCACCGCCCCGGGCGCCCTCGAGTCCTACCTGGCCGCGAACCCCACCAACATCCAGAACATCTACGTCGAGGACCGGTTCACCAATCTGGCGGTGCTGAGGGAGCGCTCCTGGAACCTCTCGGCGCTGTACATCCTGCCGTGGAGCAGCTATGGCACCTGGACGGTGTCGACGAGCGCCATGGCATTCGATTCGTACAAGTTCTCCGACGGTCTGGGGGATCCGTCCATCCAATATGCCGGCAATGCGAGCAACCTCGGCGTCTTCGCCGGCACGCTGCCCAAGTACCGCTTCTACACGACGGTCGACTGGTCGTACCGGAATCTGGACATCAGTCTCGCCAACACCTACATCTCCTCGATCACCGATGCGGGTGCCGGCGGAACGGGTCCGCACTTCGTCCAGGTGCCGCACTACACCTCCTTCGATCTGCGCGGCGCGTATACCTGGCGGTTCGGAGGCGAGGGCAGCGGCAGGAAGGTGGTGCTGGCTCTCGGCGTCAACGACCTCAACAACGCTTCGCCGCCGTATTTCCCGAACGCCTTCTCGAACGCGTTCATGACCACGGACATCAGCACGTATTCGCCAATTGAGCGGCTGGTGTACGGCGACGTGACGGTGTCGTTCTGACCGGCAGGGTGACCGCGGAAGCGGGCGGGGACTATACTGACCCGCTCCGATGACGCGGCGCGAAGGAGCTGAATTGGCGAATCACGCAACGACCGCCGCCCCCTCGCGGCCGGACGACCGGACCGACCCCCACACAGGCGGCTCCGGGCGTCCGGCTGCCATCCCGGGCTGGGCGCGGGCATGGCAGCGGCTGATGGACTGGCGGATCGGCATCGTGCCGCTTCCCGTGGCAGTCGTGCTGGCCGCCGTGCTCTGGTACTTCGTCGGCCACCATGAGGTGGCGACGGACCTGCCGATGATGATCGGCCTCATCGTGCTGCTGTCCTTCATCTGCGCGGAGGTCGGGCAGCGGATTCCGGGCCTGCGCCTGGTCGGCGGCGCTGTGATCGTGGCGACGTTCCTGCCATCGGCGCTCGCTTATTACCACGTGCTGCCCGTGGATCTGGTGGGGGCGGTGACCCGCTTCACCAAGACCTCGAATTATCTTTTCCTCTACATCTCGGCGGTGATCGTCGGCAGCGTGTTCGCGATGGACCGGACCGTGCTCATCCGGGGATTCGTGAAGATCTTCGCTCCGCTCGCGGCCGGCACGGTGGCGGCCGTGATCGTGGGAGGGGCGGTCGGCGCGGCGCTGGGTCTGGGCCTGAAACACGCGCTCTATTACGTCGTGCTGCCGGTGATGGCGGGCGGCGTGGGCGACGGGGCCGTCCCTCTGTCGGTGGGATATGCCGGGGCGCTGCACCAGGGATTTGGCGGCCAGTTTGCTCAGGTGCTGCCCGCCGTGATGATCGGCAGTCTCTTCTCGGTGCTGATCGCAGGGGGACTCAACCTGCTCGGCAAGCGCAAGCCGCAGTGGTCGGGCGAGGGCAGGCTGCAGCCGGGCGGGGACATGGATGATTTGCTCAAGAACGACGAGTCCCTGCCGCACGCCGACGTGATGACGCTTGCGACTGGCATGGTGACTGCCGTGACCCTGTATCTCGTGGGCGAGCTCGCGTTCAAGGCATGGAAGCTTCCGGCGCCGGTGATCATGCTCGTGGTCGCCGTCGCGATGAAGCTCGGGTGGTCCGTGACGCGCCGCCTCGAGATCGGCGCCGATGCGGTGTTCCAGCTGTTCGCCAAGGTGGGGACGTATCCGCTCCTCTTCATGGTAGGCGTGGCGTGGACCCCCTGGGACAAGCTGCTCGCGGCGCTGGCGCCGGCCAACCTGCTCACGATCCTGGCGACAGTGGTGACCCTGATCGCAGTAGGCTTCTGGGTGGGGCGCAAGGTCAACCTGTATCCCATCGAGGCTGCGCTCGTGAACGCGACGCACGCAGGGCAGGGCGGCACCGGAGGAGTGGCCATCCTGACCGCCGCCGAGCGCATGCAGCTCATGCCCTTCGCGCAGATCGCCATCCGGATCGGCGGCGCGATCGTGGTCACCTTGACGCTGTTGAGTTTCGTCCGGTTTCATTGAGCTCTGCGCGGCGCTCTCCGCGGCCGCGCGCGGGGCTCGCGAGGCGCCCTCAGGCGTCCGCGTTCGCGGGCTCGCCAGAGATCGCGGACTTGGCTGGGGACCCGAGGAGCGGCGTCGCCGGGATCTCGAAGGTCACTTTGAGGCCTTGATCGCCCACCGCAGCATCCGCCCAGATGCGGCCGTGGTGCAGCTCGATGATGCTGCGGCAGATTGTCAGCCCGAGGCCGCTGCCGCGCTCGCCGCTGCCGCGCTCGCCGAGGCGAACGAATCGCTCGAAGATGCGCTCGCGCTCATTCGGCGGAACGCCGCGTCCCTGATCCTCCACACTGACGCGCCAGATGCCGGACCCGAACGTCGAGCGCAGCGTGATGACGCCATCGCGCGGAGAGGCATCCACCGCGTTAGCGAGCAGGTTGAGGAGCACCTGACGGATGCGCTGCGCCTCGAAGGCGACGAGGCCCTCTCCCTCCCGGACCAGGACGAAGCCGCGCCCATGGTGCTCCGCGAGCACGCGCGCATCCTGCGAGAACGTGTGGAGGAAGCGGGAGGGGTCCTGCGGCTTGAGCTGCAATGTGATCGCCCGCGCCTCTGCGCGCGACAGGAAGAGCAGCTCCTCGATGATCTGGTTGAGGCGCGCGAGCTCCTCCAGCTGCATCTGCACCGACTCCTCGTCGGCGGGGGAGAGATTGCCGGCGACCAGCAGCTTCTCGGCTTGCAGGCGGATGAGCGACAGCGGCGTCTTCAGCTCGTGGGAGGCTTCGGCGGCAAAGCGGCGAACCTGTTTGAACGAGGACTCCAGACGATCGAACATCTGGTTGAGGAGGCGAGCGAGCTCGGAGATCTCGTCCCGGACCCCGGAGACCGGGATGCGCTCGCTCAGATTGTCGGAGCGGATGCGGTTCGCCGTCTCGCGGATGAGACGCACGGGCCGCAGCGCGACCCGGCTCAGACCGATGCCGATCACGGTGCTCACGACGAGCATGGCGGCGAGCAGCCCCGCGCAGACCTCCACATACCCGTCCATCACCTTGAGCACCTGGGCGGAGGAGGTGGCGATGGTGACGTCGAAGGGCGGCAGAATGAATTCCGCGACCCGCAGCGGGCCTATGCCTGGGATCGACGCGTCGTAGCGGTGCTTCTTCGGGACATCGGGAATCGGATGGCCATGCAAGTTGGCGGAATAGAACACCGTGCTGTGTTTCGGGATGTTCACGTCGAAATAGAAGAGCACCGATGCATATTCCGTCGTCGTGCGGATGCGCTCGTTGACCGCTTCCAGGCTGAGCGTGCGGTAGTCGGGGCCCAGCCGCGCGCGAATCTGCTCGAACTCCGCCGTGTTGAGCAGGTCCAGCCCGTGGATGAGATAGCTTTCGAGGAGCTGATAGCCGACGACGAAGAGGCACGCCAGGGTCACGGTCGCCGCGAGGGCATACCACGCGGCGAGCCGCGTGCTGATCGACCGCATCATAAGAGTTGATATCCGACCCCGCGGACCGTCTTGAAGAGCGGCTTTTCCTGGAATTTTTCCAGCTTCGCGCGCAACCGGCTCATGTAGACGTCGAGCAGGTTGGTATCGACGTCGTAGTGCGATGCCCAGATCTTCTCCGAGATCAGCGTGCGCGTGAGGATGCGTCCGGGGTTCAGCATGAAGATCTCGAGCAGCGCGAACTCGCGCCGCGTGAGCTCCACGGGCTGCCCGTTCAGGTGTGCCGTGTGGCTGAGCAGATCGAGCTTGATGCCGCGGTAGTCGAGCACCGTCTCCTTGACCTCTGATTGGCGGCGAAGCTGCGAGCGCACCCGCGCGAGCAGCTCCTCGAAGCTGAAAGGCTTGGAGAGGTAGTCGTCGGCCCCGAGGTCCAGGCCTTTGACGCGGTCCTGCACGGCATCGCGCGCGCTCAGGATGAGCACCGGCTCCTTGAAGCCGTTCTTGCGCCACTCGCGCAGCAGATCGAGGCCGTCCCCATCGGGCAGCCCGAGATCGAGGATGATGAGATCGTACGCGGTCTCGCAGAGGGCATCGCGCGCCTCCTTGCAGGTGCGCGCGCAGGCAACCGTGTAGGAGCGCTCCGCGAGCCCCTGCTTCAGGAGCTGCGCGAGGCGCTGCTGGTCTTCGACGATCAGAACCTTCATGAGTCTCGCGTTCCGGCGGCCGCTCTGGGCACTCCCTGTGCCGAAACCGCTTCAAGCAGTATACGCCGCCCGGGGCGCGGACTCCCTGAACGCCCTTTCAGGCTCGGTGCGGCCACTATAATGTGGCTTCTCAGACAACCCTGGACGGGCGCGCCGCATCGATACGTCATCTCAAACTCCCGCCACAGACCGCTGGGGCGAACGCATGCCGCGCACCGTCGGGGTGTGGAATGCGGCGGCGGTTGTCGTCGGCGTCACCATCGGCAGCGGGATATTTCGGGTGCCGGCGACGGTGGCTGCGCTGCTTGACTCACCCGGGCCGGCGATGCTCTGCTGGTTTCTGGGGGGGCTCGTGGCGCTGTGCGGGGCGCTGTCGATTGCCGAGCTGGCCGGCGCACTGCCGCGCTCGGGCGGCATCTTCGCGTACCTGCTGGAATGCTATGGGCCGCTGCCCGCGTTCCTCTTCGGATGGACCGAGCTCGTGGTGGTCCGGGCGGCCGCGCTCGGCGCCACCGCGACCATCTTTGCGGACTATCTCGGATATTTCATCCCGCTGACCCCGGACGACGTGCGGCGGGTCGCCGCGCTCGCCATCCTGCTGATCGGCGCCATCAACTACATCGGCGTGCGCCGTGCCGCGGCGGTCATGAGCCTGGCCACCGCGGCCAAGTACATCGCGGTCCTTGCGCTGGGACTCCTGGCGTTCACCGCGGTGCGCGGCCATGTCTCGCCGCCCGCTTTCCTCGCCTGGCAGGGGGCGACGCCATCGCTGATCGCGACGGCGCTCATCCCTGTCATGTGGACCTATGACGGCTGGGCCGATCTCTCCTTCATGGGAGGCGAGATCGCGCAGCCGCAGCGCACGCTGCCGCGTGCGCTGATCGCCGGGACCTGCTGCGTGATGCTCGTCTATCTCATCGTCAATCTGGGGTTCTGGCATGCGCTGCCGGCCTCGCAGATGGCCTCGTCCCGCCTGGTGGCAGCGACGGTGGCGGCGCGTGTTCCGGCGTTCGGCGGGGCGGGAGCCGCGGTAATCGCCGCCGTGGTGCTGGTCTCCACCTTCAGCGGCCTCAACGGCTCCATGATGACCGGGCCGCGGGTGCTCTTTGCCATGGCCGACCAGGGACTGTTCTTTCGCGCCGTGGCCCGGGTGTCGCCGCGGTTCAGCAGTCCTTCGGTGGCCATCTGGCTGGCCGCCGGGCTCGGCTGTGCCTACGTGTTGCAGAACGATTTCGCCCAGCTCGCAGACCGATTCATCCTCGGGATCTGGCCTTTCTATGTGATGACGGTGGCCGGCGTCTACGTGCTGCGGCGGCGGCGGCCCGAGTTGCCCCGCCCTTATCGGGTGCTCGGCTACCCGGTGGTGCCGGCGCTCTTCCTCATCGCCTCGCTCGGAATCATCGCCAATGCCCTGGTCACGGATCCGCGCAACACGGGGGCGACACTGCTCGTGATCGCCGCCGGAGTGCCGGCCTACGCCGTCTGGAAAAGGGTCGACCGGTGGCGTCGTGTGAAAGCCCGTAAGTAAGGAGGACGGCCCGTGCTAAGCGGCAGCGTGCCGACTTTGCTCCAGTCACCTGACCCGGATTATTCATGAACGGCAGCATCATCAGGCGGGGGCTTGATTCGCAAGGCATTTCCCGGGGCGTGAAAAACAAGGATGTTTTTCCCGCAGACTACAGGGACGTATTCACGGCGGCCCGGGAAATGCCTTGCGCAGCGAGACCCCG
>DASTAC010000018.1:0-23021 GCA_035713045.1 Steroidobacteraceae bacterium
CGCTGCCCCCACGCGGGGCATCCGCTCGACCTGCGTCCGCACCGGTTCCTCACGCCGGATCGGGTGATGATTCTGTGCTCATCGCACGGCGCGTTGTTCGAGAAGGATGAAGGCCGTTGCCTCGCCGGTCCCTGCGCGGGCGAGCAGCTGCGGGCGGTGCCGCTCGAAGTGATCGGCGACATCGTCCTCATCGCCGCGGATGCCGATCTCGAGGCGCTGGCCGCGGAATGAAGGTGTCGGTGAAGGGCTCGCGCAGGTCGGGCAAGGGGAAGTGCCCGCCGCCGCCGCAGGTGGCGTAGGTCGCGAGAAAACCGCGCTTTTGCTCGCGACCGCGCTTCGTTCGCGACGCTGCCCGGATCCAGCGCTTCGCTCAATCGAACTCGAAGAGATCGATGCCGTCCAGCGCGCCGCCGGCGCGCAGCGTCGGATCCTCGTTGCCGTTGTCCGAGCCGCGCCCCTCCTCGTCGGCCCGCTCGACGTCCACCGAGCCGGTCCAGTCCTCGGGGGCTTCCACGGCCTCGAGCGCCCCCTCCTCCCACTGCGCGTCCCAGTCTTCGCGCTCCATCTCCTCGACGGTGCCGTCGAAGTACTGAATGTCGATCGTGCCCTCCTCGTCATCGAGAGCCACGACCTCGAACAGCTCGCCGCCGCTCAGCCGAAACCAGTCGCCGATACTGGGTGTAGGAGCCGCCATGTGAACCTCCATAAAGGCCCGATCCCGAGGCTTCGGATCGCGCTCCGTGGTGGAACGCATGACTTGCGCGCGCGGGTCCCGAGGCTGTTATCCTCCGCCCGCCGCGCCGGGTCGCCATCGATGTTGCGCCTCGCGCATGGCGCTTTCAAGCCGCGAGTGACCTCCCCGGTGACCCATGCTCGAGCAGCCGTTGAAATTCTTCGTCGTCTTCTTCGTCGTGGTGGAGCCGATCTCGCTCATTCCGCTCTTCAGCGGACTGACGCACGGCGCCACGCGGGAGTATCAGCGCCGGATGGCGGTCAAGGCCGTGTGGGTGGCGGCGCTGATCATCGTGCTCTTTGCCTTGGGCGGGGCACCCTTCCTCGCCGTGATGGGGATCAGCCTCGGGGCATTCCGGATCTTCGGCGGCGTCCTCCTCTTTCTGCTCGCGCTCGAGATGGTGTTCGCCCGGGAATCGGGCAGCCGCACTTCGAGCGACGAGCGGGCGGAGAGCCGCCGGCGCGCGGACATCTCGGTGTTTCCGGTGGCGTTCCCGTTCATCGCCGGGCCGGGAGCCCTCGCCACCGTGCTCCTGTGGTTCGGCCCGGTGCACATCGTGCGCGAGCCGGTGCAGTTCCTGATCCTGCTCGCGGCCGTGGCCGCGGTGCTCGCCATCACGCTCGTTTTGATGCTGCTCGCGGACCGGCTCATGGGACTGATGGGCGTGACCGGCGTGAACGTCACCGGGCGGCTGCTGGGCGTGGTGCTCGGGGCGCTGGCGGTGCAGTTCGTCATCGACGGCCTGCGCACGGCGTTCTTCATGAAGCCGGGCTGAGCGGCAGCCGCGGGCTACACACGCCGCAGCTCGAGGTCCCAGACTTTGTGCCCCAGGCGCTCGCCGCGGCGCTCGAACCGCGTGGGCGAGCGCTGGGCGGGCCGCGGCACGAAGCCGCTTTCACCGGCAAGGTTGCGCAGCCGAGGCTCCGCGCAGAGCGTTGTCAGCATCTCGGCCGCGTAAGGCTCCCAGTCGGTGGCGAGCCGCAGGATGCCGCCCTCCTTCAGCCGCTGCGCCAACAGCGCCGCGAAGGCGGGCTGGATGAGGCGCCGCTTGTGGTGGCGCTTCTTGGGCCAGGGGTCGGGGAAGAGGATCAGGATCTCATCGAGGCTCGAGGGACCGAGGAAGCGCTCGAGCACCTCGACGGCATCGCGGCAGACCACCCGGACATTGCCCAGCCCGCGCTCCTCGAGCTGCAGCAGCAGCCGGCCGACGCCCGGCCGATGCACCTCGATGCCAAGGAAATCCTCCTCCGGCCGCGAGGCGGCGAGCGCGAGCAGGTTCTCGCCGTTGCCGAAGCCGATCTCCGCGACCCGGCGGGCACGGCGGCCGAAGACCGCATCCAGGTCGATCGGCGCGGCGCCGAGGTCGACGCCGTACTTGGGCCAGAACTCCTCGAGCGCGCGCTCCTGCGCGGCCGTGATGCGCCCGGCGCGAGTGACGAACGAGCGGATCGCGCGGGGGTAGCCGGGGTCGTCGCTCAAGCCGGGCGTGAGCCGACCCGCACGGTTGGCAGGCCCTGGGCTTTCCACTCCGAGATGCCGCCAGCCATGTGCGCGGCCGGCTGCCCTGTGGCCTTTCGCATCCGCGCCGCCGTCAGCGAGCGGCCGCCCGCGGCACAATGGAAGACCACTGCGCGCTCCCCGTTCGGCGGCAGATGGGCCACATCGAAGCTCGACAGCGGGTAGAGCAGCGCGCCCGCGATCCGCTCGGTTGCGTACTCCATGGGCTCTCGCACGTCGACCAGGAGCACGCGGCCCGCATCGAGCAGGGCTTTGAGCTCCTGCGGCTGGTATGCGACCACGCCGTCAGGCGTCGTTTCACTCATGTGACGTATTGTACTCCGCTCTCAGAGCGCCGCGTGCGGGGTGGCCTCGGACTCCTTCGGGGCCGGAGCTTTCGCTGCCGGGCGGCTGCGAATGAGGAAGATCGCCGGCACGACGCAGAGCACGAACAGCATCAGCGTCCAGAACACATCCAGGTACGCCATCATGTGCGCTTGGCGTACGACCGTCCGATACAGCTCGGCCACGGCGATCCGCGGCGCCTGGGCAACGGGAGCGCCACGGCTCTCGAGCTTCGCGACGAGCGAGCTGATGGCGTGGCGGTAAACGGGGTTCAGCGGCTGCAGGCCGGCGACCATGCGCACCTGATGGAACTGCTCGCGGCGCGCGAGCAGCGCCTGCACGAGGGAGATCCCGATGCTGCCCCCGAGATTGCGCGCGACGTTGATCAGCGCCGAGGCCCGGTTGTTTATCGCCGGCGGCAGGCCGACATAGGCGGCGCTCATGAGGGGCACGAAGAGGAAGGGGATTCCCGCGGCCTGCCACATGCGCGCGAGCGCCACCTGGCCGAAGGTCACCGTCGTGGCGAAGCCGCTCATGTGCCAGAGTGCCCCGGCCTCGAGCAACAGCGCGGCCCCCAGGAGATACCGCGGCTGCAGCTTGTCCGCGAGCACCCCCGCGGCGGGCATGCTGAAGAGCGTGATGACACCGCCGAGCGTGAGTGCGAGGCCGGCCTGCTGGGCGGTGTAGCCGAGAACCTGCTGCAGCAGCTGCGGAATGAACTGCGTGGTGCCGAAGAGGATCACGCCGACCGTCATGATGACGACGGTCGCCGAAGCGAAGTTCGGGTACTTGAAGAGCCTCATGTCGAGCAGCGGCTCCGGCTCGATGAGCTCCCAGGCGACGAAGGCGATGAAGCAGGCGCCCGCGAGCAACGTTGCGCCGCGGATGACCGGGCTCGCGAACCAGTCATCCTGCACGCCCCGATCGAGCATCACCTCGAGGGAACCGAGCGCGAGCGCGATCAGCACGGCGCCCGGCCAGTCGAAATGCACGCCCCGCGCCCAGCGCTGGCGGCGCTCCTCGACGAGCAGCGGCGGCTCGGCGACCAGCCACTCCACCAGCACCAGCGAGAGGATGCCGACCGGCACGTTGATGAGGAAGATCCAGTGCCAGGAGAACTGGTCGGTAATGTAGCCGCCCAGCAGCGGCCCGATCATGGGCGCGAGAATCACCGTGAGACCGTACACCGACATCGCGCGCCCGCGCTGGGCCGGCGGGAAGGTGTCGATCAGCATGGCCTGCGTGACCGGCTGCAGCCCACCGCCGCCGATGCCCTGCACGATGCGCGCAATGATGAGGAAGGTGAGCGACGGTGCGAGCCCGCAGCAGAACGAGGATGCCGTGAAGATCGCCACGCTTGCCATGTAATAGCGCTTCCGGCCGATCACGTCCGAGAGCCAGCCGCTCATCGGAATGACGATGGCATTGGCGATCAGATAGCTCGTCAGGATCCACGTCGCCTGGTCGTAGCTCGAGGCGGTCGCGCCGGCGATGTGCGCGAGCGACACGTTGGCGATCGCGGTGTCGAGCACCTCCATGAACGCCGAGATCGAAATGACGCTCGCGATCAGCCAGGGGCTGTGGTTGCCGGCGGCGGAGCGGGCGGGAGTCCACTCGTGGCCCGCGGCGCCGGCGGAGCCGGGCGGCGCGGGCATTCAGCGCACCTTGACGGTAGGCTCTACCGACATGCCCGGCCCGAGCACGCAGCCCGAGGGGATGGTGTCGAGCGCGATGCGCACGGGCACCCGCTGCACCACCTTGATGTAGTTGCCGGTTGCGTTCTCCGGCGGCAGCAGTGCGAACGCCTCGCCCGAGCCGCGCTGGATGGACTCGATGTGGCCGCGGGCGTCCGCCTGCGGACAGGCGTCGATGTGGATCGTGACGCGCTGCCCGGGCCTGAGGCTCGCGATCATGTCCTCCTTGAAGTTGGCGCGCACCCATAGATGCAGCGGCACGATCGCCATCATCTGCTGGCCGGGCGTGACGTACGTTCCGACCGCGACCGTACGGTTGGCGACGTGGCCCTCGACCCGGGCGTCGACCATCGTGTAGCCGAGATTCAGCCTGGCCCGCGCGGCGGCGGCCCTGGCGGTGGCGATCCGGGCCCGCGCCCCGGCCACCGCGGCTTTGGCAGAGTCGATCTGCGCAAGGGCGCTCTGTACGCGCTGCCGGGCCGCGCGCAGCTGCGCGTTGGCGCTGCGGGCGGCGGCGACGGCCTGATCGATGGTGCTGCGCGCGATCGCCCGCGGATTGATCGTGCGCAGATGATCGTACCGTTTCAGGTCCTGCCGCGCGCGGACAGCCGTGGCCCGGGCACTCGCCACGTCGGCATCCGCCTGCGCGAGACTCGCCTGCGCGACTGCGACGCTCGCCTTCGCCTGTCCAAGCGCCGTCTGCGCCTGCTCCTCCGAAGCCTGGGACTGCTGCAGCGCCAGGCGAAACTGGGACGGATCGATCTCGACCAGCGGCTGGCCGGCATGGACGAGCTGGTTCTCCTCCACCAGGACGCGCGTCACCTGGCCGGCGATCTGCGGGGAGACATCGACCACATGCGCCTCGAGGAAGGCGTCGTCCGTGGTCTCGATACCGCTCTCGTACCACCACCAGGCGCCGATCAGCACCACGAGGAGCAGGAGGATTAACCCTCCGGCGATGACGACGCCGCGGCGCTTGAACCAGGGCTCGCGGTCATTGCGGCTGGGCGGAGCCTCGGCCGGCGGGCGGGACTCCCTCGGCGCGGCTCGCTCGCGCACGTCATCCAGGGCCGGTTGGGCGCCAGCCGCACGAGGGGCGTCCAGCCGCTCGTTGCGGCGGGCGGGATCGGAGGAAGTTTCCACGGTTGCCGTGGCATCCTACGACGAATCGCAACGGAACGCTCGCGGTGCCTGGAGCAGGGCCGCACCACTGGCCATCCTGGCGGCGAGGTCCCCGGCCCGCGCATTCCGCTGCCAGGTCCCTGCTCCGCGAAAGCCCGGAGCGGACTGCATGTCCGCCCGCCAGTCGCTTTGCGACGAGCCCGTGCGCGAGCTCCCGGAGCGAGCACTTCAAGTGTCCTCGCTGAAAGACACCGGCTCGCTTCAGCGCTCGACCACCCAGCCGCTGCGGCGGGCGGCCTCGAGAAATTCCCGCACGTCCGCGGCCAGCGCCGGATCAGCCGTGCCGGCGACGTGGGTGACGATCTCCGCCCCCGTGTACGTGCCGTCACACAGAGCGAGAATGGCCGCCGCCGTCGCGTTGAGCCGGACCCGGCCCGAGCGCGTCACGAGAACGGGACCGCCTCCCGCCGGCGGCCTTTGGAGTCGGTGCGCCGGTGCGAGGCGGACCTTCGGCCGCCGCGTTGAGCTCTTTGCCCTCATGTTGTTGCCGGCCTGCGCAGGCACGGACCTCTGCCGTGGTGCAAGCGGCGGGCCAGCCGGCCGGGACATTTGACATGTCCTCGGCCGGCGAGACCGGACCGCTCCCCGAAGCGGTCCCTGCATCGGGAGGTCAGCCGCGCCTGGCGGGCACGATCCCGTGACGTTTGATCTTGCGGTAGAGGGTGTTGCGGCTGACTCCGAGCTCCACGGCGACGCGGCTCATGTTGCCGTGGAGCTCCTCGATCGCGCGCAGCAGGGCGGCGCGCTCGGCCGCCTGCAGGCGATTGCGCGGCAGGGCGGGTTGCGGGCAACCTTCCGCGGCCGGTGCGGCTTCCGCGAGCGACGTCGGGAAGTGCCCCGGTCTCGGCTCCAAGTGCTCGTCGGATGAGGGCTCGTCATCGCGGATCTCGCGCGGCAGGTCGAGCGCCCCGACGACCCCTCCCTCGCAGATCGCAAGCGCCGTGCGGATCACGTTGCGCAGCTCCCGGATGTTGCCGGGCCAGGAATAGGCGAGCAGGCGCTGCAGGGCGTCGCGCTCGATGGCCGCGGGCCGGCCGTTGCCGGTCTCCGCCGCGAGCGCGTGTTGGATCAACCGCTCCTTGTCCGTGCGCTCGCGCAGGGCGGGCAACTCGAGCGTGATGCCGTTGAGGCGGTAATAGAGATCCTCCCGGAACGCACCGCGCGCGATCATCTCGCGCAAGTTGCGGTGGGACGCGGCGAGCACGTGCAGGTCGACGGCGATCGCGCCCTCGCTGCCGAGCGGCACCACCTCGCGCTCCTCCAGCACGCGCAACAACCTGCTCTGCAGTGCGAGCGGCATGTCACCGATCTCATCGAGGAACAGCGTGCCGCCCGAGGACTGCACGATCCTGCCGCGCAGCCCTTCGCGGCGTGCGCCGGTGAAGGCGCCCGGCTTGTAGCCGAAGAGCTCGCTCTCGATGAGAGTCTCGGGGATGGCGGCGCAGTTGACGGCGATGAAGGGATGGCCGGCGCGGCGGCTCGCGAGGTGGATGGCGTGGGCGAAGGCCTCTTTGCCCGAGCCCGTGGGCCCCTGGATGAGCACCGACACGTTGCTGTCCGCGATCCGGTGCGCGCAGCGGATATTGCGCAGCATCTGCGGGTCCTCACCCGCGAGTTCCTCCAGAGTGAGCGGCGGCGGCCGCGGCGGCTGCGCGCCCGCGGCCTCGGTCGCGGGGAAATCGCCCATCGGGGGAGCGGGCCAACTGCGCGTTGCGTTCGTCATACGAGCCTCCCAACCATCGTGCGGCGGGTGCGTCACGAATGCCACGCACCGCCGTGACAGTGTCACGCTAGAGAAACACGCCCACGGAGGGACTGCAAGCGCGGCACGGGCGCCAACCCGGTGTTTTCACGGGGGTCAGACGCCCCTTCGGCCTCGGGCGCTCGACGCGGTGGGGCAACGTTCCACGAACGTGACAGCCTTGTGCCATTACGTACCGCAAAATGGAACAGGATGGCACGCCTCGCAATGCCTGTATCGCGCGCGCAACAGCAGGCCGCTGTTCTGGCACGGCCGTTGCAGCCGCTCGGCCTCGAGGAGGGGCTCTCTCATGAAAAATCAACGATCCGGCCTTCTGGCAGCCATCGTGTTGGCATCGTTCGCGGCGCCTGCGGCGCACGCAATCGATGTGACCGCGGGCAAATGGACGCTGTCCTTCGACGGCAACGTCAATGCTCACTACATCTATTCGCACTGCGCGAAGTACCCCGCAGGCGTACCGGGCACCGCAGACTTGCCACTAGCCTGCACATCCTCGTCCACGTCGGACAACTCTTCGGCGGTGAGCAACGGGCTGCTGCCCGCGGCCCTCTCGGTGGCCGGCACGACCGAACAGGACGGTTTCAAGATAGGGTTCGACTTCGGGCTCTATCCGGGCATCAGCACCAATGACGGCGGCAGCCCGAATCTGAAGGACATCGCAAATTCGAATTTGGGCCACACGGCCCTCGGCTCCGCCGGCCTGGACATCCGTCAGGTTTTCCTGACCGTCGGGAATGATCACATGGGCACGATCATGGCCGGCCGCAACATCGGCCTCTTCGCCTCCGACGTGATCCTCAACGACATGACGCTGCTCGGGGTGGGTGCCGGCAACGGCGACTACTCCGCTCCGGCCAACACCTCGCTCGGATCGATCGGCCTCGGCTACATCTACACCGACTGGCTGTCGCAGATCGACTATACGACGCCGGACATGGCTGGCGCGAAGGTCACGTTCGGCATCTTCGATCCGCTCAACTCGCTCGGCCAGACGCCCCTCAACCACAGCACCCCGGGCTTCCAGGCGAAGATCGCCTACACCGTGGGATCGCTGTACCTCTCGGCCAGCGGGCTGTATCAGCAGCAGCGCATCCCGTGCGCAGGCTTGACTGCGGGCGGCTGCTCGGCGGCCTCGCCCGCGGGTAGTTACGATGCGTTCGGCGCCGACGCCTTCGACATAGGCGGCAAGTACGATTTTCACGGATTCGAGGTGCTCGGTTGGTACTACCGCGCCAAGGGAGTGGGCACGACGGGGCTGTTCGCTTTCAACTATGACGGACAAGGCACCGCACGCGATTCCGACGGCTTCCTCGCGCAGGTCACCTACACGGTCGGAAAGGACAAGATGGGGGTGAACTACGGATCGAGCAAACTCGATCCTACGGCATTCGACGTTTCTTCCTGCACGGCGACCGCGGCAACGTGCGCCCTGGAAAGGAACTCGAAGTGGACCTTGGGCAATTACTACAATCTCACGTCCAATCTGCTGCTCGTCACCGAGTTCACCCGGATCACGTCGGTCAATATCTTCAACACCTCCATCAACAGCTGGAACCTCAACGCGGGACTGTTCCTGAAGTTCTGAAGCACTCCCATCGGGACCGGGCGCCTGCCCGGTCCCGGCGATGTGACGGGCGGGCAGGGATCCCGCCCGCTTTCGTTTGTGGGCCCCTTCTTTGGGAAACGAAACGGCTCAGGCCGAGCCAAAGTCAGTCGTGAGATCTCCGTCACTCTGTATCGCAGAGTACTTGACGTAATGAATCCCTCTGCATAGAGTCGTCGCGATCCTCCGCCGCAGGCCGGGTCTCGGGATGCGCTCGAACAATACCGTCGCAATCGACAGCCATGCCCTCGGGACGCTGAACTACATCCGCGCCTCGATCGATGCCGCTGGCGCCTTCGCAGTGCCGGGGACCGCGGGCATCGCCATGGGCGCGGTGGGGCTCATCGCCGCCGGGGTCGCTTCGATTCCGGCGCTGAGCTCGCACTGGCTCCTCATCTGGCTGGCCGCGGCGGCAGTGGCCGCGGGGCTCGGCGTGATCCTGGTCGCTCGCCACCGCTCCGGCATCGGGCTGCCTCTGTATCGAGGGCCCGCGCGACGCTTCGTGCTGTCGCTCAGTCCGGCGCTCCTCGCAGGCGGCATGCTGACCGCGGTGCTCTGTCAGGTGGGTGAGGCACGGCTGGTGCCGGGGGTCTGGCTGCTGCTCTACGGCTGCGCCGTGCTGTCCGCCACCCTCATGACGGCGCCGGCCATGGTGCGGCTCGTCGGCGCCATGGGAGCGCTCTTCGTGATCTCTGGCGGATTCGCTTTCGAGGTCGGCGCGCGCTGGCACAACGTCATCCTGGGCGGTGGCTTCGGTGTGCTCCACCTGATCTTTGGATTCCTGATCGGACGCATCGACAGCGGGGAGCGCTCGAAGCCATGAAGACTACCGCGCGCAGAAGTGAGGCCGCGATGCACTCGCCCCAAACGCACAAACCCGCGCCCGTGCCGGCGCCTGTCCGCAACAGCAGCGTCGAGGACTCGAAATTCGACCGCCTCGTCTATGAGCGGGTGCGGCTCGGCATCATGAGCGCTCTGGCGGTGAACGCGCAGCTCACCTTCAACGAGCTGAAGGCGCTGTTCGACGTCAGCGACGGCAACCTGAGCGCGCATGCGCGCAAGCTCGAGGAAGCCGGCTACATCGAGTGCTCCAAGTCCTTCGCCGGACGGCGCCCGAAGTCGGAGTATCGGCTGACGCCCGTGGGCCGCCAGGCGCTGTACCGCTATCTCGAGCACATCGAGGCGGTCATCAAAGCGACGCGCCGGTCGTGAGCGCGCAATGAGCCTTCACGTCGCGATCATCATGGACGGCAATGGGCGCTGGGCGCAGCGTCGAGGGCTGCCACGCAGCGCGGGCCATGTCCACGGCGCGAAAGCCGTCAACGGCATCGTGGAGGCCGCGGTCAGATTCGGCATCGGCACGCTGACCCTTTACGCGTTCTCTTCCGACAACTGGGGGCGCCCGAGCCTGGAGGTCGATGCGCTGATGCGCCTGCTGCAGCGCTACCTGACGACCGAGACGCGTCAATGCATCGAGCAGTCGATCCGGATCAACGTGATCGGCCGCCGCGACCGCCTGCGCCCGAGCCTGGTGCGCGCCATCGAGCAAAGCGAGCGGCTGACGGCGGGCTGCTCGCGGATGCAGCTTCGGATCGCGATCGATTACTCCTCCCACCACAGCATTCTCGAGGCCGCGCGCCGCGCCGCGCGCGATGACACGCTGAGCCACGAGAGCTTCGAGGCGCTGCTCGCCCAGGTCGATCATTCGGTCCCCGCTGCGGGCGCGGTGGATCTTCTGATCCGCACCGGCGGCGAGCAGCGGCTGTCGGATTTTCTGCTCTGGGACTGCGCCTACGCGGAACTCTACTTCACCGACAGCCTCTGGCCGGACTTCGGCGAGGCGGAGCTCCAGGCGGCGCTCGCCGACTACGGGCGGCGCCAGCGCCGCTTCGGCAAGGTGCTCGCGGCGGCGGAGACGGGTTAGGCCGCCCGCGGGGCGTAAGTCAGGTCATTTCGGGTGGACGGCGGCGAAGCTGCGGAATTCCGCCGTCCACGCGGGTGCGCGCTCCAGGGCATCGGGGACCTCCTCCGGGTCCTCGACGACCTGCCACATCAGCGGGTGGCGGGAGTCCATGAAGCGCTCCTCGACAGCGCGGGACAGCATCTCCAGCAGCGGCCGGAAGTAGTCGCGCGTGTTCACCAGCACGATGGGCCCGAGAAAGAGGCCCAGCCGCTTGAGCGTGATGGCTTCCAGCAATTCCTCGAAAGTACCGCAGCCGCCGGGCAGCGCCACGGCCGCGTGCGCCCCGGTGAGCATCAGGTGCTTGCGCGTGCGCATGTCCTCGACGAGCTTGAGCTCGGTGAGACCCGGGTGGCCCCATTCCAGATCGGCCATGAAGCGCGGCAGGATGCCGATGACCCGGCCTCCCCGGCTCAGCGCGCCATCCGCCAGAGCGCCCATCGAGCCCTTGCCACCCCCGCCATAGATCACCGTGATGCCACGGGCGGCCAGGGATTCGCCGAGCCTGAAGGCCGCCGTGCGGTATTCCTGGGGCGCCGCGCTGCTCGATGCGCAGTACACGCACACCGCGCGCCCGAGCGGCTGCTCCGGCGGCGCGGAATCGGTTGTATCCGTGGGGGCCATCGCGGCCTCATCATAGCCGGGCACGGCAGCGCGCGCTCCCCCTCGATTGCCGGGAGCCGGGGCTCTCTCGTAGAATCGGCTGTCGCGCGGGTGTAGCTCAATGGTAGAGCTCTTGGTTCCCAACCAAGTGACGAGGGTTCGATTCCCTTCACCCGCTCCACTCCACGGGCTCGCCAGTCGACGTGCCTCCGCGGCGAGCCGACGGCGCGCACCGGTCGGCGGCGCTGGCGTACGAGGTCGATGACAGCCCCATGGGCCGGGAATTTGCACGGGCCGCTTCGAGAAAATGGCTGGGCCTCGCGGCATTTCTCGCCGTGTGCCTTGCAATCGCAGCGTTGGGCGGCTCCGTAACGGCGAAGAGCGTCGGGACGTGGTATCAGACGCTCAACAAGCCACCGTTCACTCCTCCCGACTGGTTGTTCGCTCCCGTCTGGACGATGCTTTACATCGGGATCGCCATTGCGGGCTGGCGAGTATGGACGGCAGGGAGACGTGCCGGCACGCGTGGCGCGATGACGGCCTATTCGGTGCAGCTCGCTCTGAATCTTGCGTGGTCGTTCATATTCTTCGGCTATCACATGATCGGCGCCGCCCTGGCCGATATCCTGCTGTTGCTCATCGCTATCGGCTTCAACGCCGCATCGTTCCGGCGCATCGACCGTCTGGCCGGATGGTTGCTTGCCCCGTACGCGGCGTGGGTCGCGTTCGCGAGCGCTCTCAACTTCGCGTTGTGGCGCCTGAACTGAGGCCCGCCGCCGGCTGGTACGCACATCACGCCGGGGATTGCTCCAGGGGCGCCACTCTCAGGGGCGATGGCTCGCCCTGGGAGCCCCACCGAGCGACGGCGGCATGGCAGGTGATCGTTCCCGCCCCCCCGACGCAGCGGGACTGACCGCCCGTCAGCGTCCTTTAGCCTGCCGCTTCTCGCGCTTCGCTGCGCGCTTCTCGTCGAAGGTCTTCGCCGGTTTCTTCTTCGTTTGCTTCTTCTGATCCATGCCCTTGCTCATGAGACTCTCCTGCCTTGATGGAATTTCGAGTATACGTCCCTCGGGACGCGCAATTCCATGGCCGCACGTCGAGGGGCGCGTGTCGGAAATTCGACACCTGTCGAGTACAGTGATTTGGCGATCAGCCGGAGCCCGTGAGAAACAGGATGGCTTTGATCACGGCGTCGGTCGGGCGTGCGACGATCTGTGTAAACACGTCGAGATGTGCTCCCGTGCGCGCGGCAAACATGGGAAGGATGAAAAGCACGCCGATGATGATTGCGGTGCCGTACCGCTCGAGCCGAGCGAGAGGCGCCGCCAGCGCGTTCGGGAGGATGCCGACGGCGACGCGCCCGCCGTCGAGCGGCGGCAGCGGGATGAGATTGAAGACTGCGAGGAGCACATTGAGCTCGATGGCGTGCGCCAGGTTGTCGAGCACCCACCGGGCCGGCACCGGCGGCAGGAATCGGACCCCGTGCAGCAGCAAGGCGGCCACCGTCGCCATCAGAAGATTCATGCCGGGACCGGCTGCGGCGACCCAGATCATGTCGCGCCGAGGGTTCCTCAGCCGCGTGAACCGCACGGGCACCGGCTTGGCATAGCCGAACAGGAAGGGGGCGCGGGTGAGAAGCAGCAGGGCCGGAAGCACGATCGTTCCGAAGGGATCGACGTGCTTGAGCGGGTTGAATGTCACACGCCCGGCCTGCCACGCCGTATCGTCGCCGAACCGCTTGGCGACGTATCCGTGCGCCGCTTCGTGCAAGGTGATGGCGAGCAGGGCCGGAATGACCCAGGTCGAGGCCAGATAAATTATCGGATTGATGGTCGACTCCTTCGGTGAGCGGTGCATGTCGCCTCGCCATTGCGCGCCGGGACACCGGTCCTGCGACTTGCCTCAGCGCGGCAGACTGCCAGCCGAGCGCGAGCATGGCCCGCTCCCGCTGCAGACACCCATTGGCCGTCGCGGCATCGTCGATCCGCCGCAGCGTTGCAGGTGGAGTTTATCACCCGCCCGGCGATCAGCTCCGCTCTGCGCCTGTTGGAGCGCCGCTTCGAGGCGGTGCGGAGGTGCGGACCGCGGGAGTTGACGGGGCGGGATGCAGGCCCGTGAGAGGAGTCCGGTCGCCGGCCTGTTCGGGGTTGTAACCCGCCGCCCGGGACGCCGGGCTGTCACAGAGATCAGAGTTCGGAGTTCGCCCGGAACACGGCGCAGCAGCCGGCCCGCCGGATACGCGGCCGGGCCTGGCCTCGAGCGGCGCGACCGGGTCAGGGCATGGGGAATGCTTGTCCGTTCCTGGGCCACTACACGAGGGGACAGTCATGCCCGAGAAGCGGCAACACGACCATGGCGGAAATTCGGGCCGCGCGTCTCCGCCGAAGGATGCGAGCGGGCCGGAGGCGCCTTCCGACCGGTCCGCGCCCTGGCAGGAGCCCCGCGGCGTGCAGAAGCACATTGCCGATGCCGACAAGGTGGCTCGCACGGGCTCGAATGAAGAGCACGTTCGCGACACGCCGCCGGCGGGCGCCTGGAACGATACCTCCGG
The DNA here is from genome assembly GCA_035713045.1 of Steroidobacteraceae bacterium. GTDB lineage: Bacteria > Pseudomonadota > Gammaproteobacteria > Steroidobacterales > Steroidobacteraceae > 13-2-20CM-66-19. The sequence goes on from DASTAC010000018.1 coordinate 13,931, forward strand.
CGACTGATGCCGGAGGACTTTGCGGGCGTGTTGGTGCGCTCTGCTCAGGCCCCGGGTCGCCGCTCCCGCCTCGCGGTGTCGGTTTACGGGAGCGAGGCGGCGCGGCAGACTGCCGGATCCGCACCGTGAACTGCCGAGCGCGGTCGCATTACGCGGCAGGAGACGCGCCGATCGGCTACGCTTGGGCTTCATGTTCACTCCCATCCTTCTGCTCCTCCTCGCAGGCGCCGCGGCCGGATTCTTGGGCGGCCTGCTCGGCATCGGTGGCGGACTGCTGGTGGTGGCCGCGTTGAGTCTCGCCCTGCCGGCGCTCGGGGTTCCGAAGGCGGAGGTGATGCATGTCTCGGTCGCCACCTCGATGGCGACCATCGTCCTGACCTTCGTGTCCTCGGGCGCGGCGCACATCCGCCGGGGCAGTGTGCTGTGGCCGACGTGGAGATGGCTCGCGCCCGGGATGGCGGCCGGCGGGGTCGTCGGCGCACACCTCGCGCAAATGCTTTCGGGTCAGACGCTGCGTTGGGTAATTGCGGCATTCTGCGCGTTCATGGCGTGGCGGATGGCGTACGGCAAGATGCCGGTACAGAACGCCGGGAAGTCCGAGCTTGTGCCGCGCTCGCCCTGGTTGCTGCCGGCCGGCGCCGGGATCGGCGCCATCTCGGCGGTGGCCGGGATCGGGGGCGGATCGATGACCGTGCCCCTGTTGGTATCGCTCGGGGTCAAACCCGTGAGGGCGGTAGGCACCAGCGCGGTATGCGGGCTCGCCATTGCGCTGGCGAGTGCCTTGAGTTACGCGCTCACGCTGCATCCCCTGCCGCAGCCTCTGCCCTGGGGAGCCGTCGGTTATTTGTATGTGCCGGCGGCGGCGGTCGTGGCGCTCGCATCGATGGCGTTGGCGCCCCTGGGCGCCCGCATTGCACACGCCATCTCGGGCGTTGCGATCAAGCGCGCTTTCGCCGTGTTCCTGATCGTAGTCGGCGCCGTGATCGTCGCGGGTGGTTGAGCGGGCCAGGTGACACTCCGGCCGGCTCCGAGAGCTGCGATAACCCTGTGGCTCGAGAGAACGGCACATGCTGTTGACGGAACCGTCGCCGGGGATTTGCCCGATGCGTCTGCTTGGCCCATGATGGCTGCCTGAGCCATTCCCGAGGTATTACATGAGCGAGCACATTGGCACATGCTTCTGCGGCGCGGTCGAGTTCTCCGTCAGCGGCGAGCCGGCGGCGATGGGCTACTGCCACTGCGAGTCCTGCAGACACTGGTCCGCCGGCCCGGTGAACGCCTTCACGCTGTGGAATCCGGATGCTCTGAAGATACGCAAGGGGGCGAATCAGATCGGGACCTACCACAAGACCGATAACAGCCTGCGCAAGTGGTGCAAGAGCTGCGGCGGACACGTCTTCACGGACCACCCGGCGATGAAGCTCGTCGACGTCTATGCGGCAGTCCTGCCCACGCTCGATTTCAGGCCGTCCGTGCATGTCTCCTACGGCGAGAAGGTGCTGAGCATCAAGGATGGCCTCCCGAAGATGAAGGACTTCCCGAAGGAGATGGGCGGCTCCGGGGAGCTGCTGCCGGAGTAGATGACGGGGCGCTGCGACCCAGGGCCGTGAAGAATGGAGTACCGGGCGAGGAGTCTCGGTGCGGGTCGTGTCTCGCGCCGGGAAGCGACCGGCGGGGATGAGCTCCAGCCCGGTCGAGCTCCCGCTGCAGGAGCGCCCCTACCGCATCCGCCGCAAACGTCATGGCCGCGACCTTGCGCGCCTCGGGATCCGCACGCATTCGAGAGTCAGCGCGGCAGATGTACTCGATCTTCATGTTCGCCGACCGGCGCAGCGCTTCGGCTTTCTGGCTGGGAAGCCTCTTCGTCGTCATCGGGGTGCTGCTGCACCTTCCCATGTTCCTTATGGCGCGATCGATGCATTACCGGCTCGCGGGAATGCCGATGGGAGCAGGGATGCTGTGGGGCATGGTCTGCATTATCGGCGGGATTGCGGCCGCGGCCTGGGGACTGCAGCCGAGGGAGCCCCTCGGCGCAGGCGTGACGGCTCATGAGCGCATCGTAGCGCCGGAGGATGCGCCGCTCACGGTCTGGCACTGGGCCGCGGGAGCCGCGCTCACGATCGCCCTCGTCATCGACATCATGAAGCCGGCGAGCCTCGGTTTCGTGACGCCGGGCATGCGGGTCGAGTATGGAATCAGCCAGGAGAAGGTGGCGATTCTGCCGTTCGGGGCGCTCTGCGGCACCGCGCTCGGCTCCTTTCTCTGGGGCGCCCTGGCAGACCTCTACGGCCGCCGCGCGACACTCCTGCTGTCGGCCGTGATATTCATCGGGACCAGCATCTGCGGCGCCATGCCGTCGTTCCGGTGGAACGTGCTCATGTGTTTCCTGATGGGATTGTCGGCGGGCGGCATGCTGCCGGTGGCCTATGCGCTGCTCGCGGAGATCATGCCGACACGCCACCGCGGCTGGAGCCTCGTGGTCGTGGGCGGCATCGGCGCATTGGGCGGGTACCTCGCCGCCTCGGGCCTGTCGGCCCTCCTGCAGCCGCAGTTCGGATGGCGAGTCATGTGGTTTCTCAACCTGCCGTCGGGCCTCATCCTCATCGCGCTCTCCCCTCTGATTCCGGAATCGGCGCGATTTCTCATCCACATCGGCCGCCCCGAGGAAGCCCGCGCCACGCTGGCGCGCTTCGGCTCCACGATCGTTCGCGAGCCGGAGAGCTGGGACGAGGAGGCGCGCCTGGACCACTCGCATCTGCCGCCCACGGATCAGCGGTTTCGCGGCACGACGTTGGCGTTGACGGTCACGGCCCTCTCGTGGAGCTTCGTCACCTTCGGACTCCTGCTGTGGCTTCCCGGCGAGCTCATCGCGGAGGGTCACGACATGGGCGTCGCAGCCGCGATCATCGCCCGCTCCGCGTTCATTGCCGCGCCGGTGGTCGCGATAGCGGCGATCCTGTACTCCCGCTGGAGCACGAAGGGCGCGCTGCTGGTGATGGTCGGCGTAATGGCGCTCGGCCTCCTCACCCTGGTGTTGCGTCAGAGCGGCTTTGCGGCGGCATCGAGCCCCGTACTCTCGGTGACGCTGCTCATCCTGGGGTCGACCGGCGTCATTTCCATTCTGCTGCCCTATGCGGCTGAGAGCTATCCCCTGCGGATCCGAGGCCGGGCCACCGGCTGGGTCGCCGGCTGCAGCAAGAGCGGCGGTCTCATCTGTCAGGGGCTCGGAGCTCTGGCACTGGTTCCTGCGCTCGCGGCGTCGGCCACCGCCATCGCCCTTCCGACGTTGCTCAGCCTGTGGCTCATCGCAGCCTGCTGCCGTGAGACCCGCGGCCGCGACCTGCGCGAGCTGGAGAGCTCGCTCTCGGCGCACGGCGGCCGCTGAGCGGCGCGACCCGCTGCGCGCGCTCAAAGGCCGGCCGCCGCTGGGCTGCGGAGTTGGTCAGCGTACGTGCATCTCTATCACGCTGATCGAATATGGCGCGAAGACGTGATGCACGTCGGTGCCCAGCCAGTCGACCCCTTCGGTGTGAGGCACGACCCGGTCCGGATGCTCGATCGTGTTGGCGGCGTGAGTGCTCCCGGCCTCGAGTGTCACCAGAGTTCCCCGGCGCGCCACCCGCCGCACGCCTTCCACGTGCAGCGTCAGCGATTGAGGCCGCGGCGCCGCATTCACGATCTTGAGGTAGAGGGTATGCGTGGCCTCATCGCGCGTGACCGACTCGAAGCACAGCGGTCCGGCATCGCGCAGGCGTGAGGCGACCACCTGATTGCCGAGATAACTGCCGAACATCACCTGGGCGTAGTAGCTCGGCGAGCCGTAGCTGCGCAGCGCGTCGTAGCCGATCAGGTTCGTTCCCCACTGCGCCGCCAGCGGGCCGACATTCACGAGCAGCGGCGCATAGCTCGCCATGATCACGAGATCGCTGTTGCGCTCGAGCCCGGTCATCCAGGCGGCATCGCTCAAAGCGGCGCCGAAGTCGGGTGTGGGGGTTCCCTCCAGGGTCGCCCACTCGCCCACGAAGATCTTCGGTCCCGCGCGGCTCACGTCGTCGTAGTGGTGGGTATCGCTGAAGAACTTCCGTGCCGTCCTGTAGAAGTGCTCGTCGATGACGTCCGGCTGCACGTCTCCCTTCACGGGCATCGTCGCGATGATCCTCAGGTTCGGGTACGCGCGGCGAATCGCCCGCGCGAACTGGGCGAATCGCCCGTGCGATCCGCTGTAGCTTCCCGACTTGTCGAAGAAGTCCTCGTTGCCGATTTCCACATACCTCAGCGGGAACGGCGCCGGGTGCCCATCGCGGGCACGCACCGCGCCCCAGCGGGTCGAGGTGCCGCCGGTCGCATACTGGATCTCTTCGAGCGCATCCTTCACGTAGGGCTCGAGCTGCGGGCCCGGCGGGATGTGCTGGTGATCGAGCGCGTATCCGGCGTATACGGCGAGGACGGGCTGCATGCGCAGGTCCTGGCACCATCGCAGGAATTCCAGCAGGCCCATACCATCGGAGGACTCGTAGCCCCACGGGCTGGGATGCGTCGGCCGGTCCACGAGCGGCCCGATCGTGAGCTTCCAGTCGTACCAGTCCGCCAGCGTGTTGCCCTCCAGATAGTTGCCTCCCGGGAAGCGGAGGAACTTCGGGTGCAGCGCGGCCAGCTTCTGCATGAGATCGATCCGGTCGCCGTTCTTCTGATCATCGTACGTCGGAGGAAACAGCGACGGCAGGTTCATGAGCACCGACCCGGGGTGGCCCACCGTGATGCGGATGAAGTTGTGCTGCGACTGGGGGACGCTTCCGGTGCGCATCGTCGCGGTGTACTTCTTCCAGTGCGGGCCGGCAGCCGGGAACGTGGCGCTCGCCATCGTCCGCCCCGTCGCATCGTTGACGATGGCCATCGTGACCGGGCCCGGATTCTGCTCGCCCGTCGACTTCAGGTAGATCGAGGCGCGGTAGCGGGTATGCGGCCAGACCGGAACGCCCCAGTAGCCTGGATTGTCCACGCCGCCCGGATCACGGGGCGTGGCCCGCGCCGCGGTGAGCCGCAGACTGTAGGGCAGCGCGGCGCTCGGACCCGTGTCGTCGTCGATGGCGATCGAGATACCGTTCGCAGCGTTCTGGTCCACCGACCAGACCTTGAGGAAATCGCGGTGCTCGCGCCCGAAAAACACCCGATCGCGGATCAGCTCCGCATAGAGGCCGCCGTCGTAGGAGTGGTTGATCTCCTCCGTCATCAGGCCGTAGAGCGTCGGACTCACGGCGTGCAGGGGCCGGTCGTAATGAACGGTGAGGTGCGCCCCATCGGGATGAAGCGAGGGCGGGCGCGCCAGCGCGGCGGACGAGGCGGCAGCGAGGGCCGCGGCCAAGGCAACTCGGAGCAGTGCTCGGGGTTTCACGGGGCGGAGACCTGCGGGATGGTACCGTTCTCATTATATCGGCAGCCGGCCCCCTCCGCGGGAGCGGCGACCGACTCAAGGGGCCTCGAGGCTGCCGGTGCCGGGCAGGCGGGAAGTCGGGACGAGGAACTCCCGGCCGAGCGCCTGGGGCGAGTTCGCGCCCAGGAGGCCGAGCGCTTCGTCGGCCTCGCGTTTCAGGATTCCGAGCGCGTGCGCGGCACCTCCGCGCCGAAGACGTAGAGCTGCCACCAATGGCGCAGTCCCTCCACCTCTGCAACCTCCTCGACGGCATCGTTCGACATCGTGCGCTGCACGAACGGCACGCCTGCCTGCGCGGCCGCGCGAGCCAGAGCGATGTCGGCATGATGGGTGAGCAGCCCATTGAAGCCGGTCGGGGCGATGATGATCGGCATCGCCGCGGGCTTTCCCAGAAGCTGCGTCTGCAGTGTCCGATGCGAGACATCGACCAGCGTGCGGGGCATGAAGCGCCAATCCGCAAAGGCGCGGCGCTCGCGCATCATGGCTGCCTCGTCCTCGGCCCCGGCCTCGAGGTACTCGAGCGCGATGCGCGGCATCAGCTCATGGGTGCGGGCACGCAGATCGGCGATGGCGATGACGCGCGAGGGGAAGGGGCCCGTGTAGTAGCGCCGCAGCGGCGTGCCGCTCATCTGCGCGAGCGCGGTGTGCCGGTTGGGCTCGCCGCTCGGGCCGCGGGCCGCACCGGTCAGGGCCCCGAGCACAAAGCCCGCGGCTCCCGCCAACATCAATGCACCCAGATCGCCCCCGCCCGGTCCGGGCCGCCGGTCGCGACCCCGCTCACGTAGCACTCGAAACCTCCGTCTGCACTCTCACCCGCTCTTCGAGAACCCGTCCGGACGGGTGGGGTTCCTTCGCGCCGCCGCCGGACATAATTCCGCGAGCGACGGAAAAGAGAGACGCGGTTCACAGTTCTCGCGAAACCGAATGCGGGGTCTGTCGCTGATGCGCTACACAATCGCGGGTATGGTGATCCCGGGGTGGTTCCGGTCCAGGTCCCGCGCTGCAGCGGGGCCCCATCGGGCGGCCTCCGGGACACGGTGGCCCGTGTGTACAGGCGACAGCGAGGCGGGTTTCCGGCGCCGGTGTGAATTTTTCCGTCCTACCAGACTTTGCCGCGATCGGCGGCCTCATCGCCGTCTTCTGGACGCTGCTGCGCCGTACCCGGCAGAGCCGTCTGAACTTCTGGCTGGTCGGCTGGTTCCTGCTGCTGGTTCACATCGTCGGGCTGTTCGTGGCCCAGAACACCGGCGGGAGTGCGTACGCGGCGTATTCCATCGCCTACTCGATGCTGGTCTTCACGGCCAACGCATTCATCTGGGCGAGCAACGACCAGCTCGACATCCGGTGGCGCAACCTCTCCATCGTGTTGTTCAGCGCCATTCCGGACGCTGTATTCCTGGCATGCAACACGTACGGCAGTCGGGCGACGTGGGCCTACGCGGTCCTGACGGCGATGGGAGCCTGCTCGACCCTGTGGATGATGCGCACCTGGCAACGCGCGCCGGATCAGCCGAGCATGCGCTGGCGGACCTCGCTCGTGCTGTGCGTCTACGCGGTGCAGGGCGCCCTCGTCGCCTACCACCAGCCGGACGAGGCGGTCACCTGGATGCTCACCTGGCACTACCTGGCTGTCGCGGCGTTCTACCGGATGACCGCGTCCCGTCCGTCAGCCAGCGTGCGCTTCACGACGATCAGCTTCATCGCGTGGGCATTCGTCTTTCCGGTCTCCGACCTCATGGCGGTGCTGTGGCCGCACGCTCACGTCGATGCGGAGGTATGGAACCTGCCCAAGTTCCTGGTCGCCACCGGCATGACCTTCACCCTGCTCGAAGAGCAGTTGTCCAAGGCGGAGTACGCCTCACTGCACGATGCGCTGACCGGCCTGCCCAATCGGCGCCTGCTGGCGCGGCGGCTGCGCGAGACCATGGAGCGGGCGAAGGTCCGGGGGACCCTCGCGGCGCTGGTGGTGATCGACCTCGATGACTTCAAGGAGATCAACGATACGCTCGGCCATGCCGCGGGCGATGAGGTGCTGCGGTGGGCAGCGCGGCAATTTCGGGCGCAGCTCGGGCCGCAGGACGTGCTCGCCCGTCTGGGCGGGGATGAATTCGCCGTCGTCCTCCCTGACATTCCCGATCGGGAGTCGGCCCATCGCACCGCGCAGAATCTGCGGCGCGCCCTGGATACGGGAATGGTGATTCTCGGGCGGCAGCTGGTGATTCGCGCGAGCGCCGGCTTCTCGATGTATCCGGACGAAAGTGACGACATCGATCGTCTGTACGCGATCGCCGACCGCGCCATGTACGACCGCAAGCCGCGCCGTCAGGAGCCGGAGCCGGCACTCGACACCCGCGATTCGCTGCCGTCCCGAAGGGAACGGGTCGACTTCCGCTGAGCGGATCTCAGCCGAGATCGAACAGCAGAACCTCGGCGTCGGAGTCCGCCTTGATGTCGACAGCGGACTCGCCCTCCGCAGCCGCTCCGTCGCCCGCGCGCATCGCGTTGCCGTTGACCGTGACATTGCCGCGGGCCACTTGCAGCCAGATGCCACGCCCGGCATCCACCCGGTGAACGACCTCCTCGCCTGATCGCAGCGCGCCGAGGAACAGCCGCGCGTCCTGATGCAATGTGACCGCATCGCTCTGACCGGCGGGAGCCGCGACGAGCCGCAGCCGCCCGCGCCGCTCCTCGATCGGGAAATTCCGCTGCTCGTAGCTCGGCGGCAGATCCTTCCGGCTCGGAATGATCCAGATCTGCAGGAAGTGCACCGCCTCGGTCTTCGACGCATTGAACTCGCTATGGGTGATACCCGTTCCGGCACTCATCCGCTGCACATCGCCCGGCCGGATCTGCGTGCCGTTGCCCAGGCTGTCCTTGTGCTCGAGCGTGCCCTCGAGCACGTAGGAGATGATGTCCATGTCGCGGTGGCTGTGAGAGGGGAATCCGGCCCCGGGAATGACCCGGTCCTCGTTGATGACGCGCAGGCTGCGAAAGCCCATGTGCCGCGGATCCCGATAGTCGGCGAACGAAAAGGTATGCCGGCTGTCAAGCCATCCCGTCCGGCTCGTGCCCCGCGCGTCGCGATCCCGAAACACGATCATTGGAATATCCCCCGGCTCAGGCCACCATGATCTCGGTCGACACGATGCGCTCAAGACTCCGCGATCTCGATGGCGGGCGGATCCCGAAGCGTCGCCAGAATGACGCAATAGCGCTCCGTCATCTGAATGAGCCGCTGGCGCGTCGTCTCATCGAGTGAGCCTTCGAGCTCGAAGGTCAATCTGATGTTGCGTATGCCGACCGGCACGCTCCTGTCGACGCCGAGCGTGCCGCGCGCATCCCAGATGCCTTCTGCAGTGATCTTGCCGCCGGTCAGCCCCGCTCCCATCGACGTTGCGACGGCGAGGAGCGTCACGGCGGCGCACGCCACCAGCGATTCCAGCAACAGGTCCGCGGAGCAGGCCTCGTCCCCGGCACCTCCCGTCGCCGGGTGGAGACCGGCGATCCTCGGCTGCTCACCCGCAAGCCTCGCGGTCAGCCGCTGCGGATCGAGCACCGCTTCAGCCCGTGAGGTGACGAGCGCCGAGGCGGGCTCGTTGCGATATTTCTGCTTCAACGGGGCCTGAAGCGCCCGCAGCTCGTTGGCGTTCATATTCCCTT
>DASTAC010000019.1:0-25833 GCA_035713045.1 Steroidobacteraceae bacterium
CGGTATCCCGTTCGTTTTCAAGGCCTCCTTCGACAAGGCGAACCGCTCCTCGCGCGCGAGCTACCGCGGCCCCGGGATGGAGCAGGGGCTGAAGATTCTGGAGGGCGTGCGGCAGACCATAGGAGTGCCGGTCCTCACCGACGTGCACGAGGACACACCGCTCGATGAAGTCGCGGCCGTCGTGGACGTGCTGCAGACACCGGCCTTTCTCTGCCGGCAGACCAATTTCATCGTCGGCGTCGCTTCCCGGGGCAAGGCGGTCAACATCAAGAAAGGCCAGTTCCTCTCGCCTTGGGAGATGGGCAACGTCGTCGACAAGGCCCGCTCGACCGGCAACGAGTCGATCCTCGTCTGCGAGCGCGGGTTCTCCTTCGGCTACAACAATCTCGTCTCCGACATGCGCTCGCTCTCGGTGATGCGCTCGACCGGCTGTCCCGTCGTCTTCGACGCCACCCACTCCGTGCAGCTGCCGGGGGGCCTCGGCGCCGCCTCCGGAGGGCAGCGCGAGTTCATCCCGGTCCTGGCCCGCGCCGCCGTCGCGGCGGGTGTCTCGGGCCTCTTCATGGAGACGCACCCCGATCCGGCGCACGCGCTCTCCGACGGACCCAATGCATGGCCCCTCGACCGCATGGAGCCGTTGCTCATGACCCTGAAGGCTCTCGATGAGGCCGTGAAATCCCGGCCGCTCGAGGAGTCCCTGCTCTGCCCGGGCCATCCCGGGCCTCGTCCCCCCGGGGCCGACACTGCGCATCGTCATGATTCGCTCCCCGCGAATCATCCACCAGGAGGAAACCGCCAATGACCCGCATCGCCGATATCCGCGGCCGTGAGATCCTAGATTCCCGCGGCAATCCCACCGTCGAGGCCGACGTCATTCTCGATTCGGGCGTCATGGGGCGGGCGGCGGTTCCCTCCGGCGCCTCGACCGGCACCCGCGAGGCGGTGGAGCTGCGCGACGGGGACAAGAAGCGCTATCTCGGCAAGGGCGTGCTGAAGGCGGTGGAGCACGTCAACACGGTGCTGAAGTCCGCCGTGCTCGGCGCGGATGCGCGCGACCAGGCGGGAATCGATCAGAAGATGATCGAGCTCGACGGCACGGAGAACAAGGGTCGCCTCGGCGCCAATGCCATTCTCGCGATCTCGCTCGCGACCGCCCATGCGGCGGCGCGCGATGCCGGGCTGCCGCTCTACCGCTATCTCGCCCAGAGTCTCACCGGCGGGCGAGAGCCGGTGATGCCCGTGCCGATGATGAACATCATCAACGGCGGCGCGCATGCCAACAACAGCCTCGACATCCAGGAGTTCATGATCCTGCCCGTCGGCGCGCCGAGCTTCCGCGAGGCGCTGCGCTACGGCGCCGAGGTGTTTCATCAGCTGAAGACGATCCTCGCCGAGCGCGGCTTCTCGACCGCGGTCGGCGACGAGGGCGGCTTCGCGCCGAGCCTGGGCTCGAACGAGGAGGCGCTCGGGGTCATCCTGCAGGCCATCGAGAAGGCGGGCTACAAGGCCGGCCGCGACATCTGGCTGGGTCTCGATGCGGCGAGCTCGGAGTTCTTCCACGACGGCAGCTACGACCTGAAGGGTGAGAAGCGCCGCTTCTCGAGCGCGGAGTTCACCCGCTACCTCGCCGACCTCGCCGGCCGATATCCCATCGTCAGCATCGAGGACGGCATGGCCGAGAGCGACTGGGACGGCTGGGCGCTGCTCACCCGCGCGCTCGGGGAGAGGTATCAGATCGTCGGCGATGACGTGTTCGTCACCAACACGAGGATCCTGAAGGAAGGCATCGAGAAGCATGTCGCCAACGCCATCCTGGTCAAGCCGAACCAGATCGGCACGCTGACCGAGACGCTGGCCGCCATCGATCTCGCCGACGATGCGCACTATGCGGCGGTGATTTCCCATCGCTCGGGGGAGACGGAGGACAGCACCATCGCCGACCTCGCCGTCGCCACCGCGGCGACGCAGATCAAGACCGGCTCCCTCTCGCGCTCCGACCGCATCGCCAAGTACAACCAGCTGCTGCGCATCGAGGCCGAGATCGGCAAGGTCCGCTATGCCGGGCGCGATGCGTTTCCTGTTAAAATATGACGGTATGGCGCGATCCTTAGACCTCCATGTGCGGGGCTCGCGTCCGCGAGCCCCGTCAAGACCTGCGCGCAGGGCATGAAGATACTCGCTGGCGCATTGGCCGTCGTTCTGATCCTGCTCCAGTACCGGCTCTGGATCGCCAACGACGGCGTGCGCGGCGTGCAGCGCCTGGAGCGCGAGGTTGCCGCGCAGGAGGCGCAGAACGCCCGCCTGACGGAGCGCAACAGCCGGCTCGAGGCGCAGGTCCAGGACCTGAAGTCCGGCACCGCCGCGATCGAGGAGCTCGCCCGCAGCGACCTCGGCATGATCGGCCCCAACGAGACGTTCTATCAGGTGGTGGAGCCGGCTCCGGCGGCCGCGCCGGTATCCCCCGCCGCGCCCGCGAAAGCCGCGAAGAAAGCCCACGGCGGCAAGTAACCGCCCGGGAGCTGCGTGAACCATGAGGTATTGGCTCGTCATGCCCGCTGCGGGGATCGGCCGCCGCTTCGGGGCCGACCGTCCCAAGCAGTACGCGCCGCTTTGCGGCCGAACGGTGATCGAGTGGGCGCTGGCGCTCTTCCTGGCGGATGAGCGCTGTGCGGGGGCCGTGGTGGCGCTCGCCGAGGGCGATCCCTATTGGGCAGCCCTGGCCCCTCAGACGGTCGTCCTGGCCGCGGGCGGCCAGGAGCGCAGCCACTCGGTGCGCAACGCTCTGGCGGCGCTCGCGGAGCGCGCGAGCCCCGAGGATTGGGTGCTGGTGCACGATGCCGCCAGACCCTGTCTGCCGCGCAGCGACCTCGATCGTCTCCTCGCCGAGCTCGCCGACCACCCCGTCGGGGGCCTGCTGGCCACACCGGCGGCCGACACCCTGAAGCGGGCCGAAGCCTCTCGCGAGGTGCAGCAGACCGTCGATCGGGCCGGGCTCTGGCGTGCGCTCACGCCCCAGATGTTCCGCTATGGGCGTCTGTGCGAGGCGCTCGACCGCGCGCATGCGGCCGGCCGCCTCCCGACGGACGAAGCCCAGGCGATCGAGTGGCTGGGCGAGCGTCCCAGGCTCGTCGAGGGCGCGGCCGCGAATCTCAAGATCACCAGCGCCGCGGACCTTGCGATCGCGGCGGCACTCCTGAAGGAAAAACTCCAATGAGAATAGGCTCCGGCATCGACGTGCATGCATTCGGCCCCGGCGAGTTCGTCATGCTGGGCGGGGTGCGGGTGGCGCACACACAGGGTGTCGTGGCTCACTCCGACGGCGATGTGGTGCTGCACGCACTGACGGATGCGCTGCTCGGCGCGGCGGGCCTGGGGGATATCGGGCAACACTTCAAGGACACCGATCCGCGCTGGAAGGGCGCGGACAGCCAGCACTTCGTGCGCGCGGTGATGGACATGCTGCGCGACCGCGGGCTGCGGGTCGGCAACGCCGACGTCACGGTGCTGGCGGAGCGGCCGAAGCTCTCGCCCGTGCGCGATCAGATCCGGCATCAGGTGGCACGGCTCCTGGAAGTCGGCCCGGAGCAGGTCAACGTCAAGGCGACCACCACCGAGAAGCTCGGCTTCCTCGGACGGGCCGAAGGCATCGCCGCCCAGGCCGTGGTGCTCCTCGTCGATGCCGGCTGACGCCGCGCTCGATCCGCCGCGGGCCCACGGTGGGCCCCTCGGTCCGGGAAGGCTGCGGGCCGAGCCGGAGGACTTCCTCGTCGAGGAGCGGCTGGGATTCGAGGCCACGGGCGCCGGCCAGCACGTGCTGCTCAGAATCCGCAAACGCAACGCCAACACCCAGTGGATCGCTCGCGAGCTCGCACGCGCGTGCGGCTGCCGGCCGAACGAGGTCGGGTATGCGGGGCTCAAGGACCGCCGTGCGGTGGCGACTCAGTGGTTCACCGTGCCGCAGTCGCGGCTGTCGCCGCAGGACTGGATACGGATGGGAAGCGGCGAGTACCAGGTGCTCGAGGCGCACCGTCATTCCCGCAAGCTGCCGCGCGGCGCGCTCGCCGGCAACCGCTTCGTCATCAGGGTCCGCGACATTGCGGTCGATGACGCCGCTCTCGCGAGCCGTCTCGCCGTCGTCCGCACACGGGGCGTCCCCAATTATTTCGGACCCCAGCGCTTCGGCAGGGGAGGGTCCAACCTGAAGCGCCTGAGCGAGGACCCGCGCGCGCTGAGGCCGGAGGAGCGCGGCTTCATTCTCTCGGCAGCGCGGAGCCTCATTTTCAACGCCGTCCTGGCCGAGCGCGTGGGCGAGGGCAGTTGGGAGCGCGTCGAGCCGGGCGACCTGGCCAACCTCGAGGGCCGCGCAAGCCACTTCCCGGTCGAGGCCGTCGATGAGACGCTGCAGGAGAGGTGCGCGCGGCTCGACATTCATCCCACGGGTCCGCTCTGGGGACGCGGCCCGCCGCCGAGCGGCGGCAGAGTCCTGGAGCTCGAGCAGCGTGTCGCGGCGGATTTCAGCGCCGCGCGCGAGCTCATCGAGCGGGCCGGCATGGAGCAGGAGAGACGGGGTCTGCGGCTGGCCGTCCACGATCTCGAGTGGCGGCGGGAGGGCGAGGCGCTCGTCGTCGAGTTCCGCCTGGGCCGCGGCGCGTATGCCACCACCGTGCTGCGGGAGATCTTCGCGCTGGATGCCGATTACGACGAGAGCAGCACGTAAACCGCACCCGTGCCGCCGTCCACCTGCCGCGCCGAGACGTATGCCAGCACCGGACCCACCTTGCGCAGCACGCTGCCAACCATGCCCTTCAGCACCGGGCCGCGGTGTCCGGAGCGCAGACCCTTGCCGTGGATGATGCGAACGCAACGCCATTGCCGCATCAGGGCGTGCGCCAGGAACTCGCGCAGCACCTGCTTCGCCTCGACCACGGTGAGGCCGTGAAGGTCGATCTCCCCTTGGACGCGATAGTCGCCGCGCCGCAGCTTGCGCAGCACGGCGGGCTGGATGCCGGCGCGGTGATAGACGAGCTCCTCGCCGCCCGCCACGCCGGGGTCGAAGGCATCATCGCGCAGGCTCTCTTCGAGCACGGCGAGACGGTCGGCGCGGGTGAAGCGGGCGGCGGGCCGCGGCCGCCGCGAGGGCACGTCGGCGGGGCGCGCGGGGCGGCCCAGAGGTTTCACGTCCCGTACGGCCTCGCGGAACAGGCTGGCATCTTCGGCGGTACCGGATCCTGAGACGCTTTTCGGCGATCTGGGACTCATGCTACCTCCGTGGAATTTGCTTCCAGTATAGTTACGCGCCGGTTTGCCGGGAGTCTCCCCTTCGCGTTCCTTCTCGCGCGGGCGGATCTCAGAGGGGCGCGACGGCGGTCTCGGAAATTTTGGCCTAGCAATACAATACATCAGGACCGTGAAGATCCTCGTCAGCAACGATGACGGCTACCGCTCCCGCGGGATCCGCCTCCTCAGGGACGCGCTCGCCAGCCTCGCCGAGGTCACCATCGTGGCCCCGGACCGCAATCGCAGCGGCGCCAGCAACTCATTGACGCTCGATGTGCCGCTGCGCGTGTTCGAGTCCGAGCCCGGCGTGCATTACGTTCAGGGCACGCCCACGGACTGCGTGCATCTGGCCATCTCGGGCCTGTTCGATTACGAGCACGACATGGTGGTCTCGGGAATCAACGACGGCGCCAACCTCGGCGATGACGTGCTCTATTCCGGCACCGTCGCGGCCGCCATCGAGGGGCGCTTCCTCGGGCTGCCGACGATCGCGATCTCGCTCTGCACGACACCCGATGCGCAATCGCACTTCGAGACCGCGGCGCAGGTCGCGCGGCAGCTCGTGGCGCAGCTGCTGCAGAGCCCGCTCGACCCGACGCACATCCTCAACGTCAACGTGCCCAACGTGCCGCTCGCGGCGCTGCGCGGCTTCCGCTGCACGCGCCTCGGATTCCGCCATCGCTCCGAGCGCATCCTGCCCACGCAGGATCCGCGCGGGCGGCCGATCTACTGGGTGGGCCCCGCGGGGCCGCAGCAGGACGCAGGACCGGGCACCGACTTCGATGCCATCGCTCAGGGTCATGTTTCGGTGACTCCCCTGCAAATCGATCTCACGCGGCACGCCGCGTTGCCTGCGCTGCAGCAATGGCTGGAAGGCATCGATGGCTGACCTGCGGCTCTCCGGAATCGGCATGACTTCGGCGCGCACGCGCGACCGGCTGGTGCAGCGCCTGCGCGAGCAGGGCATCACGAGCCTCGCCGTCCTCGACCGGATACGCAACGTTCCGCGGCACATCTTCGTCGATGAGGCGCTCGGCAGCAGAGCCTATGAGGACACCGCGCTGCCGATCGGCTTCGGGCAGACCATCTCCCAGCCCTACATCGTCGCCCGCATGACCGAGGCGCTCCTCGAGGGCGGTCCGCTGCAGAAGGTGCTCGAGGTCGGTACCGGCTGCGGCTACCAGACCGCCGTGCTCGCGCCGCTCGTCGAGCGCATCTACACCATCGAGCGCATCGCTCCGCTCCTCGATCGCGCCAAGGAGCGGCTGAAGGAGCTCGGCGTGCGCAATGTCAGGTTGCGGCACGGCGACGGCAGTGCCGGTTGGAAGTCGCAGGCGCCGTTCGACGCCATCCTCGTTGCCGCCGCGCCGCTCGTCGTCCCGGAGGCGCTGCTCAAGCAGCTGCAGGTCGGAGGACGGCTGCTCGTCCCGGTGGGACCGGAGGGGGAGCAGGAGCTCGTGCGCTTCACGCGCCGGGAGGAGCGCGTCCAGCGCGAGTCGCTCGGACCGGTGGCCTTCGTGCCGCTGCTCGGGGGGACCGGATGAGTGATTATTTCAGGTGAGGAATACTTCGTAACCTACTGAAATTAAAGAACGTCAAAAAGCGAAGTTGCGAAGCCGAGTGTGACGTGTTTAACATTGGCCCCTGTCGCCGTGCGCCGACAGTGTCCCGGAAGACTCAGAGCCGCCGGAAGAGGGCACAGGGAGGAGGGGATGCCGAAAGAAAAGCAACAACAGCGACGAACAAAAACAAAAGCAGCCATCGTCCGAGTCTGTCAGCTGTGGACGGTGGGTCGGTTGGTTGATGCCCCTCCCCCTGTGTCTTCTTCCGGCTGCCCTGACGGGCAGCCGGAAAAGCATCCGTCAGGCGCTGCGCCCGGCGCTTGACGCGCCTCGCCGGGCGAATCCCGAAACTGCAACGGCGCCAACGCCGCCGGAAGAATTCCTCATTTATTTCGCGAGCTGCGGCTCGAGGAACAATGCCGCGACGGCCTGCCGTTCCTCCTGCACCAGGACGTTGTAGGTGCGGCAGGCCGCGCCGAGGTCCATCACCTCGAGTCCCACGCCGCGGGCCGCGAATGCGGCGCGGATCCCCGCCGGAGGAAAGCGTTGCCGCTCCCCGGTGCCGAGCAGCACCACTTCGGGCGCGAGCGTGAAAATGCTCTCCAGGTGCTGCGGGGTGAGGGCCTCGACACGCTCCGGCGGCCAGTCGGTGATCAGCCGGTCTGCGCTGACGATGCAGCTCGAGTGCACGAGCTCCTCGCCGATCCGCAGCTCCGTCCGCGAGTAGCCCCGCACGAGGTTGACCCGCGAGCTGCTTTCCAGTGTGAATTTCATGATGGCGGGTACGATAGCGCCCGTGCGCGAGATCGTCATCGTCATTCGGGACTTGTATCTGGGCGGCGCGGCCGCACCGCCGATCGCGGCGCCGGGGCTCGAGCATCTGGCGCGCTTCGGGGAGAAGCACGCGGTGCCGGAAGGCTGGCGGGCGTGGGCCGCGCGCTGGCTCGGCCTGCCGCAGCACGCGGCGCGGGCGCCCGCCAGCATCGCGGCGGCCGTGCTCGAGAGTGCGCCGCGGGAGCGCGCCGTATGGCTCGCGACACCGGTGCATCTGGTCGCGGGCCTCACCAGCCTTCATTTCGACCGGCGCAGCCTTCTGCGCCTGCCCGGCGCGGAGCTCGAGGCGCTGGCGGCGAGCTTCCGCGAGACGTTCCGCGGCTCGGGACTCGATCTGCATCCCCTCGAGGGCGGTGAGCTCCTGCTCTCGGGACCGGCGTCCGCGCAGCCGGCAATCACCACTGAGCCCGCACGCATCCCGCTCACCACGGTGGCCGAGGCGCTGCCCTGCGGAGAGGGCGCTGGCGCACTGCGCCGGCTCGGCGCCGAGATCGAGATGTGGCTCCATGGACACCCGGTCAACGAAGCGCGCCTGCGTCGCGGTGATTTGCCGGTTGGAACGCTCTGGGTGTGGGGCGGCGGCGCCGCGCCTGTGACTGCTTCCGCGGCCGGGGGAGCGATCGCCGAGGCGGCGTTCGGATCCGATGCCTATGTCCGGGGCCTTTGGCGCCTCGCTGGAGGTGAAGTGCGTCCGATGCCGCTAGACTGGGCCACGGTGATCGGTGAGCGAGGCGCGCGGCGCACGCTCGCCGTGGTGGAGGTTGCCGAATTGCTACATGCCAATGGGTCCTGGCGTCTCGCGGAGGCCGTCGCGCAGATCGATCGCCGGCTGATATCGCCGTCGATCGCCGCGCTGCACGCCAGGGAGCTCGACCGGCTGGTGCTGCTGGCGAACGAGCGATCGCTCTCGCTGCGCGCGGCGGATCGCTGGCGCCTGTGGCGCGGCAAGCGTACGGGACTGGAGGGTCTCGCTTGAAGCTGCGCGTGGTGCGGCGCGCGGCCGGCGCGGACGATGCATCGATGCTCGCCGGCTCGGGTCTGCACCCCGTGCTGCGCCGGATCTATCTCGCCCGCGGGGTGCGCACGCCGGACGATCTCGACCTCTCGCTCGATCGTCTGCTGCCGGTGAGCACGCTCGAGAGCATCGCCGCCGCGGCAGACCTGCTGCTCGCGCATCGCTCGGGGCGGGTGCTCGTGATCGGCGATTTCGATGCCGACGGGGCGACCAGCACCGCGCTCGTCGTGAGGACGTTGACTGCCTGGGGGTTCGCCTCGGTCGACTTTCTGGTGCCCAACAGGTTCGAATTCGGTTACGGCCTCACGCCGGAGATCGTGCGCCTCGCCGCGACGCGTTCGCCCTCGCTCATCGTCACCGTGGACAACGGAATCTCGAGCGCGTCCGGGGTGGCCGAGGCGCGCTCGCACGGCATCGATGTGCTGATCACCGATCATCATCTGCCGGGCTCGGAGATGCCGGCGGCCAACGTCATCGTCAATCCCAACCTGAGCGGCAGCCTCTTTCAGAGCCGCGCTCTCGCGGGCGTCGGGGTGGCCTTCTACGTGATGGTCGCATTGAAGCGCCGGCTCGACCAGGAGCTGCTGACGCCGCCGGGGGCGCCTGGTCCCGCTGAGTTCCTCGACCTCGTCGCCCTGGGGACCGTCGCCGACCTCGTGCCGCTCGATGCCAACAACCGAGTGCTCGTGGCCCAGGGTCTGAAGCGCATCCGCGCGGGCCGCTGCGCCGCCGGCATCCGCGCATTGCTCGAGATCGCGGGACGGCGGCCGCAGGGGATCGTTGCCGCCGATCTTGCCTTCGGCGTTGCGCCGCGGCTCAATGCCGCGGGACGGCTCGACGACATGACGGTGGGCATCAAGTGCCTGCTCGCCGATGACACGCAGACCGCCGCGCAACTCGCCGCCCGCCTCGATGAGCTCAATCAGGAGCGCCGGACGATCGAGGCGCGCATGCAGGCGGAAGCGCTCGCGGCGGTGCGCCAGCTGCGCGATCCGGGCCCGCGCGCCCTGCAGCGCAGCGGGGTCTGTCTCTTCGACGAAAGCTGGCATCAGGGTGTCGTGGGGCTGGTGGCGAGCCGTGTCAAAGACCGCGTCCGCCGGCCCGTGATCGCCTTCGCCGCCGCGGGTGAGGAGCAGCTGCGCGGCTCGGCACGCTCCATGCCCGGCATCCACATCCGCGATGTGCTCGCCAACCTCGATGCGCGCCATCCGCAGCTCATCGCCAGGTTCGGCGGTCATGCCATGGCGGCCGGTCTGACGCTCGAGCGATCGCGGCTGGACTTCTTCGCTCGCGCCTTCGACGAGGAAGTCGCCGCCTGGGCGGCGCGGTGCGGTCCGAGCGATGCGATCGAGACCGATGGCGAGCTGACGGTGGAGGAGATCGCGCTCGAGACGGCGCACGCGCTGCGCGCGGGCGGTCCCTGGGGCCAATCGTTCCCGGAGCCCTGTTTCGATGGGATCTTCTCCGTCCGCAGCGCCCGCGTGGTCGGCGACCGGCATCTGAAGATGTGGCTGGAATTCCCGCGCAGCGGCCGCTCCTTCGATGCCATCGCCTTCAACCACATCGAGACGCAAGCGGCGTTCACGCTCCCCGAGGGGTCGGTGCAGCTCGTCTACCGGCTGGATGTCAACGAGTATCAGGGGGAGCGGCGCCTGCAGCTGCTCGTGGATCACGTGCTGCCCTCACCCCCAGCCGCAATCGCAGGATGAGCGCTGTGGGATCGGGCCGGCCCGTCCCTTGCCGCACGGGGCGTGAACGGCGTCGTAGTGCCGATCGGCCGCCCCCGCTAAGGTCGAGGTGGACTGCCCCGCAGCCACGCTCTAAGCACGAATCGAATGCTTAACCATGTGCTCTTCAATCGAGGCGTCGTCATGTCGGTGCGCATGAAAGCGAATTTCGCAGCGGCTTTGATGCTGGCCTGTCTTGCCGCGCCGGCAGCCTCCCGGGCCGCCACCACGGATCTCGGGGCTGCGGTGCGCGTCGGAACCCCGGGTGTGGGGCTGGACCTGGATCTCGGGCTCTCACGGTCCTTCGGCCTGCGCGTCGGTTTCGCCGGCTTCAACATCAATCACTCTCTGAGCACGTCGGACGTCGACTACGACGGTCGGTTGAAGCTCAGGACCTTCACCGGGCTTCTCGACTGGTACGTGTTCCGAGGCGCCTTCCACCTGACGGCGGGAGTGGCCGGTAACGGCACCAGGCTCGAGGTCGTGGGCCGCCCGACTCAGGGTTTCTACACCATCAATGGCACCACTTACTCGAGCACGCAGCTCGGATCGCTGAGCGGCGAGCTGAAATTCGGCAACGCCGTCTCGCCGTACGTGGGCTTCGGCTGGGGCAACGCGGCTGGAGAGAGCGGCCGCGTCCATTTTCTCGTCGACGTAGGCGCCATCTACGGCGGCACGCCGAGCGTCTCGCTGACGGCCCAATGCGGCCCGGCGGCGCCACCGGGCTCGGTGCTGTGCGATCAGGCCCAGAGCGATGTGGCCACCGAGGCGCAGAAGCTGCGCCACAAGGCCGGATTCCTCCGATGGTACCCCGTCGTGAGCGTCGGCGTCGGCATCCGGTTCTGAGAGGATTGCCTCGCTTGAAAGGCTGGTGGGCGCGTGCCACTGGCCTTCCATGGCGGCGGGGCCCCCAGCCCGCGCATGTCGCTGTGCTATCCCTGCTCCGCGAAAGCCCTGGGCGGACTCCTGTCCGCCCGCGCGACGCATGCGTCGCGCCCTGCGCGGGCGCTCGCCGGAGCGAGGACACGTTAAGTGTCCTCGCTTGAAAGGCACCGGCTCGCCCGTTTAGCATGCCGGGCTCCTTACGGCACCGCTTCTACTGGCCAGGGCACCTTCATGGAACTCAATCAGCTCAAGCGACATCTCAAAGACCTCGGCGAGCGTACCGCCTCGCTTCGGGGGTTTCTTTGAGTACGATCGCAAGAAAGAGCGCCTGGAGGAGGTAGGACGGGAGCTCGAGGACCCGACCGTGTGGTCGCAGCCGGAGCGGGCGCAGGAGCTCGGCAAGGAGCGGGCGCGCCTCAGCGCCGACCTCGGCGACATCGATCGCACCGGCAAGGGCATCGACGATGCGGCCGAGCTTCTCGAGCTGGCCGAGAGTGAGGGAGACGAGGCTGCCGCGCGCGACATAGAGAAGGATGCCGAGCGGCTCGAGGGCGAGGTCCGCCGGCTCGAGCTCAAGCGCATGTTCCGTGGCGAGATGGACTCGCACAACGCCTTCCTCGACATCCAGGCCGGCGCCGGCGGCACCGAGGCGCAGGACTGGGCGCAGATGCTCCTGCGCATGTATCTGCGCTGGGGCGCGGCACGCGGCTTCGCGTGCGAGGTGATCGACTCCGCTCCCGGCGAGGTCGCGGGCATGAAGAGCGCCACGGTCCAGTTCAAGGGCGACTACGCCTATGGATGGCTGCGGACGGAGACCGGTGTCCATCGTTTGGTCCGCAAGTCGCCGTTCGACTCCGGCAACCGTCGCCATACGTCGTTCGCCTCCGTGTTCGTCTCGCCGGAGGTCGATGAGGACATCGACATCGAAGTGAACCCAGCGGACCTGAAGACCGATGTCTACCGCTCCTCGGGCGCCGGCGGCCAGCACGTCAACAAGACGGAGTCGGCCGTGCGCATCACGCACATGCCCACCGGCATCGTGGTCGCCTGCCAGGCCGAGCGCAGCCAGCACAAGAATCGTTCGACGGCCATGAAAATGCTGAAGGCGAAGCTCTACGAGCTCGAGGTGAACAAGCGCAATGCCGCCGCTCGGGTGCTCGAGGACTCGAAGTCCGACGTCAGCTGGGGCAACCAGATCCGCTCCTACGTTCTCGACCAGTCCCGGATCAAGGATCTGAGGACCGGCGTGGAGGTCGGCAACACCACCGCCGTGCTCGACGGCGATCTCGATCAATTCATGGAGGCCTCGCTCAAGGCGGGCCTGTAAAAACCAATGACAGACAAGCCACGAGACGACGGAACCGACCCTGCGGCGGAGCGCGGGGAGGAGAACAGGCTGATCGCGGAGCGGCGCGGGAAGCTCGCGGCCCTGCGTGCCCGCGGACCGGCCTTCCCGAACGATTTCCGCCGCACCGCCCTCGCGGGGCAGCTGCAAAGCGCCTACGGCGAGCGCGACGGCGAATGGCTCGATGCCAATCCGACCCAGGTGAGCGTGGGCGGCCGCATGATGCTCAAGCGCACCATGGGCAAGGTCAGCTTCGCCAACATTGCCGACCGCACCGGCCAGATCCAGCTCTTCCTGCAGAAGGACGGCGTAGGCGCCGAGGCGTACGAGGACTTCAAGTCCTGGGACGCCGGCGACATCGTCGGTGCGACCGGGGTGCTGTTCCGGACGAAGACCGGCGAGCTCTCGGTGCGCGTCGGGAGTCTGCGCCTACTGGTCAAGTCGCTGCGGCCTCTGCCAGACAAGTGGCACGGGCTCGCCGACGTCGAAACGCGCTACCGCCAGCGTTACGTCGATCTGATTGTCAACGAGACCAGCCGGAACGTCTTCCGCGCCAGAGCGCGGATCGTCAGGTACCTGCGTGATTTTCTCGATGCACTTGATTTCCTCGAAGTCGAGACGCCGATGATGCAGCCGATCCCCGGCGGGGCGACGGCACGCCCGTTCGTAACGCATCACAACGCGCTGGACATGGACATGTATCTGCGCATCGCGCCGGAGCTTTACCTGAAGCGTCTGGTGGCGGGCGGTTTCGAGCGGGTATACGAGATCAACCGCAATTTCCGCAATGAGGGATTGTCGACTCAGCACAACCCCGAATTCACGATGCTGGAGCTCTATCTCGCCTACGCCGATTACAGCGATCTCATGGACTGGATCGAGAAGGCGCTGCGCGGTCTGGCCGACACGATCTGCGGCTCGCAGCGGGTGACGTACCAGGGGCGTGAGTTCGATCTGTCACGGCCGTTCCGCCGGGTGACCGTGGAGCAGGCCATCCTCGAGAACAACCGGAACCTGGATCCGATGTCGCTGCGTGACGCAACGTATCTGCGCAAGCTCTGCGAGCGGCTCGGCATCCCGGTGCAGCCGCACGACGGTCCGGGGAAGCTGCAGATCGAGATCTTCGAGAAGACGGCCGAGCACACGCTGGTCGAGCCGACGTTCGTGCATGCTTATCCGGCGGAAGTCTCGCCGCTCTCGCGCGCCAATGATGCCGACCCGTTTCTCACGGACCGGTTCGAGTTCTTCCTCGCCGGTCGCGAGCTCGCCAACGGCTTCTCCGAGCTCAACGACCCGGAGGACCAGGCGGCACGGTTTCGAGCGCAGGTCGCGCGCAAGGACCGCGGGGACGAGGAGGCGATGTTCTACGACGCCGATTACGTGCGCGCGCTCGAGTACGGCATGCCGCCGACCGCAGGCCTCGGTGTCGGGATCGATCGGCTGGTGATGTTCTTCACCGACTCGCCGTCCATCAGGGACGTCATCCTCTTCCCGCACCTTCGTCCCGAGTCATGAGGAGGATCGCCTCCGGCGCGTAGCGCGTGAGCAATTCCCCCATCGGCGTTTTCGACTCCGGAGTCGGCGGCCTCACGGTGCTGAAGGCGCTCGCGGCGCAGCTGCCGCGGGAGCGGTTCGTGTATCTCGGTGATACCGCTCGTCTGCCCTACGGCACCAAGAGCCCGGAGACGGTGGTGCGCTACGCCCTGCAGGCGGCCCGCAAGCTCACGGAGTATCGGGTGAAGTGCCTGGTTCTCGCCTGCAACACGGCTTCCGCTGTCGGGCTGGCTGCGGTCAGCGATGAAGTCCGCGACGTACCGGTGATCGGCGTCATCGAGCCTGGCGCGGAGGCCGCGGCGCAGGCTTCCCGCTCCGGCCACATCGCCGTCATCGCCACCGAAGGCACCGTGCGCGGTGGAGCCTACCAGGATGCGATCCTCCGGCGCCGCAGCGAGGCGCGAGTGAGCGCCGTGCCGGCGCCGTTGTTCGTGGCATTGGCGGAAGAGGGCCTCTGCGCCGGCCCGATCGCGCAGTCCGTGGCGCGTCACTATCTCGAGCCTCTGTTCGCCGCCGGGGCCGGCGCTTCGCGTCCCGATACCCTGGTGTTGGGTTGCACGCACTTCCCCATGCTTGCCGACACCATCCGCCTCGCCGTCGGCTCCGAAGTCGTTATCGTCGACTCCGCCGAGACCACGGCGCGACACGTGCGAAGCACGCTCGAGCGGGAGAATCTCGCCGCCGAGCGCGGGGAGGGCGGAGTGCGCCTGCTGGCGACGGATGCCGCGGAGCGGTTTGCGAGGATCGGCGGCCGATTTCTCGAGCGACCGATCCCGGCCCACGAGGTCGAGCTCGTCGACCTGTGAGCTGCCGCCGTCACGGCGCTTGCCAGTTTCCCATCGCGCGTCGCGCGACCCCGAATCGTGAAACGGTCAGAGCCGGCGCCCAGGCACACGGACTGTGCCCCGCCGCCGCAGGGCGAGGCGGTGCCTTTCAGCGAAGCGCTGCTTCGCCCGCCGGGCGCGCAGCGGACAAAAACCGCGCTTTTGGCCGCTGCCGCGCTGGGCAGGGTGCGACGCATGCGTCGCACGGGTAGCCAGGATGGCTACCCGGGGCTTGCGCGCAGCAGGGACTGCGCAGCGCAATGCCCCGATCCAGCGTTTCATCCTATTCCGGAAGCGCGTACGGCAGCTCGAGGCGCTCGAGGTCGTGCGGCAGAGCGTCGGTGAGGCTTCCCGGCGGCACCGGGCCGCCCGCTCGCGGCGCACCTGCCGGCGATGTCGCGAACGGCGCCCAGACGGCCCCCGTCGTGGCCAGTTCCGAGGCGACCGCGGCGTGCAGAGCCGCGCCGGTTGCCGGTGCGCCCACGTTGGCCCGCGTGAGCGCCGCCGTGTCCGGCGGCGATGCCCCGGGCAGTGGAGCACTGACACGCTCGAGCAGCGCATCCGGCGGCATTGCCGCCGAAAGCTGTGGCTCGATGTCCGGCAGCGGCGCCACGGCAAGGAACTCGCAACGGCCATCCTCGAGACAGACGGCCTCGACGACCGTGAAGGCGCGGCCGTCGGCGAGCTCGCCGCTGTCACCCGGCTTGAGGTCGAGCGGGTGGCGTGAGCGAAACCGCTGCAGCCGGCGCTTGACGCGCCCGCGGTAGTGGGCACGGGCGATCACTTCCTGGCCCGTGTAGCAGCCTTTGTCGAAAGCGATCGCGCCGAGGACGTCGAGGTTCAACATCTGCGCGACGAATTCCTCGGAGGTCGCGCCGTAGACCTGGGGCATTCCGGCGATGATGTCGAGCTGGCGCCAGACCTCCCGCCGCGCCGGGACGCTGCGCAACGGCTCCTCCGCGCGGGCCGCCGCGGCGGAGTCGCTGGCCTGCGCCTCCGGCGCAGGGGCGATCAGCAGCCAACGGGCCGGATGCTCGCCCACGCAGACGACCCAGGCATTGCCGAGGCGGCGCTGCTCACCTGCGAGGATGGGATAGGCGGCGAGTGGCGCGCAGACCGCCGTGGCGACGAGTCCCGTGATGCTCCAGCGCTGCGACTCGTCGGTGACCTTCACCTTGGCGCGCAGCACGTATCTCGCGAGCCGGCTGGCGACGGACGCGGCCAACTCGCGCGGCAGCAGCGCTAGCAGGTCGCCGGGCGCGAGCTGCACGATCCGCAGCAGCGCGATCGTGCGCCCTTGCGGGTTGTGGAGTCCCGCGAGCACCGAGCGCTCCGCACTCGCGCGCCCGAGGTCGTTGGAAAGTTGTCCCTGCAGAAACC
Organism: Steroidobacteraceae bacterium; assembly: GCA_035713045.1. GTDB lineage: Bacteria > Pseudomonadota > Gammaproteobacteria > Steroidobacterales > Steroidobacteraceae > 13-2-20CM-66-19. The sequence goes on from DASTAC010000019.1 coordinate 16,404, forward strand.
GCACCGCATCGGCGCCCGTCACCCGCAGCGCGCCGAGATCCTCCAGTGCGATCCTTTGGACGTGGCCATCAGTCATACGATAATCGCTGTTTATCCGGGCGGTGCGCGGCGACCGCATGGCCGCGAGAGCTGAATTCTGGCACAATTGTAAAGTATGCAGACGAGCCCCAAGAAAAACTCCCCGACGCCGCTCTGCGTTCCGAGCGACCCAGCAACAAAGCCCGCCGATGCCTTCCCGGTCGAGCGCCCGCGCGAGATCGGCGGCCCCTCGGGCCCGGAGCCCACGCGCTTCGGTGACTGGGAGCGCAAAGGGCGCTGCATCGACTTCTAGATCCCGCCAAGCCACCTATGACCGAACGACCGCTTTCTCCGCACCTGTCCGTGTACAGGATGCATCGGTACAGCCTGCTGACCTCGATCACGAACCGGGCCACCGGCGTCGCGCTCTCGGCGGGGCTCATCCTGCTCGTCTACTGGCTGGTTGCCGTCGCCAGCGGCTCTGCCGCCTATCACGCTGCCCACCACGTGCTTTCGCTGGGCGTGCTCAAGGCGATCTACGTCATCCTGCTCGCCGCCTTCTCCTACCATCTTTTCGCGGGCATACGTCACCTCATCTGGGATACGGGCGTCGGCCTGGAGCGCGCGCAATCGAAACGCAGCGCGGCGCTCGTGGCCGTCGCCAGCGTGCTGCTCTTCGCTGGCCTCGCCTGGTGGGCACTGCACGCCGGCGGGAGCGCGCCGTGAGCCTGCGCAGTCCGCTCGCCAGGGTCCTCGGCCGCGGCTCCGCCAAGGAGGGGGTGCATCACTGGTGGGTACAGCGCCTCACCTCCGTCGCACTCGTGCCGCTCACGGTCTGGTTCGTCGTCTCGCTGCTGTCCCTGCCGTCCTTCGATCACGCGACGGTCGTGGCGTGGATGGGGCAGCTCTGGACCGCCGTATTCCTCATCCTGTTCGTGCTCTGCGCCGCCTGGCATTCCCAGCTCGGCGTACGCGTCGTCGTGGAGGATTACGTCCACGGCAGCGGCATGAAATCCCTGACGCTGGCGCTGCTGACTTTCTTTCACGTGGTGGTCGCGACGGCCGGGGTGCTCGCGATCCTCAAGGTGGCGTTGGGAGGCGCCGCATGACCGAATACGAGTTCATCGATCATACCTACGACGTCATCGTGATCGGGGCGGGCGGCTCCGGACTGCGCGCCACGCTGGGTCTCGCCGAGGCGGGACTATCCACGGCCTGCATCACCAAGCTTTTCCCGACGCGCAGCCACACCGTCGCCGCGCAGGGCGGGATCAGCGCCGCGCTCGGCAACATGGGCGAGGACGACTGGCGCTGGCACATGTACGACACGGTCAAGGGCTCTGACTGGCTCGGCGACCAGGACGCCATCGAGCTCATGTGCAAGGAGGCACCCGCAGCGGTGATCGAGCTCGAGCATTACGGCGTGCCGTTCTCGCGCACGGAGGAGGGCCGCATCTACCAGCGGCCGTTCGGCGGCATGACGACGCGGTTCGGCAAGGGCATCGCGCAGCGTACCTGCGCGGCGGCGGACCGCACCGGTCACGCGATGCTGCACACCCTCTACCAGCAGTCGATCCGCCGCTCGGCGACTTTCTTCGTCGAGTTCTTCGCGATCGACCTCATCATGGAACACGGTGCCTGCCGCGGCGTCGTCGCGCTCGACATGAACGAGGGAAAGCTGCACCGCTTCCGCGCCCATACCACGATTCTGGCAACCGGCGGTTACGGGCGCGCGTACTTCTCCTGCACCTCGGCGCACTCCTGCACCGGTGACGGCAGCGCCATGGTATTGCGCGCCGGACTGCCGCTGCAGGACATGGAATTCGTACAGTTCCACCCGACCGGCATCTACGGCGCCGGCTGCCTCATCACGGAGGGGGCGCGCGGCGAGGGCGGCTATCTCACGAACTCCAAGGGCGAGCGCTTCATGGAGCGCTATGCTCCGAACGCCAAGGATCTCGCTTCGCGCGACGTGGTGAGCCGCGCGATGACGATCGAGATCCGCGAGGGCCGCGGCGTCGGCGCCGAGCACGATCATATCCATCTGCATCTCGAGCACCTGGGGCCCGAGGTCATCCACGAGCGGCTGCCGGGCATCGCCGAGACCGCGCGCATCTTCGCCGGGGTCGACGTCACCAAGCAGCCCATCCCCGTGCAGCCGACGGCCCACTACAACATGGGCGGCGTGCCCTGCAATTTCCATGGGGAGGTCGTGGCGCCCAGAGCCGGCGACCCCGATGCGGTCGTGCCGGGCCTGATGGCGGTGGGCGAGGCGGCCTGCGTGTCCGTCCACGGCGCGAATCGTCTGGGCTCGAACTCGCTGCTCGATCTGGTCGTCTTTGGACGGCAGGCCGCGCGCCGCTGCGCGGAGCTCCTGCGCCCGGGCCAGCGTCACGCACCGCTCCCCGCGGATGCCGGCGAGCTCGCCGTCTCCCGTCTCGATCGGCTGCGCAACGCCCAAGGCTCCCGGCCCACGGCCGCGATCCGCCTCGAGATGCAGAAGATCATGCAGCTGGACGCGGCGGTGTTCCGCACCGGCGAGTCCCTGGAGGAGGGCGCCCGCAAGCTCGCGCAGACCTTCGAGTCCTTCGCGGACGTCCGGGTGAGCGACCGCTCGCTCGTATGGAACACCGACCTCGTGGAGACGATGGAGCTCGAGAACCTGCTCCTGCAGGCGACCGCCACCATCCAGTCCGCGGGCAACCGCACCGAGAGCCGCGGCGCCCACGCCCGCGAGGACTTCCCCAACCGCGACGATGAGCACTGGCTCAGGCACACGCTCGTGTGGGTCGAGGGGCCCGGACGGGCGCGCTTCGACTACCGCCCGGTGCATCTCAACACCCTGACCGACGAGATCGAGACGATCCCGCCGAAGGCGCGCACCTACTGACGCTCAAGGTTTTCCAATGGCCGATTTCCGACTTCCCGCCAACTCCCGCATCCGCCGGGGCAAGACCCACCGGGCGCCCGCCGGCGCGCGCAAGGTGCGCGCGTTCCGCATCTATCGCTTCGACCCGACCTCGGGCGAGAACCCCAGGGTCGATACCTTCGAGCTGGACGTCGGCAGCTGCGGACCGATGGTCCTCGACGCGCTGATCCAGATCAAAAGCACCATCGATTCCTCGCTCACGTTCCGCCGCTCCTGCCGCGAGGGCATCTGTGGCTCGTGCGCGATGAACATCGACGGCCTGAACCGGCTGGCGTGCACCACCGCGATGGAGGATCTCGGCGGCGGAGACATCCGCATCTATCCGCTGCCGCACATGCCGGTCGTGAAGGACCTGGTGCCGGATCTGACCAACTTCTACGCGCAGTACGCTTCGGTCAAGCCCTGGCTCCTCGCGCAGACACCGCCGCCGCCCGACCGCGAGCGGCTGCAGTCGAAGGCGGAGCAGGAGAAGATCGACCGCCCGGCGGCATGCATCCTCTGCGCGTGCTGCTCGACGGCCTGCCCGAGCTACTGGTGGAACAGCGATCGTTTCCTCGGACCCGCGGCGCTGCTGGCGGCGTACCGCTGGATCATCGACAGCCGCGACGAGGCCACGGGAGAGCGGCTCGACGCGCTCGAGGATCCGTTCCGCCTGTATCGCTGCCATACGATCATGAACTGCACGGACGTCTGTCCCAAGGACCTCAATCCCGCCAAGGCGATCGCCGAGATCAAGCGCATGCTGGTCGAGCGGACGAGCTAGCCGTGACCATCACCATGGACCCGGACGCCCGGGCCCTTCTCTGGCGCTGCCGCCGGGGGATGAAGGAGCTCGATGTCCTTCTGGAGCGCTATGCGGTGGCCGCGCTGCCGCAGGCCGATGCCGCCGAGCGCCGGCTGCTCGCCCGGCTGCTCGAGCGCCCCGATCCGGAGCTCGCCGGCTACTTTCTGGGCGGCCGAGCGCCGCCGGAGCCGGAGATCGCGGCTCTGGTGACCCGGATTGCCGGCGCGGGCGGCACAGCTCCTGCGGGTCGCCCGGTCCCTGCGGGCAGCGCGGCGCTGCGAGATCCGCCCGTACGGGTGTAGAGTGGTGCGGGAGGCCCGCAGGACGCCGTCCAAGATCGGAAGGTTCTTGAAAGCCCTTGACCGAGTCCAGTTTTCCTGAAGATCCGGGGCCGCAGGGCCCTCCGAGTCCCCCAGCCGCACGGGCGGAAGTCACACTGGGAAACTTTCGCAATGGTTCATGGTCTATTCAGGCCGCGGCGCAGCGGCCTTACCCCTCGGAGGATAGGGCGCGAATGAGCGCCGATGTAAGCGATCTCAGCCTGGTTCGCCGTGTGCAGCGCGGCGACAAGGGCGCTTTCGACGCGCTGGTGCTCAAATATCAGCACAAACTCGTCAAGCTGGTCATGCGTTATGTCCGTAACCCGGCCGAAGCCGAGGACATTGCCCAGGAGGCCTTCATCAAGGCCTACCGCGCTCTGCCGCAGTTCCGCGGCGACAGCGCCTTTTACACTTGGCTTTACCGGATCGCGATCAACACCGCCAAGAACGCCGTGGTCTCGCGCGACCGAAGCCCCATCGAATACGATCTCGACCGCAGCAATACCGATGAGTCCTACGACATGCAAGGCCGGATGAAGGATGCAGAGACCCCTGAGGGGTTGGTGCTGACGGACGAGATCCGCTCAACCGTCAATGCGGCGATCGACGCGCTGCCCGAGGACCTGCGCACCGCGATCGTGCTGCGCGAGCTCGAGGGCCTCTCCTACGAGGAGATCGCCGAAGCCATGGCCTGTCCGGTGGGCACGGTCCGCTCGCGCATATTCCGGGCGCGCGAGGCGATCGATCGGCGCCTGCGTGAAGTCTTCGAGGGCGGCCTCGGCCGTGCTGAGGAGTTGGGATGAACGAGGAGCTCGACAGCCAGCTTTCCGCGATGTTCGACAACGAGCTGCCCGCCGCCGAGTGCGAGCTGCTCGCCCGCCGCCTCTCCCGCGATCCGGACCTCAAGGCCCGCTGGGGCCGCTACGCCGTCATCGGCGCGGTGATCCGGGCGGAGCGCGGCGTCACCCTCGAGGGTTCGGTCGCCGGACGGGTGAGCGCAGCCCTCTCCAGCGAGCCCGCGCTGGCCCTGGATGAGGCGGGGCGAGGGGCCGACCGGACGGGCCGGGTGCAGTGGTGGCAGCCGCTCGCGGGCGTTGGGCTCGCGGCCGGCGTGGCGGCGGTCTCCATTCTCTGGCTGCGCTCGCAGGCGCTGCCCGGCGGCGGCGCGACGGTCGCGCCCGCCTTGGTCGCCACCACGGCGCTTCCCGCCGTGCAGCCGGTTTCGCAGGGCGCCGGCGCCGCGATGCCCGACAGTTTCGTCGTGCCGCCGGTTTCGCAGCGGCCCGTCGTCGTGCCCGCCACGGAGCTGGCCGACTACGTGATGGCTCACAGCGCTTTCTCCTGGCCCTTCACCCGCGGCAGCCTGCTCTCGGCGCTGATGGTGAGCGAGCCGGGAACCTCCAGCACGCCGGTCAGGTCAGTTCAGCCAGCAGCAGGCGTGCAAGGCAATGCGATCCAGAATCCGAAGTAGAGAGCGTGTCAGCTGGCTGGCGCTCGCCCTCGTCATCGCGGGTGTGGCGAATGCCGACGAGCCGGCGAAGTGGCTGGAGCGCATGAACCATGCGCTGAGCACCCTCAACTACGATGGGACGCTCGCCCACTGGCAGGGAGGCAAGGTGGAGATGCTGCGCATCGTGCACCGCGTGCAGGACGGCACCGTCTCCGAGCGGCTCGTGTCGCTCGACGGCTCGGGCCGGGAGTTCATCCGCGTCGGCTCCAAGCTCACCTGCTACCTCCCCGACAAGCACGTCGTGCTGGTGGAGCGCACGCCCGCCAAGGTCTCGCTCCTCGGCGAGTTCCCAGCCTTCAACACGCAGACGGCGCGCTTCTACGACATCAAGGATGTCGCGCGGATGCGCTTCGACGGGCGCGACACGCACCTCATCACAGTGATGCCGCGGGACCAGTACCGCTACGGCTATCGGCTGTGGATCGACGATTCCACGGCGATGCCGTTGAAGACGCAGCTTTGCGACGGGCACGGCAAGGTCATCGAGCAGATCGTGTTCGCCCGACTCAGGATCCGCCGGCACATCCCCGACTCGGCCTTTCGGCCCGGCATCTCGACGGCGGGTTTCCGCTGGCTGCGCAACGACTCGGTGCCGGTGAAGGAGACGGTGGCGCAGAGCGGCATGGTCTGGAGCGCCGACCACCTGCCGCCTGGGTTTCACATGGCGGCGCGCGCCGCCCAGACCATGCCGGGCGCACCGGGTCCCGTCGATCACCTCGTATTCACCGACGGGCTCGCCTCAGTGTCGGTCTTCGTCGAGACCCATGCGGAGCGGACGCCGGGTCAGGCGCCGAAGGTGGAGGCGGCTCGCGTCGGCTCGTCCTACGCGTTCTCCACCGTCGTGGACGGTCACAAGGTGACCGCGGTCGGGGAAGCACCGGCGGCAACGGTACGGTTCATCGCCGACTCGGTGAAGGGACAGAAGGTCTCCAGATCCGCGCTGCCCGCCACGCTCGGAACGCTGCCGGCCAGTCCCTTCGCGCACTCCGTACCGCCACCCTGAAAGGCCCTTGCCGTTCTCACCGTAGTCCATCGCCGCGACTGCCATCTTTGCGAGGAGATGATCGCGGAGCTTCACGCGCTCGCCCAGGCCATGCCCCTGCCGCCGATCGAAGTGGTGGACGTGGACACCGACCCCGCCCTCAAACGCCGGTTCTCTCTTCAGGTGCCGGTCCTCCTGCTCGACGGCACGGTGGTCTGCCGCCACCGGCTGGACGCCGAGGAGCTTAAGCGCCTGCTGAGACAGGGCTGACTGCTATAATTGGCGACGGCCGCTGATCACCTGGCGCGGCAGCAACGCGACAGACCCGATTCATGCGGCTCATACGTAATTTCTCCATCATCGCCCACGTCGATCACGGCAAGTCGACCCTCGCCGACCGCTTCATTCAGCTTTGCGGCGGCCTCGCCGATCGCGAGATGCAGGCGCAGGTGCTCGACTCCATGGACCTCGAGCGTGAGCGCGGCATCACCATCAAGGCCCAGAGCGTCACCCTCTACTATCAGGCGCGCGACGGCGAGCGCTACCAGCTCAACATGATCGATACGCCGGGGCACGTGGACTTCTCGTACGAGGTGTCACGCTCGCTCGCGGCCTGCGACGGGGCGCTGCTCGTCGTCGACGCATCGCAGGGGGTGGAGGCGCAGAGCGTCGCCAACTGCTACACGGCGATCGAGCAGGGGCTCGAGGTCCTGCCGGTCATCAACAAGATCGATCTGCCCTCGGCCGATCCCGAGCGCGTGAAGCGCGAGATCGAGGAGATCATCGGTATCGAGGCCGATGACGCCGTGCCCGTGAGCGCCAAGACCGGAGAGGGGGTCCCGGAGCTGCTCGAGGCGCTGATCCGGCGCATTCCTACGCCCAAGGGCGATCCGGAGGCGCCGCTGCAGGCGCTCATCATCGATTCCTGGTTCGACAACTATGTGGGCGTGATCTCCCTCGTGCGGGTGGTCAACGGAAGCGTCAAGACCGGGGAGAAGATCCGTGTCGTATCGACCGGGCGCAGCCATACGGTGGACCGCCTCGGCCGCTTCACGCCCAAGCCGATCGTGGAGAAGACGCTCTCGGCGGGCGATGTCGGCTTCATCGTCGCCGGCATCAAGGAGATCGACGGCGCCCCCGTGGGCGATACCATCACCCTCGAGAGCCGGCCGGCGGCGGCGCCGCTGCCGGGCTTCCGGCAGATCAAGCCGCGCGTGTTCGCGGGACTCTTCCCCATCAACTCCGAGGACTACGAGAGCTTTCGCGACGCGCTCGCGAAGTTGAAGCTCAACGACTCGGCCCTGCATTACGAGCCGGAGGTCTCCGGCGCGCTCGGGTTCGGCTTCCGCATCGGATTCCTGGGGCTGCTCCACATGGACATCGTCCAGGAGCGTCTGGAGCGGGAATACGAGCTCGACCTCGTGACGAGCGCGCCGACGGTGGTGTACGAGGTGGCGCGCACCGACACGGCGGTGGAATACGTCGACAACCCGGCGAAGCTCCCGCCCTCCAACGAGATCGAGGAGATCCGCGAGCCCATCATCGTGGCCAGCATCCTCACGCCGCCGGACTACATCGGCAACATCATCACGCTGTGCGAGGAAAAGCGCGGCGTGCAGCGCTCGATCCAGTACCTGGCCACCCAGGTGCAGATCACCTACGAGCTGCCGCTGGCCGAGGTGGTGCTGGATTTCTTCGACCGTCTCAAATCAGTCTCGCGCGGCTACGCCTCGATGGATTACCACTTCGAACGCTTCCAGGCCGGTCCGTTCGTGCGCGTGGACGTGCTGATCAACGGTGACCGCGTCGATGCGCTGAGCATGATCGCCCATCGCACGCAGGCCGACCGCCGCGGTCGGGAACTCGTGGAGCGCATGAAGGATCTGATCCCGCGGCAGATGTTCGATGTGGCCATCCAGGCCGCCATCGGCGCGCAGGTGATCGCGCGATCCACGGTCAAGGCGCTGCGCAAGAACGTGCTCGCCAAGTGCTACGGCGGCGACGTCAGCCGCAAGAAGAAGCTGCTCGAAAAACAGAAAGAAGGCAAGAAACGCATGAAACAGGTGGGCCGCGTGGAGATTCCCCAGGAAGCCTTCCTCGCGGTGCTGAAAGTCGACAGCAAGTAAGCTCTCAACAAGCCCCGGAAGAACGTGCAATGGAATATTTTTCGCTGATCCTGCTGCTGCTGACCGTACTCAGTGGCCTGGTGTGGCTGTTCGATATCGCCTTTCTGCGCAAGCGGCGGCGCGCGGCAGCGGGCGTGCCGGCGGCGCCGGATCCATGGCCGGTGGATTACTCGCGCTCGCTGTTTCCGGTGCTGTTCGCGGTGCTGATCTTCCGTTCGTTCATCGCCGAGCCATTCCGTATCCCTTCCGGTTCGATGATGCCCACCCTGAAGGTGGGCGATTTCATCCTGGTCGACAAGTTTGCCTACGGCCTGCGCCTGCCGGTGTTCCACACCAAGATTCTCTCCACCGGCGAGCCCCAGCGCGGCGATGTGATCGTGTTCCGTTACCCGCTGAATCCAGGCGAGAACTACATCAAGCGCGTGGTCGGCCTGCCCGGCGATACCGTGCGCATCGACGGCGAGCAGGTGTATATCAACGGCAAACGGGTGCCGGTCACGCCGGTGGGGCCCTACCAGGGCGGATACGGGCGCGAGAGCCGGCTGCTCGAAGCCAACGGCGCGATGGTCTACCGTGAGCAGTTGGGGCCCCGGCCGAACGACATAGCGGTGATGCCGCAGATCAACATGGCGGGCACCCTGCAGACGCCGGACTGCCACTTCCGGGACACCCATCACGGCGCCTGCGTGGTGCCGCCCCACAGCTATTTCGTGATGGGCGACAATCGCGACAACAGCGAGGACAGCCGGTTCTGGGGATTC
>DASTAC010000020.1:0-104354 GCA_035713045.1 Steroidobacteraceae bacterium
TTCGGCATCCACGATCTCGAGCGCCAGTGCGTCGTAGTCGACGCCGAGCAATTCCGCCATCTGGCCGATGAGCTCATCCTGCGCGCGCTCCGCGGTGAAGTCCCCGGGTGCCCCCTCGAAGCTCGCGAGCACCTCCTGCCAGAGGCTCGGGAAATCGACCGTCGGGGGCTTCTCTCTCGCATGCCGTTCCCAGGCGCGCTCGGCACCCTTGCGCAAGCTCGCGAGCCGCTCGATCTGGGGCTTACCGAGTCCCGCATAAAGGATCGACGGGATGGCCGGCAGGAGATAGCGCACGGCGTCCTGCATGCGGCTCACGTGCGGCTGGGTGATGGGATAGCCGTCTCCCGTCAGCCGCTGTGCGAGCTCGCTCTGGGTGAGCGACCCCCCTGATTCCTGCTCGTACAGCTCGCGGGCTTTCTCGACACCGAGCGCCCGCTCGATGAAGGTAAGCCCACCGTGCAGCTCGTTCTCGGCCAAGTGCCCGGTGAGCGCCACGATCTCACCACGCGCGCTCCAGGGGCGAAAGAGGCAGGGGATCCTGAAGAACCGCTCCTCCTTCGTCTCGGCCCACAACTCGCGCAGCACGCTCAAGCGCGTGTTGCCGCCGCTTCGGATGATGAAGTGGGACTCTCCGGGCCGGCGCGTGACCGAAGGCGGTGCATCAAGTCCGCGCGTGCGGATCGAAGCCTTGAGACCATCGTATAGGGGATTTCTCGTGACGCGGGGGTTCAGGTCATAGGGCTTGAGCTCATCGAGCGTCACCACCATGGGTGTGTCGGCGATAGGGTCGGAGAGGGCGGCGACGGCGGGGCTTGCGCGCTCAAAGGGAGTCGCCATCAGCTTCGCGGCCATCGCCTCGGGGGTGAGGTCAGCCATGGGGGCACCGCGGTTCTTGGTTCCTCAGCGCCGCGCGTTGCGCGACCGGGTCTCGCTCGAGGAATCGGTCGCGTGCGCGAAGCGACTCCGCCACTCCGGAAATAGCTCACTTGCGAGCGCAGACAGGGTGTCCGCTGCCGCAGGCGCCACGCGCCCAGAGGGGGCACGAGATTCGAGGCGATGAACGGGTAGCGCCGAGGTCGAGGCACGCGGGTAGACCTCGAGTGCCGGAACGTGGGTGGCAAGCACGGTGATGCCGAGCTCGTCGCGGAAGATCTGTCGCAGCGCTTGGATCATAAGGCGCGCATTGGCGGAGACCGTCGGCACGCGGTTCAAGAGGAGTTTCAGGGGCGGCGGCTCGATGCCCCAGTGCCGAAACGGCGCCACATCCTGGATCAGCTGCACCGTCCCGCGGCGCAGCTCCCGGGCGGCGAGGATTTCGGGGGTGACGGGCGAGAGGGCGAGATCGGAGGCGAGCACGGCCATCTCGAGGAGCACGCTCCGGGCCCCCTGCGTGTCGAGGAGCATCAGGTCATAGTCGCGCTCGAAGGCTTGCCGCAGATGCCGCAGGCGCAGCCTGCCGTCCGGCGCATGCAGCAGGAGCGAATTGAGGTCGCCCCGCTCATCGTTCGAGAGGATGAGATCGAGGTTCGGGATGCCGGTGTGCGAGATCAGCCGCTCGGGGCGCGATTCATTGAAGGCGAGAAGCTCGTAGATGCCGCCGGCGGCGCGCTTGACCAGGCTGAAATAGCTCGAGAGCGTCGGCTGCACGTCGAGATCGACGAGGAGGACGCGAAGCCCGGCATCGGCTGTGAAGCCGCCCAAGTTGGCAGCGGTCGTCGTCTTGCCGACGCCGCCCTTGGTCGAGAGGATGGAAACGACTTTCATGGGATTTGCCCCCGAGAGTTCCGCCCAGAATTCCGATACGGCGCTGATCAGATGCGGTGGTTGCGGCGTTCGGCGATCCAGGCATCGATTTCGGCCGAATCCCAGCCGACGGCCCGGATGCCGAGGCGCAGGGCCTTGGGGAACCGGCCCTCTCGCATGAGCGAGTAGAGATGCGCCCGCTTGAAGCCGGTTCTCTGCTCCACCTCGGCACGGCGCAAGATCCGGCGGTCGGAAGGAGAGGGGTGATTTGCGATCTCGTCAGCCATCGTCAGCGCTCCTCTTGACTACTTGGCATGGAAGAGGAGCCGCATTTAGAACGCGATTCATCGCGACGTACACCGCAACTGCGGTGGCACTGACCGCAGTTGCGGTCAAATTCCGCTGCACTACTTCCCGAGCGCCCGCCTGGCCGCGGCAAATTTCCCTTCCAGGGTGCGCTCGGCGAGCCCCAACCGTCCGGGATGGGTGGCGACGAGTGCGGTGATGATGGCCTCCTGGGTCCGGAAGCTCGAGTAGGGTTGTCCCGAAGGGGAGAGGCCGAGAAGCAGATCTACGAGGGCGCCGATGATGTTGAGGTGCGCGGCCTCGCCCCGAGCGCTCAGAGCATTATCCGCTTCTGGCCGTAGGGCCACCCTTGCATTGTTCGCCCGAAGCTGCGTCCTCAATCTCTCGACTTCCTGCTCGCGCTGCCCGATCCGCAGCCTCAGGGCGTCGCGCTCGAGGAAGAGGCCCTGTGCCGCCTCCAAGCTCATGAACGGGTGCGTGTGGCGCTCGAGGCGACTGAAAAGAAACGGCGGCCTCTCCTGCGGATAGAAGCGGCTAATCCAGGCCTTGAGATCCAAATGGCGTACGGTGAAGTCCGGATCGTCGATGTCCGCTCCGTTGGTGACCGCTACCCCGTTGACCGCAACGCGAAGTTCCCTATTGACGATGCCGTCGTAGATCCGCTCGGCATTGAGCCTGAGCTTCGGCCACCGCGGAAACTCGTCTGCTTCCGGCAATCGCCGTCCGTTCAGGACCTCGAGGATATCGGCTTCGGATTGCGTGAGCCCGCTCCAGCGGATCGCCGCTTCGATCGGGCGATACGTCACCTTCGATAGGGGCCTCGCAGGCGATGACCGGGGCACGGCTGGCATCTTCCAATCCAGCGGTTGACCAAGTAATCGAACGCACCCTGCTTATGACTGCCACGCCGACGGATGTGGCGGAGGAGGTGAGGCTTGGTGTTTCTTCCAGATGACATCCCGCGCGACCATCTTCTTCTCCGATTTGTGCCGAGATCCGGATGGGCAGCAGTAACGCTGAGGCCATTCATGTCCATCCTGCGACACATCCCGCGATGGCGCTATGGGCTATTTGGGCTGTTTTTACCCCAAAACTCAACAAAATGAAGACAGTGTATTATGCAACTTCTATGCCCAACTGCGCATCTACTATCTAAATAGGGAAGGGCGGCGCCTCACTTGGCGCCCGACGCTCGCTTCCGGCGAAGGGCCTCAGTCTTTTCCGCCTCGCGTACCAAGACCCAGACCGATTCGCCGAGCCCGGCTGCAATGCGCTCGAGCGTCGAGATCTGTACGTCGCTGGCATAGCCGCGCTCGAAGGTGCCGTACTGTGCGCGGTGCATTTTGATGTGGCGGGCAAAGTCATCTTGGGTCCATTTCTGGGCTTCACGGCGCCTGCGGATCACAGCGCCAAACCGATTTGCGAGTCGCGAACGGGTAGCTCTCATCGCATTCCCTTTTTTGGGCAGTCAAGTTGCATTCGAAGACATTGACGTATAGGATAGTTTTACCTATCTCCTAGGCGCGGAACTCCATCCTTCTCGGAGTACCGCCAAGCCTCAGCCAGCATCAGACCAGCGGGAAATCCTCCAGGAGGATTTTCTGGGTCATTGCGAGAGCGGCGCCCGCGGGGACGGTAATCCCGCGCGGGCGCCTGACCACGACTCGTCCAGGAGACGCGCCATGGCTGCCCGCCAGTTTAGCCGGTTGAGGCCGGGTCATGCCCGCTCAACCGGCGGGAATCCGTCAGCACAGCCGACCTACCAGCGCCGGCCAGCCAGGGTCACGACCCCCGAAGGGACATATTTTCCCGACGAGCGTCTGCGTCAGCTTGCGCTCCTCGCCCTTCGCCTGCGCGTGATCTATGGCACCGCCGTATCGGCGGAACTCGCGCTTCGCGCGCAGGCTGCCGAACAGGATCCCGAGATCGCCGACTGTGTTCGTGGCGGAGTCTGCGATCCCATTGCTGAGCAGATCCGGGTCTTGGAAGACCTTGCCGAGCGCTTGCGCAGGGAGGTGCCGGAATTCAAACCATGACTGTGGAAAAGAGCGATCGGAAAGCCGGCGTTCCCCCGGTCGCCCGTCGCGCTACCGACGGCGATAGTCGACGGATCGCGAAATCCTCCGCGGTTCTACGATGTCTCGTTCTGGTGTCGACGTGCCGGACCAGCGGATCGCAGTTGCTAGCGGATATGGCCTTCAACCTGATCGAGAAGGCCATCGACCGCCTAGAGAGTTACCGTGAAATTTCACAATCTTCAAGAGAGAAAACGAACGGAGATCCATCATGACGCAGACCAGGGCAAGACAGATATTGCAGTCGCTCATCCAGGGGATCGACCCCGTCACCAAAGAAGAGTTGCCGCAGGAGACGGTGCTGCAGCACGCCGATGTGCTTCGGGCGCTGCTCGCCGGGCTTACTGCGCTCGAGCAAGCGGCCGCACGCACGCAACGGCGTGCGCAGCTGCCCCACAACGTCGGTGAGGCATGGACCACCGAGGAGGAAAGCAGGCTCGTCGCCGCGTTCAAGAGTGGCGACACGCCAGTTGCGATTGCGCGCCAGCATGGACGCACGCTCCGGGCAATCGAGGCGCGGCTCGAGAAGCTGGGCCTGATCACGACAGAGCAGCGCACCACCCGTGGAGGGTTTACCGGGGCCAACTAAGAAATCGTCAAACGCCCAAGCGGGGCGCTCGCGGCTCGTACGGCGCAAGGTGCAAGGCGATGCGTCAACAGGTGCGCGCGAGCCCCGCCATGGCTGCCAGAAGTGAGGTCCCATGCCCGAGACCGATGAGCCCGGTGACGATGACGCCGTGATCGCGGCCTGCATTCAGGCGCTCGATGAATTCGTCAATAGGAGCTCCGCCGCTACCCACTGGCGACCGTTTGCCTATGCGACCGGACCTTTGACGAACTAATGCGCGATCATGAGTGTTGTCAAGAGCCAGTACCCGCATTTGGATTCGAATCCTAGGCCGCCGACCATACTTCATGAGGATAAAGCAGTGACTGCCGATGAGACCGGAACCAACCACCTTGAGCAGTCGCAGCAGGGGGGTTTGAGCGCGACCGCTCCTGACGCGTTTTGCGCTGCTATGGACAGGGCAAGGGGAGTCACGGAGGTCGCTCGAAACCATCTTTCATCGCTGGTACGATTTTTGGCGGCCCGGACGGGGTCTACGGAAGACGCAAAGGAGATTTTGCAGGAAGCTTACGTCAAGATGCTGATGCTGGATCGATCGGTGACGATCGGCCGCCTGGAGGCATATTTCTGGCGCGTCGCAGTGAATTTGGCGGTCGACCGCGGGCGCCGTCAGGCGTTGGACCAGCGCTTTCGCGGCGCCTTGCCAATTGACGAGAGGCAGGAGTTTTCCACGGATGCCATTGTTGAGGCGAGAGAGAGGTTGACGATAGTGGAGCGCGCGATCAGCGAGCTGCCTGCGAGGTGCCTTGAGGCCTTTGTCCTCCACATTCAGAATGGTATGACGTTCGCCGAGGTCGGTAGGGAAATGGGAATCAGTGAGCGCATGGCCAAAAAACACCTCGCGCGAGCACTTGAATATCTACAGTCATGCCTCGCCGCCGCTGAAGAGACGAATGATACGCTGCGGGCTTATCGTAAGAAGTGAGCAGACAGCCGCTGCCCGCGGCGGCGTTGTAGCGCCCGGCAATCATATCGGCATTTGCGTTCCGCAACAGCTTCACGGCCTCGGGAAATTCGGCAGGAGCATCAATCGGCAGATCCACCGCAGCAATCAGGACATCCTGGTATCGGAGCTGACGAAGAACTTCGATCTAATCACTGACGTTAACGGTGAGGCGGGCTCTCTCAGCCCAGGGATGCACAGATTCCGTTCGAGGCCCCGATTCGGAGCGACGCTGTGGGTCGGTGCGAGATGGCGGGGCTGCGCGGCGCATTTGCAAGCTGGGTGCGAATTGAAAGTCGAGGGGCCCACCTGCGAGCAACCGTTCGAGCAGCCTCGAGCTGCTCGCCGGCGAGATCCAGCTCGAGCAGTATCGACTCAGACGTCGGATTCGGCAGAGGGAAGCTTGGCCAGCTATTTTGCGGACTCGCTTTGCCGAGCGGCCGCGAGGCGGTCTGAGCGGTGCTGACTGAGGGCGGTCGCGACGACGTGGCTCAACACCCCACGGGACTTTGGCAGCGTGAGAGCGCGGATTTCCAGGGGAATTGCAGGCGGCTGAAGCCAATCCCCCGAAGGCCGTGCGGGTTTTTAACATGAACCTGCTCGATGAGGCGCGGCATCGTACATGATGCTCATCGGACCTCGTCTTTCAGTCGTTCTGATGGTTTCCGCCCGTCGCCCGCGCACATATCAGGCGCCCCGTCAGAGGCCTTGGCCTGCCAGACAGATGTAGCGGTGATGTTCCCGATTGGCGGGTTTGGGCTTATCTTAACGTCTTCACCCGCGAGGCCTGGCGCGAAATCAAGGTGGAGTAGCCCCTATGCCGGAATTGCCAACCGACCGAAACGAGGAGGAGAGCCTGCACCCCATGGTATGGGCGATCGTGGCGACGCATCAAAGGCAGCGCCCTGAACTGTATTCAGGGATGCACCTAGAGAAGCGCATCCAGGAACTCGCGATCGTAATTGGGGAAATGATCGCCTGTGCGGGCCATGGGATCCAGAGGCCCGAGAGCGAGACGGACGAGTACGTGAGCAGCCTCCTCGCGATCGCGACCGGCCAGGTATCGCAGGCAGTCTTTCTGCACCTACGTCGACTGAGGACTGGCGCGGCCCTTACCGACCACCTGGGTGGCCGCAAGCCGTCATAGAGTGGGCCCGAGCGCCGCCGATACATCTGCGGTACACGATCCGGCTGTTCATACAGCATTCGCACCTCCCCGGTACTGTATGGGATCGTCCTGATAGTTCAGGTGACTCATCGCGTGATGCCGGTGCGCTCAGGAAATGGCTATTGGTCTCCCGGGCCCGACGAGAGCGTCGACTGTTGCCGTCACCTTTGAGCCAGTCGATCTCATCCTGTACGGGGGCGCCGATCATGAGCTCGATGTCATCCACCTTCCCGCAATCGCCCCACGGCAACTCGTGCAGTGCCCGACACTGCAAGAAGACGTTCGTATCAGGGAATAGAATAAGGCGGATCAAGTCGGCTGCGCTCCCGTGGTTCTGTGATTCTATGCGGCCGGGTCGGATCTGCGGTAACCAATTCAACCACGGGATACAAGATGGCCGTGACGAAAACCCTGGGTCCGCTGCATTTCGAGGATCTCGAGCCGCATCGCTTCGAGGACCTAGCCCGGCACGAGGAACGCTAGGGGCAGGCGGGGATGGGGGGACTGGGCCGGAGCGGCGGTTGGCGTCGTGGTCGGCGCCGTATCTCGGGGAAACGACTGCGCCTGATCGAGCGGCTGAAGAGTGCGGGGTTGAGCAACCGAGCGATCGCCCAACGACTGGGTGTGAACGAAAATGCCATCAGGAAGCTGGTGGGCCCTTCGAAGGGTGAGGAGGGCAAGCAACTCGCGTTGGCGTCAGTACCGCAGGGGTCGCCCATCGAGCTACCCACGATATCACCGGTGTCTGTCACCCCTATCGAGTCGTTTGTCGATCAGACACCGGCAATGGACGAATGCGTGCAGGAGGCGGCAGTCATCGATGAAGAAGCCGAGCCGGTGCCGATGAGTCTGGACGGGGATGCGGGCGATTGAACCCTTGATCGGCAGCTCGCGCACGCGGGACTGCTCGATGATGCGGCGCCGATGTTCCGCGATGGCGAGCGGATCGCCGGGGTTGGGGCGCTGCTGGCAATGCCGTATCTGATGCACAGCGGGCTGCTGCGCATCGCACGCAAGCTCTACGGCGGGATCGGGCCTGCCTTCTATGGCCTGCGTACGACGCTCGTGACATTGTTCCTGATGGCGCTGGTGCGCATCCAACGTCCCGAGCAGCTCAAGGAACGCGATCCGGCCGCCTTCGATCGGGTCCTCGGGCTCGACCGCGCGCCGGAGGTGAAGACCTTGAGGCGCAAGCTCACTCGCCTGGCCGCCCAGCATTGCGCTGAGCTGCTCGGCGCGGAGCTGGCCCGCGTGCGCGTCGTGCAGCGCGGGGAGCTGATGGGGTTCTTGTACATCGACGGCCATGTCCGCGCCTATCACGGGAAACGCACGATTTGCAAGGCTTTTGTCGCCCGGCGCCCTCTGGCGATGCTCGCTACCACCGACTACTGGATCAACGACCGCGCCGGCGATCCGCTGCTGCTGATCACCGGCGAGCTCGATGCTTCTCTCACCAAGGCTTTCCCCGAGTTGCTGCGCGAGGTGCGCACCGCCGTCGGCGAGCGGCAAGTGACCATCGTCTTCGATCGCGGCGGCTGGAGTCCGAAGCTCTTCCGCAACATGATCGCGCAGGGCTTCGATCTCCTCACCTATCGCAAGGGCAAGAGCCCTCGCATCGCCGAGCGGCGCTTCGTGCACCGCCGCGCCAAGCTCGATGGCCACTGGGTCAGCTACGACCTGCACGATCAGGCGGTGCGGCTGCTGAAAGGGAAGCTGCGCCTGCGGCAGATCACACGTTTGTGCGAAGATGGCGACCATCAGACCCAGATCATCACCAGTCGGTGGGACCTTCGTGACATCGAACTCGCCTACCGCATGTTCGAGCGCTGGCGACAGGAGAACTACTTCAAGTACATGCGAGAAGAGTTCTTGCTCGATGCGCTCGTAGACTATCGCATCGAGCCGCAGGACCCCACCCGCACGGTTCCCAACCCCGAGCGGCGGGCCTTCGACAAGCAGGTCCGCACCGCCCGCGCCGAACTCGCTGACCTCGAACACCAAGCATCTTGCGAGGCTGCGGGAGGACGAGCTCGTCACTTTCCGCCGCGAATCCCAGACCCTCCTTTATCGGATCAGCGATCTGCGGGCCGTCCGGGTACTCGCCGTTTTGCGCGAGCTCTTCTGCCCCGCCATGATCTCGAGAAAGGAGATACGAAAATGAATGCGCCGAAACCGATTTCTGCGGCCGAAGCGCAAGCGCTGGTGAGAAATGGAGCGGTGCTGGTCGACATCCGCGAGGCCCCCGAGCGCAGGTCCGGCATGATCCGGGGCGCGGTGCATGCACCGCTGTCCGCCCTCGATCGCACCAATCTCGATATCACGCCGCGCCACGCGGTGATCTTCCACTGTCGACGCGGCGGCCGAACCACTCGTCATGCGGCGGCTCTCCAGGCCACGGCAGGAGCTGCGGAGGCCTACCTCCTCGAGGGCGGCCTCGATGCCTGGCGCGCGGCGGCACTGCCGATCGAGCGGTCCTGGTGATCGCGATGCCAACGACATTCACGCCGGTCTCGGCGCTGCTCGGCGGGGTGTTGATCGGCGCCGCCGTGCTCCTGCTCTATCAGGCCCTGGGCCGGATCGCCGGCGTAAGCGGGATGGTCGCGGCTCGAGGAAGCCGGCCTGCCTGCCGGCCCGGACATTCCTCGAGAGGCCAAGGAAAGCCTACGCCACGATGCGTCTCCTCTATTTGGAGCAGCAACGCCGCGTTTGGACTGAGTGAATCTCCGCGACGATGGCCAGCGCGATGCTTTCGGGCGAATTGCCGCCTATGTCTAGACCCACGGGCGCATGAAGATGCGGCTCGATGGCGGTTGAGGTTTCTGACCCAGCCTCCGTCAGCAGGCGTTTGCATCTGGCGAGTGGTCCCAGCACTCCGACGTAACCAGGTGGCCGTCTCGCAAGGCGCCTGAGATATTCGACGTCCGAATGCAGGTGATGGCTCATGACGACCGCTGCATCGAATTGGGACAGATCGAGCCTGTCCGTCAGCTCCTCCGGGCGGCCCAGGATGACGCGCCTAGATTCCGGGAAGATATTAGAGACAGCGTAGGCCTCCCGATGATCGTAGACTGTCACCCGCCATCCCAGTGAGACGCCAAATTGAGCTATGGGTATCGCATCCGGTCCGGCGCCGCATAGAAGCAACGCCAGTGGAAGATCGACAGGTGCTGCAAATACCTCGAGCATTCGACCGTCGAACTCGACTTTCCGCAGCGATGGCCTCGAGATCTCGAGCGCGCGGATGTTGGCCGCCAACGGCCGCTCATCGGCAACATCGAGGAAGAAGTGCTGGCCGAGCTCACTGGGCAGTACTTCGCCGCCGACCACCGTCGCCACGGCGCCATTGCGCTCCTCTTCCCAGCACCGGAGGAAATAGTTGAGCGGCTCATAATCGAATTCCGGGCCGGCCTGCTGCAGCCACACTTCCATGGCTCCCTCACAGCCGAGGCCCAGGCCCCAGATCGGGTCATCCGAGGCCCGCGCGTCGTACATGATTCTAATGGGCCTTGCGCTGGCGATCACCTCCGCAGCCCGCTCCCGCAGATCGGCCTCAAGGCAGCCGCCACTCAGGATGCCGCTGCTCCTGCCTTTTGGGTCGATGAGCACCCGCGCACCCGCCTTTCTATACGTTGAACCTTCCGTGCAAATCACCGTTGCGAGCGCCACGGTCGCGCAGGATTGTCGCGATTCTCGGAAAAGCCGGCAGACGCGCGGCAGGTCGATGTTCATCGGACCCTTAAATACCCACCCAGCTAATTAATTAGTCTGGTAGACTATACAAGTTATCTCCGCGAAATCAAGGACGAAAGAATGGGGCAACAGGTGACTCTACGAAATCTCGGGGGGCGCGCATTGCATCTTGAGAACAAGATCGAAGTCGCAAAGACGGACATGCGATGCCCGTGAGCAGCGACCGCGCGTCGCGCGCGTTGCCGGAGTCCGAGAGGATTTCGAGATGGCCGCTCACCATGATGTGGTGGGCATCGTGTAGTGCCATCGCCTATCTCTTTCTCGGCGTGCAGCTTGCCGTTCAGTCCGGGACGGTGAACGCTCTCGTCGGCATGGTCGTCGCGGCCTTCGTGATGGGTGGCTTAGGTGCGATTCTGGCGCCGTACTCCCTGCGAAACGGCGCCTCGAGCTCCGTGCTGTCGCGGCTGATGTTCGGTCGCCGCGGGGGTGCGGTGCCGACGCTCATCCTGAGCGTCACGCTGCTTTACTACGCGGTGTTCGAAGGGGCGGTGGTGGCGACAGCGGTCGTGAAGGTCTGGCCGCGGCTGGATTACGGCCTCGCCGCGCTCATCGTCGTCCTCTACAGCGCACCGCTCAGCATCGGCAGCGTGCAGAATTTCCTGAATAAGCTCAACGCCATCCTGCTGCCGTTCTATTTGCTGGGGCTAGTCCTGCTCGTGGTGCTGAGCATCAAGAATCATGGCTACAGCGGTGCCTGGCTGCACGTGGGAGGATCGCAATCGCTGTCCTTCAGCGGCTGTTGGAACTGCTTCGTGCCATATTTCGGCACTCTCGCACTCGCTATGATCACCATGGACATTGCGAGATTCGGCAAGGCCGAGCACGTGCGCTATCACGCCAGATTCAACTTTGGGGTGCCATTCTATCTCGCGACCTACCTGCCGGCAGGGGCCGTAGGCATCCTTATCGTGCAGCTCACCTCGCGCGCCCACATTTCCGATACGTCGGTCGTGGATGCCTGTCTGCAGCTTCTGGGTGGCGCCGGCGGGCTCCTATGGATCACGGTGACTCAGACTCGCATCAACTCCGCGAATTTCTACGTGGCAACAGTGAATCTGCAGGCCTTCCTCGAGGAAGCCCTGAGCCTGCGCCTCGCCAAGCCTGTTTGCGCAGGACTGGTGGGGATAGCAGCCTTCCTTTTCATGCGATCCACCGACATCCTCGCAACCATACTAGTGGCCGTCCACTATCTCGGGATCATTCTGGTGGCGTGGGTGGGCGTCGCCGTGGCCCACGTCGTCGGAGCCGGTCGCCAGCCCGAGGGCGAGCAGACGCACGAGCTCGAATGGAGCGGCCTCGTGGCGTGGCTGGTCGGTGTCGCAATCGGGATGGCGCTGGGACTACTCAATGGGGTGCCGGGAACACTGGCCGCGCCGGCGACATTCCTGGCGGCGGCGCTGGTTTATCGGACGGTGTATTTGCAGGCCGGGGCGCCTGCGCGCGCTGGTTTGACCGAGTAGCTCCGGTGCCCACGTTTCTCTACGGCGCGAATCTGGCGGCGAATGGAATTCGCCAGCATTACCTGCGCTACGGCGGCAAGGGTCCGCCACTTTTGCTGCTGCCCGGCATCACCAGTCCGGCTGCAACCTGGAGCTTTGTTGCGGAGCGCCTCGGGGAACTCTTCGATACTTACGTTCTCGATGCGCGGGGCAGGGGGCTTTCGTCAGGCGGCAAAGACTTGGACTACGGTATGGATGCCATGGCGGACGACGTCGCGGGCGCGATCGACGCCCTGGACCTTACCGACGTTCTGCTCGTCGGACATTCGATGGGCGCGCGCACCGCCATTCGCGCCGCGCACCGGCATTCGCTTCCCATACGCCGGCTCATCCTAGTGGATCCGCCGACATCAGGACCGGGCCGACGCCCATACTCGTCCCCCTTGTCCTGGTACCTCGACTCGATCCGGATCGCTGCACAGGGCTGTGGAATCGAGGAGATGCGGCCCTACCTGCCGAGCTGGAGCGATGAGCACCTGCGATTGCGTGCCGAGTGGCTCCATACCTGCGAGGAGGCCGCCATCGTCCGAAGCTATCACGATCTTAACATGGCCGACGTGCACGCCGACCTGCCGCATATCCGCACGCCGACTCTCCTCATGGTCGCCGGCGGCGCCGACGTGGTGCGCCCGGAGGAAAGCGAGGAAATGCGCAGGTTGTGTCCGACGCTCACCGTTCGAACGGTCAGCAACGCAGGTCACATGATTCCGTGGGACAATTTCGACGGATTCTTTGCGGCATTACTTCCCTTCCTAGGTTCCGATCGCTTTTGGGGCAGTGCACAATCGAGTGTATAATCACACCGACACTCGGAAGAGATAACAGGGGAAGATAATCATGAAGATTCTGCCGGGCGAAGCCATGGCGCCCGTACGGCGCAAGCCGGGCCGGCCAATGCTCCAGCCGGCACAAAAAGATCAGATGCGTGACCGCATACTTGACGGTGCGGAGGAGCTGTTTGCTGAATTCGGGTTTGCCGCCACATCCTTCCGGGACATTGCGCGCAGGGTTCAGATCAACCCGGCGCTCATTGGCTACTACTTCGGCACCAAGCGCGCTCTCTTTAACGAGGTCTACAAGCGCCGCGGCAAAGAGCTAACGAACCGATGGAAGGAGCGCCTGGACGCACTCGAATCCCAGCCCCACAAGATGACCGCCGAGCAGCTGGTGCGAGCATTCCTCGAGCCGCAGTTCGAGCTGAAGGCGAAGTGTCGCGCATTCGTGCAGCTGCAGACGCGTGTGCACAGCGAAGTGAGTCAGGAGAGCTTCGCTCTGCGCCGCGAGGTGTATGACGAGCAGGCCAAACGTTTCATCGCCATGTTGGAACGTGCCCTGCCGCACCTCGACGCCAACGATGTAATCTCGCGCTTCATATACTGTATTGGCGCGAGTCTCTACATGATCGCGGATGTCGATCGCAGCGTCGATCTATCCGGCGGCCGCGTGCTCTCCAAATCGACCGACGAAGTCATTGAGCGGCTAACCCGCTACTGCACAGCAGGCATGGTGGCGAAGTCCACCTTCGAGCGCAAGAGATCCGCGCCCAAGGCGCGACCGAGGAAGGCGCCGCGCAAAGCTGCGGTAGCACGTACCTTGAATGAGTACGGCAACAATTCATGATATAGACAGCCTCACGCGCTCCGGGGGTCGGTGTGACAGCGTTGGATGATAAGAGTTTGCAGTTGAGTGCCGGTGAGATGGCTAGGGACAACGGCGACGAGATCCGCGCTACTGCGTTGAATCAACTGCCGGAGTCGGAGATCTACGACACCCGGATCCTTGCGGCGCGCGACGGCGGGCAGAAAGTCGCTCAGGACGACTATGCACTGCGCCGGGTGCCGGCGAGCTGGCGTTGGAGCGCATGGGGATGCGTGTGGGCTTTGAGCGGCATCTCGACCGCGATGGCATTCCCCCTGACGGCGGGACTGCTGGCTCTCTTCTACGGCGGGCCGGCAACCCTGACGGCGATCGCCATAACTCTCCTCTACACGGCTATTGGCGTGTACCTGAACACGCGTAAGGCGGCTAACGAAGGCGCGATCATCGAGCTGATGAGCAAGCACACCTTCGGATTCAAGGGCGCGGCGTTCGAGATTGTGCTTTATGGCCTTCTGGGTGTGGTCTACTTCTCGCTCGAAGGTCACGTGATGGCCGCCGCTCTTTCGCAGGTCGTTCCCGTCGTGCCGTACTGGGCCAGCGCGGCCATCATCTGCGTCGGCTTCGTTCCGCTGTGCCTCTACGGTATGCAGTTCCTGACGCGGTTCCAGTCCATCACGGCCTGGATTTACGGACTTGGTATTGTGCTCGTGTTCGTGGCGCTCTTTACGGGTTGGTCCAAGGATGTGAGCGCGCCGCTTGCGCCCCATCCCTGGTGGAGCATCAATCCGAGGTCGGTTCCTTATTCATGGCGCTCCGTGCTCGGTGCGTTCGGCGCGATGTCGGGTGTCCTTGGGGCCATCATGATCCTGCTGTCGCCGTCGACTGCGCGGTTCGCCCGGCGCAATGAGCGCGGCAAGGTCGCCGTCTTGATGTCGCTCTTCGGGGCGGTCTTTCCGCTCGGGCTTGCCATGAGCTTTGGTGTCTACTTGCTGGCGGCAAGCGGCGGCAAAATTCCTGATCCCGGCGTTTCTCTGCCGCAACTGCTCGGCCCGATCGGCTTGCTGCTCGTCGTGCTCACTCAGTTGCGGGTGAACGTCATTAATGTCTACTTCGGTACGACCGCGCTCGAGAACTTCGCGGCTCAGATCTTCAAGTTCAAGTGGTCGCGCGTGCTGTTGATCGGCCCGTTCATGATATGTGCGTACCTACTGCTCATTTCGCCGTTCCTCAAGTACTTCGGCACGATCATGACCATCCTCAGTGTCTTCCTTGTCAACTGGGTGTCGGTTATTGCCGGGGAACTCTGGCTGGTGCGGCCTCGCTATGCTGTTCCCTCGTGGGCTGAATTCCGCCGCGGCTACGTCTCTTCCTACAACCGAATCGGATTGGTTTCGATGTGGTTGCCAACCGGCGTCGGCGTGCTCATGGCGAGCGGACGACTGGGAGGGGATGCGCAGGTGCTCGCCGTACCGGTGACCGGAGTCGCTGCGCTGATATTGCCGCGATTGGTGGCCACATTCCTGCAGCGCAATCAGATCATCCGTCAGTATTTCGCCCGCGTCCCGGCGCGGGTGGGCACTCTGGAGGAGAGCCATGCCTGCCCGCGGTGCAGCGAGACCTTTCATCGCTCCGATTTCGTGCAGTGTCCGTTCCATGACCACGTCTATATCTGCTCGGGCTGTTGCGCGGCGGAGCAGAGCTGCGGCATGATGTGTCACAGCGCGGGAGAGACGGCGAGTTAGCGCGGCGCCGCGGGCTCGATGGCCCGATCCGGGGGGAGGGAGGCTCCTATGTCCTGCGTTTACCAATTCTCAGGACTTGCCGCCTTTGGACTTGACCCGCCTGTGCGCATATGCGCACAGGCGGGTCAAGTCCATATGGCCGCGATCGGGTGAGTTCGATCGCGCGATCCTTGCAGTACGCGACGAGCGCCTCGTTAAGGAACTCGCCCCCATTATCGATATCCAGCCCACGTACCGCAAAGGGCAGCGCAGGCTGCAGGTGATCGATCGCTTCGATCACCAGCGCACTGTCGCGCACGACCAGCGGGACGCACTCTGTCCAACCGCTGGCGATGTCGGTCATCGTCAGGGTGTGCACGAAGGCACCCTTGAGAACCTCGCCACAATGGGCAACCAGGTCGATCTCCATGAACCCGGGCGGCGGTGCATTCCAGTCGGCGTATGTGCGAATCGGAACACTGCGACGAAGCGCTGTCGGCATCCGTCGCGGCGAGGTAAGCGGCTGGGGAACCCACCTTCCTGCTGACGCCGCCGGGTAAGAGGATACGTGTCCACTTATGAGAGGTGGACACGTGAACACTATCGTGGTCGAACGCCGTCGGCGGCGTCAGTACAGCGCTGAGTTCAAAGCGGAGGCAGTGAGCGCCTGCCGGCAGCCCGGGGTCTCGATGGCAGCGGTGGCGATGTCTCGGTCGCTGAACGCGAACTTGCTGCGCCGGTGGGTCGTGGAAGCGGAGCGCGCGGCCGAGGCGCCTCGAGGGAACGCACCACCCAAAGCACTGCCGCCGCCACCGGTCGACACGCAGCGGTTCATACCCGTGGCGATCGAGAGGCCGGCGCATTCCGATCCGCGGATCCGGGTCGAGATCCGCCGGGGCTCAACGGTGGTGAGCGTGGAGTGGCCACCATCTGCGGCGCGCGAGTGCGCTGAGTGGCTGAGAGGCTTTCTGAAGTGATCCGGATTGATGCCGCCTGGTTTGCTGTCGAGCCGCTGGACATGCGCGCCGGAGTGGACACGGCGCTCGCGCGGGTGGTGAGCGTTTTCGGGGAGGCTCGAGCACGCCACGCGTACTTTTTTATGAACCGCCGGACGAGCCGCATGAAGGTACTCCTGCAGGATGGGTTCGGGCTGTGGCTGTGCGCCCGGCGGCTGTACCACGGACGCTTCATCGGTACTCGCTTGGCACGCAGCGGACACCTGCCGCTCACACCCGGCCAGTTGCAAGCGCTTATCGTGGGGCTGCCGTGGGAGCGGCTCGAGGAGTATGGATCGATCCGCGTGTTATAATGGATCTGCTCTGTTAGTGTCATAACGCCTGTGGCATCATCCTCGACATGGAGTCGACGCCCGATCTGAGGCAAATGAACGCAGAAGCACTGCGCGAGTTCGCCGCAGGGCTGCTCGGACAACTGGCGCAGAAGGACGAAGTAATCAAGATCAAGCAGCTGAAGATCGATCAGCTGACCCACGAGATGGGGACCCTCAAGCGCTGGCGTTTCGGTCGACGCAGCGAGCAGCTCGAGAGCGGCCAACGGAGCCTGCTCGAGGAGTCGATTGACGAGGACCTTGAAGCGATTGGTGCTGAGCTCGAAGCGCTTCAGGAGTCCGCCGCCGACCGGCAGCAGAAGGAAAAGCCTCGTCGTGCTGCACTGCCGAGTCATCTTCCCCGCCGCGAGATCCGCCACGAGCCCGAGCAGACCCAGTGCAGCTGCGGTTGCGCGCTCGAGCGGATCGGGGAGGATGTGAGTGAGAAGCTCGACTATATCCCGGGGGTGTTCCAGGTCGAGCGACATATCCGTGGTAAATGGGTCTGCCGCAGCTGTGAGCGGCTCATCCAAGCCCCGGTGCCGCCGCAGGTGATCGATAAAGGGATCCCGACGGCAGCCCTCCTGGCCCAGGTGTTGGTCGCGAAGTTCGCCGACCACCAGCCCCTCTATCGCCAGGAGGGCATTTTCGAGCGTGCCGGGTTCGCTATTGCCCGTTCGACGCTCGCTCAGTGGGTCGGCATCTGCGGTGTGCGGCTCGAGCCGATATGGCTGGCGCTCAAAGCGGAGCTCCTGGCCCGATCGGTCCTGCATGCCGATGAGACCCCCGTCCCGATGCTCAAGCCAGGCTTGGGCCGCACGCACCGGGCGTATCTGTGGAGCTACGGCACCACCCAATACGAACCACAGTCGATCGTCCTGTACGACTTCGCCGAGAGCCGCAGCGGCCAGCATGCCCGCACGTTCCTCGGTGAGTGGGCGGGCAAACTTGTGTGTGACGACTACGTCGGCTACAAGGCGCTGTTCGAGAAGAGCGTGATTGAAGTTGGATGCGCAGCGCACGCTCGGCGCAAATTTGATGAGCTCTATGCCAACCATCGCAGCGAACTAGCCGCAGAGGCTCTGCAGCTCTTTGGTAAGCTCTATGAGGTCGAACGCGAGGCCCGCGAACAGCAACTGGATGCGATTGGCCGCGCACGGCTGCGCCAGGAGCGCGCCCGACCGATCGCTGACGCCTTACACAAGTGGCTCATCGTCCACCGCATTAAAGTCCCGGACGGATCCGCGACCGCCAACGCGATCGACTATAGCCTCAAGCGCTGGTTGGCGCTGACGCGGTACATCGACGACGGAAATCTGCCCATCGACAACAACTGGATGGAAAATCGCATTCGTCCGGTAGCAACGGAGCGTTCATTGTGCACCTCATCTTCAAGTATCTGAAAACATTGATGTTTGGTTTTCAGAAATTGGCCGACACGGACGGCCTTTGCGCGCCGACGCAGAGATGACTCGTTCATCCTGCAGGTCGCTCGCGCGGATTTGGTACGGAGCGTCGGGAACTACCTGCTCGGCGGCCAGAACACCCCCCTTGATGAGCTTGCGGATCTGATGGTTTGAGACGCCGAGCTTTGCGGCGGCTTCGGACGTCGTGAGCCACTCGCCGTCCTTTTCGGCCGATTTGTAGGCATGGATCCCGCGTACGCGGCGCAGCGAGCTGACACGGTGGGCAGTCCACGTCTTTCCCTGGCCGGTCGGCAGACCCATCCGATTCAGGGTCGCAGCGACGTCCTCATCCGACCAGCGGGTCGCCATGGAGCGGATCACAGCCAAGGCTTCTTCGGAGGTCCGACAGTCATGTTCGCCGGATCTGGGCTTGCGGACACGCAGCTCGGAGTGCTGGCCGCCACGCCAGTGCACTGTGAGAACGATCTCGCGCGAGCTCGCGTCGTAATGGGCGATGATATCGGCGACAAGGCTGCGCACCAGTTGCTGGCGCGATCGCATGGTCACGCCCGGAGCATTCCAGGCGGCTTGAAGGTCCTGGGCCAGCCCCGTGAAGTCCGGCATGGGGGGAGCAGGATCCGGATTATCGAGTGCTGCCAGCCGCGTCTCACAGTCCGCTACGCGCTGCAACGTCGCCTCCCAGCTCTTCTCGAGCTGTGCGGCGATGAGCCGATTATCCGGGTCGCAGGCGGCGTAACGCCGCTCGGCAAGAGAAGCCTCGTAGCGTGCCTGCTGCAACTCCAACTCCACGATGCGTCGAGCTTTGCTGCTCCATGTACCTGTGCTCGGCGTGCAAAGCCGCCTCAATGGCTATCGGCTCGATCGCGCGCAGCAGTTCGCGTTCGATGGCAGCATCTACGCGTTTGGCTCCGAATGTCATGCATCGCGGCCGGCCCAACATCTGATTGGGGCGCTCGCACCGATACACCGGTTGACTGTAGTGCCCCGAGTAGGCGACCATCAATCGACACCCGCAGCCTCCGCAGAGCAGAAGCCCCGGGAGCAAAGCGCGGCCGCCGCGCCCAGACTTGACTCCGCCGGCTTTCCCGTAGGCGTTCGCCGCGAGCAGCTTTTGGTTGCGTTCGAACTCGCTCCACTCGATGTAGCCTTCGTGGTGGTCCTTGATGATAACCTCCCACTGGCCAAAAGGCTTGCGATGCTTGTACGTGGTGCGCACGCGGCCGTCGACGAGCGCGGTTCGCTTCTCGCTTTTGCCGTAGGCATACGCTCCAGCGTAGAAGGGGTTCTTCAGGATCGAGATGACGTTGCGGTACCAGATGGGAGTCCAATCAAAGCTCACCATCGTCTTGCCGTCCGAGGGACGCGGAAAGTGCATCCCCTCGGTCGCGAGGGAGAGCAGCACCTGCCGGGCGCTGCTGAGCTGGCGGAAACGGGCGAACACGACACGAACCGCTTCCTGTACCCGCAGGTTCGGATCGAGCCCCAAGCCGATCTCGCGATGCCAGATATACCCCGTGGGCACGCTGATGCGCAGGTCGCCACGAAGCGCCTTGCCGTGCTTGGCATCCAGCATGCGGGCACGGATCACACCGAGCTCGAACTCGCTGATTTGGCCCTTCATGCCGAGGAGCAACCGGTCGTTCGGTCGATGCGGGTCGTAGATGCCGTCGGTATCGATTACGCGCGCTCCGACCAATCCGCACAGCTCGAGAAGGTGATGCCAGTCGCGCCCATTACGGGCCAGCCGCGACGCATCGAGGCACAGTACGGCCCCGACCTCTCCGGCGCAGACCGCGGCGACCAGCCGGTCGAAGCCGGGGCGAGCCACGCTGCCGCTTGCCGAGCGGCCGAGGTCATCGTCGATCACCTCGACGCTGGCAAATCCATGTCGGCGGGCCACTTCCACCAGGTCGTATTGCCGGCGCTGGCTCTCCAGGTTCGTTTGCACCTGGGCTTGCGTGGACTGGCGGACATACACGATGGCCTTGCGCTTCAGCACCCCCTCCGGCAGCATCTCAGCGCTCATCGTCGCGCTCCTCGGTTGCGACGCCGGCCGCCAACATCAATACTTGCGCTAGCCGGATTACAGCCTTCTTCCGCTCGGCGCTCGTCAAACCCTGGAGCCGCATGGTCTCGAACGCGATGCTGATTTGGCGCGACTGTGGCGGCAGCGTTCTCTTGCGCGTCTTTTGCGGCTCGTTCATCCTGGATCTCCTCAGCGACTGCGACGGGAGAGTCGCCGCAAGAGCTTCGCCGAAATCCGCGTGCCAGGAGTAAACGATGCAGATCCCGCAGCGCACCCACCGAAACGAGAGGCGTGCCGAGGACCATGCCGGCGCAGATGCTGGCGTCGAGCATCCAGTCCGGAAGTACCGTTACGACGCCCGGTTCGATCTCGACATGGACGATGCGGCCGCTGGCGCGTTGCTCGCTGTAATGCGCTCTAACTCGTCGCCGGTAGAACGGATGCCAGCGGTAGTGAACTTCAACTTCCTGCCCGATATGGGCAGAATGACTGCGTGATGGCCCTGGGGCGCTCTAACTGGTTGTTCGCCGGCTCGCTACGCGCCGGCAAGCGCGCCGCCGTGGTCATGAGCCTGATCCAGTCTGCGAAACTCAATGGTCACGACCCGTACCGCTACCTCGCCGATATCCTGGAACGGCTGCCGACGCAGCCAGCGAGCCGTCTCGAAGAACTCTTGCCACATGGATGGCACCGGGGTAACGAGTCTTTGGCAGGCAGGTCAGCAGCCTGAATTCCTGCCGCACCGTCAAGGTGTGATGCCCGCCCGCTTACGCGGCGAGCGACGATCGCTCAATCCTCGCGCCTCCTGCAGCAGCCGATCGATCGAGGCCGCACTGATCGCCATGAGCTTCGCTCGCGTGCCCGCATCGACCGCCATGTGTCCGTGATGCTCGAGCGCTGGGACCAGCGTCGGCAGAATGGCCCGACGGCGCTTGCCGCAGACCCGATCCGACGCCTCCCACAGCACCACGAGGGTGCGGCGACATGCCTCGTCGTAGACCCGCGGTCGCGCGGTACGGCATACGGCTGCATCCGCACCGTCGACCTGGTTCAGGACACGGATTGCCGATTTGCGGTGATATCCAGTGATCGCCGAAAACTCTTTCAGAATCAGCCGCTTCTCGGCCCGCGTACTGATCCGGTATCGGGCGCGGACCGCATCGATCAATTCGCGCCGGGCCACTCCGCTCAAGGTCTTCGCCATGTCGCCTCCCCACCGAGTTACCTGTGCTTCTGGTAACAGTCATTGTGAGGCAACGGCACTTCGCGGGTAACGGATCACCCGCGGCAATGCGCAAGCAAATTCGCCGAATCCACCCCACATATGTGCGGAAAGTGCGGCTACCGACGGGCGGGCTCCTAATCAAATATTTAATTCGACGACTAAACAAGAAATTTGGTTGACACATTGTTCTGCTGGGACTAAATTAAAAACTCGTAGGGTGGCTAATTAATTATTAAACCCCGTCGAGACAAATGGAGGCAGCGTGGCGGTAAGTGATCATGTACTGCTTGAAGCGTGGAAACAGGTGCTCGGCCTGTGTCGCTTGGAGCGCGGTCAGTGCGTAACCATTATCACCGACCCCGACACGCGCCAGCAGACGCTGTCTACGGCAATTGCCGGCGCGGTTTTCTACGGCGCAATCGTCAATCGGCTCGAGTTCTTGCCAACTAACGCAGAGCTATCGCTCAGCCGCGACAAAACCGCCTACGTCGGAAGCACGCCGCTCACCGGGAACCGCACCGCGCTGGCCGCGCTCAAGGCCAGCGATCTGATCCTCGACATGGTGCTGCTGCTGCACTCCCCTGAGCAGAATGAGGTGCTCGCCGGGGGAAGCCGGATGCTGCTTGTCGTCGAGCCGCCGGAAATTCTGGCTCGGCTCGTCCCCACTCAGGACGATCGCACCCGTGTGCTCGCGGCGGCGCGCAAGCTGGAATCGGCGCGGCGCATGCGCGTGACCTCCCCCGGCGGCACCGATTTGCGTCTTGAGCTCGGAGCGTATCCCCTCCTGAAGGAATACGGCTTCGTCGAGGAACCTGGTCGCTGGGATCACTGGCCGAGTGGATTCCTCGCCACCTGGGCCAACGAGGGTAGTGCCAATGGCCGGCTGGTAATCGATGTGGGTGACATCCTCCTGCCGCAGAAGTCCTACATTCAGTCGCCCATTGAATTGATCATCGAGTCCGGGTACGTCAAGAAAATCAACGGCGGGCTCGACGCAGAGCTGCTGAAGGATTACATGCAGTCGTTCAGGGACCCGGAGGCCTATGCCATCTCCCACGTCGGTTGGGGAATGCAGGATCGGGCGCATTGGTCCGTCATGGGGCTTTACGACCGCGAGGCCTCCATCGCCATGGACGCGCGCGCCTTTGCCGGCAACTTCCTCTTCTCCTTGGGGCCGAACACCGAGGCCGGCGGCAGTCGCAATACGCCGTGCCACATGGACATCCCGATGCGCCACTGCACCATCGAGCTCGATGGCGATGCAGTTGTCCGCGATGGTCGTGTCGTCGGCCTCTGACCGGTGACTCCATGACCACAGCCACCAACATGCGCGTCGACGACGAGGTCTTTGTCCGTCAAGGTTTCGGGCGCACTCTCGGCCTCGTCGGCCGTCTGGGACTGGTCATCGTAGACTTCGTTGCGGGGTTTGCGGATCCGACCCAGTTCGGCGGCGGCAACATCCCCGAAGCCATCGAGCGCACGGTCGAGCTATTGTCGCTCGCCCGGGCAAGCTCCTGGCCGGTCGCCCATACGCGCATCGTGTTCTCGGAGGCGTCGCTGCTGAGCGACGTCTTCTGCCGCAAGGTTCCCTCGTTACGGGAGCTGACTGAAACGGCCGAAGCCGGACAGCTGGTGCCGCAGCTGCAGCCGGCCGCCAATGAGCTGGTGGTCCGCAAGGCGGCACCCTCGGCCTTCTTCGAGACCGGCCTGCGCTCATGGCTGACTCAGAAGCAGGTCGAGACGTTGCTTGTGGCCGGGTCAACGACCAGCGGGTGTGTTCGCGCAACGGTGGTCGATGCGATGTCATCCGGCTTCAGGCCCGTCGTGATTAAGGATTGCGTCGGAGACCGCGCGGCGGCACCGCACGCGGCGAGCCTTTTTGATATGCAGCAAAAATATGCGGACGTCATTACCTTTTCCGAGCTCCTGCAGGGAGTGGACGCGTCTGCCGTCAAGCCAAACAGTAGTTGCGAGGGCGTACACACATGAACGCAGCAGCAGACTCGAAATCGCATAAGCGCTGGACTCTGGAACACCCCGAGCTGAGCACGGGGCCGTTGCCCACTGCTCCTTACCTGTCGCAGAATTACTTCGACGGTATGCGTGAGAGGGTATTCAAGAAGGTCTGGCTCTGTACCGGTAAGCGGGTGGAGGACATACCCTCACCAGGGGACTACTTCATATTCGACCTGGAAATCGCCAACGCGCAACTGATCATCGTTCGTGGGCTCGATAACAAGGTTCGGGCCCACCATAACGTCTGCATGCACCGCGGCAACAAACTCACGGTGCACAACCGCGGCACCTTCAAGGGGAAGATGGTCTGCAGCTATCACGCCTGGGCCTGGACCTTGGACGGAAAGCTCGCGACGGTCACGGAAGAGGAGATGTTTTACAATCTCAACAAGAAGTGTCTCAACCTGCCGTCGGTCGCCTGCGACGTCTGGGCTGGATTCATCTTCATCAACATGGAGCCGCAGCCCAAGGAGTCGCTGCTCGAGCATATCGGCCCGATCGCCGACCTGGTCGCCGGCTACCCGTTCGACGAGTGTCCGGTCGCCTGGTCCTACAAGGCCCACATTGAGACGGCATGGCAGAACGCGCGCGACTCCCAGCTCGAAGGCTATCACCTCAAGTATCTGCACAAACGCACATCGCCCGGGGTGATGTCCTATTCCGAGGATCCCGACCGACACACCCTCGACTTCAAGCTGCTCGGCAAGCATTCGACCGGCAGCTATTTCGGCGTCCGCTCCGAGTCGACGCTGCCGCCGGTGGCGAGACTGGCCACCAAGTACAGCCAGACACTCGGCTCGACTGCGAGTGCGCTCTCGGACGTGAACACCTGGCCCATCGGCGTGAACCCGGCGCGCAGCAAGGACTGGTTCTTCGACGTCTGCTACATCTTCCCGAACTTCCACTTTATTTTCCTCGGCAAGCACGCTTACATCGGGCATACGTTCCTGCCGGTCAAGGTCAATCGCACCTACTGGAACGCGCGCTGCTACATGCCCGCGCCGAAGACCCTGACCCAGTGGTTCTCGCGCGAGTGCGCCAAGACCGCCGTTCGCGACCTCTGGATGGAGGATGGCAGCACGCTCGAGGGGACGCAGAAGGTGCTCGAGTCCGGAGTGCTGACGCATTTGCAATTCCAGGACCAGGAGATCCAGATCCGGCACGCGACGAAGGTGATGGATGACATGGTCGGAGACTGGCAATGATCTCGCAGAAACTGCCGCCGGGATTCCAGGACCTCGAGCCTCTCGTGCTGCGTTGGGCGCTGCCCACCGAGCGGCAGCGCAACCGGCTGCATCTCTCATGCAGCTTCGATGAGGCCAAGGAGTACTACAACACTCTGCTGGGGCGCGCCGACGCGATCATCGCGCACCTGGATGCGCTCGAGGCTGATGGCAGGCCGAACTCCATACCGCAGGAGAGCAAGAACCTGTTTTATCTGCTGCTGTCGCTGGCCGAGGTTAGCCAATCCGTCGAGATCCACGGGCAGATAGGCGTCGTGGACGGATTCCCCGCAGATCGGTGGCTTCCGGAACATGAAGATCCCGACTGGCGCGCACTCGAGATGCGTCTGCGACCCACGACCGCATGACTAGAGAGCTGTCATGCGCGTCATGCGCATGCAGCCCCTTTTATTAAACGCCGGGGGAGCCGTGAAAGATCCTAAGCAAGTCGTCAGAGAATTTGTTGCCGCCCACAATCGCCACGACATCGTTGCACTAATGAGTTATCTGAGCGAAGACAGCAAAATGCTCGATGTGGCGGCGCCAATACCTCTCAACAGCAAGGCCGACGTGCGGAGGCTGTATGAGATGATCTTTAAGTCACTTCCCGATATTAATTTTGAGATCACTGGCATGATTTCCGAGGGGAATCAGGTATTCGCCGCCTTTCGAACAACCGGCAAGGGCGTGGGAGATTGGATGGGAAAGGATATAACTGGGAAACCAATCGACGTCTTTGAGGGGGTTTTTATGCAGATAGAAAATGGTCAGATTAAGAACACAATGTTTTACAGCGATTCCGCGACATTGACAAAGCAACTGGGATATCAAACCGCAGTGAGCATTAAGTGGTAAATGCGCTACCGCCCCGGTGGCGACTCGCAGCCTGCTTACTAGAGTTCTCATTAGAAAACTGAAGCACAGGAGCATTGATATGAAGACCTCACCGGCCTTCGTGGGCATCATCGTCAGTCTGCTGCCAACCGCGATGGTGTGGGGGGCAACGCCTGCGGAAGTCGCGCAGCTTGGCGGAAAGGAGATGACATCGGTCGGGGCAGAGCGCGCCGGCAATGCGCGCGGGACTATCCCGGCCTTCCAGGGCTCAGAAAAGCCTTTGCCCGGGTGGAAATGGGGCAAGTACCGCATAAAATACTGGCAGTATAAGAACGAAAAGCCCCTGTTCACCATCGACGCCTCGAACGTCGATAAGTATGCCAAAAACCTCTCTCCTGGACAGATTCAGATGTTGCGGCAGCTGAAAGGCTACACGATGCCCGTGTATTCGACGCACCGCGACTGCGGCTTCCCCAACTTTGTAAAGCAAAATACCAAGGAAACGGCTCTAAAGTCGGAGATTGGAAGCAACGGGTGGTCCCTGAAATACGCGATTCTCCCTTCCGTGCCTTTTCCCATTCCAACATCGGGAATTCAAGTCGTGTGGAATTGGCTGGTGCGCTATCAAGGGCTGGGAATGGATTGGACGCATGGTGGTTGGACCTTGCTGAGCAATTCCCCAGGCAACGACGACCACGTTTACGGTGAATACTCTCAGATCATGTATTACCCTTGGGCGGCCCCAGGGCAGCACACGCCCCAAGAAAATGACGGGGTGCTGACAGCATGGCTATACAAGTATATGACGCCGCCGTCGCTTGCCGGGCAGGCGCTGCTTCAGCGGTACTACTTTTCACAACCGAATGAAAGTTGGTATTACTTCACGGGCCAACGACGTGTACGGCGACTCCCAGCGTACGCCTACGACGCTCCTCTTATCGGGTGGGAAAACCAATATCCCGCGGACACCTCGTTTAGTTTCATCGGAAATCCTGATCGCTTTAATTGGACGATCGTAGGGAAAATGGATCTGTACATTCCGTACAACAATTTCCAAATGCAGCAATTCAACTACAAAATAAAAGATGCGCTGTTGCCCCAATACGTCAATCCCGCCCTGCGGCGCTACGAGCTTCATAGGGTTTGGGTGGTTAAGGGCGTCGTGAAGCCAGGTATGCGCGATTTGACGCCCGTAAAGGTGTTGTACATCGACGAAGACGACTGGCTGCTCGCAATCGAGAATGAGTACGACGCGAAGGGAAAGCTGTGGAGATCCAAGGAGAACTTTTCTGCACCGGAGTGGGAGATTGGAACCTGTGCCGTGAACGCCGAAACGTACACCGACCTAATCGATGGTCGCTATATTCTCGATCAAACGGTAATCGGCACTGGTGGCGACCTAAAGTGGTTCCCACCGGGCGCCAAAAATCCGAAACTTACGTTGGGGTATTACACGCCCGAGACTCTTGAGGCAATTAGCGAACGCTGATCTTACAGAGGCAATGGGTTAATGCGCTTCAGCAGGCAGGCGGAGTTCGCAGCCGGTGCATAAGGACATGATGAAAGCATAGCCGCAACTGACGATTGCGAGGAAAGGTACATGCAGTCGGCCTTTGCACGTGATGCTATACAAAGTGATCTTTTGGGGGACTCGAAATGAAGAAAAACTTGAGGATCTATCTTCTCAGTACTTGCGTGCTCACATTGTGCGGGAGATTTAATGGCGTCGCCGCGGCCGACTTCCAACCGGGAATCGGCGATTTAAATATCTCGTTGATAACAAGCGTCACGGGCGGACTGGGCTTGCGCACTAGAAACCCGAGCTGCCAGCTGACTGGAGACCCGAATTCCGGTGGGAGCGGCGCTTGCGGCCCCGGTGTCGATACTTTGTTGTGGGCAAACGGAGACAACGGAGACCTCAACTACCGAAAAAACAGCCTTTACACCGCCAACCTTAACGTTATTTCGGAGCTTAGGATTGAATCAAGAAAGGCAGGGCTGAAATTTTTCATGCGCGGCCAGGGATTTTACGATTTTGCAGCTAGCAACACGGCACGCACGTCCCTATCGGAAGGCGCGCGAGAGGTGGCCGTACGAAATGTCAAACTTCTTGATCTGTTTCTGGAAAAGAGTTTCCATCTTGGACTGCAGACAGGGTACATCCGGGTGGGAAACCAAGTTGTCAATTGGGGCGAGAGCTACTTCGCCACCGGTGGCATCAATGCTACGAACGCTATGAATCTACAGGAGCTTTATACTCCTGGGACACAAATTAAGCAGGTTCTGCTACCCGCGCCCATGGTCGATCTCGAAAGCTCTCTGCCGGGCGGGCAACTTTTCGTGGAGGGATACGCGCAGTGGCACTGGAATGAGAATCTGTATCCGCCCATCGGCACCTATTGGTCGTATAACGACACCTATGGAGCCGACATGCAGGGGCCGGCCGTGGTGTCCTTCAGCACAAACAACTTTAACTT
This sequence comes from Steroidobacteraceae bacterium, assembly GCA_035713045.1. Classification (GTDB taxonomy): domain Bacteria; phylum Pseudomonadota; class Gammaproteobacteria; order Steroidobacterales; family Steroidobacteraceae; genus 13-2-20CM-66-19. The sequence goes on from DASTAC010000020.1 coordinate 27,988, forward strand.
TAGCGGGCCAGACGCAGGAACCATCGCGGGGCTATTGAGCCACAATCAAAACGTCATCAGCCAAACCAACCAAAATTTGCTGAACGGGACCTATGCCGGCGCCCCTTACTATTCCCTGGGCATTCCATACACAAGTGCTGATACCGGGTACAATGCGCCTGAATTCGGGGCGCGACTGACCTGGCAGCCGTCGTTTACTTCCGCAACCTTTAGTCTGTATTATGAAAATTATACTGACAAAAATCCAGTATTGACGTATTACAACGCCGAGTCCTCGGCTGTCTGGCATTTCCTGCAAAACCGCCAGCTTTGGGGTGTCAGCTCTGACTTTACAATGGGTAATTGGGCTATCGGAACAGAGCTCTCATTTCGCCCTCACGACGCCGTGGCCATGTCTGGATGCTATGGAACCAACGGTATCGCAGATGCCAACACAAATCTGGCGGCTGGAAACTGCAATGCGTACCGAGATTTCCAAAAATATCAATTTTTGATAAACGGCCAGCTGTCCATGACAGATTCGACGACGCCGTGGCTGGTGAAGAACTTTCTTCATGCGACACAAGCGGTGTTGACTCTGGAGCCCGTATGGATCCATTACCCCGGGGTCAATCCAAACGAGAAATACTATAGCAACGTAAATGGCGCGAACGTGTATCAGGTACCGGATGCAGAGTACGTTACTTGGCCGAATTATCAAACCGTGGGAACGCTGGGCTATCCCACGGTCGCGGGCCAAGGTACGTCGAATTCATTTGGCGCTACAGAGGATTTCAACTGGTCATACGACGGGTCGCTGCTTCCCGGATGGGTCGTGACCTTCGGCACGACGTTTTTTGAAGCGTTTAGCGGATACACGCCGACATTCCAAGCAAACTATGAGGCTGGATACAAGTCGGCGTATTCATACATACTATTTGCAAAAAACCCTGAGACCTGGAATGCAGGAATCGACTATACGATGTTCTTTGGTGGAAATGCCCTGACTCAGCCCTTTACGGACCGCAACAATATTGGTGTGTTCGTTACACGAACCTTCTGAAGAGGCGTCCCTAGACGACCGGGCACAATCAAGTTGTCCCCACGCGGGGATACCAGCACTTACAAATTGAGAGAGGAATGGAATATATCTTAGGGCGCGCCGAAAGGTGGCTATTTAGCCATAGAGCGTTGGTTCTTGGCACGTTCGTAGCGCTTTCAGTCGTCATGGGAAGTTTCGCTCTCCAGCTGCGAATGAAAGCAGGGTACAACAAAGAAATTCCGATCGGAAACGAATACACAAACACATACGAAAAGTACAAGCGGTATCTGTTCTCGGCGAATCGCCTCACAGTGGTCGTCAAGGCCAAGCACGGTACGATTTGGACGAAGGCTGGATTGAGTCGGCTCTATAACGTAACCCAAGCCGTGATGTTTTTGCCTAACGTTGATCGGCTAGGCGTGCAGTCCCTCTGGACGCCAAATAGTTATGTCAACGAAATCACAGCGGAAGGCTTCCGCTCTCAGGCGCTAATTCCGGAAACGTGGACCGCAAATGAGTTGACGTCGGGGGACATAAGACACATTCGACGGTGGACTGCTGAAGGTGGGTTCATGGGGTCACTTGTGTCGCGTAATCAAAACGCCGCTATGATCACCGCAGAGATCCATGAGGTCGGTATCAACGGCAGGAAACTTGATTACCTTAAATACAATAAGTTGATTGAAAGTCAGGTACGAAAGCCGTTCGAGAAGGGAAACTTTAAAATTCTGATTATCGGATTTGCTAAGGAAATCGGCGATATCGCCGAAGGCGCCAAATCCGTGTTGGTCTTTTCCGTCCTCGCGCTCGCGTTGACGGCGGCTGCGGTGTATTGGTACTGCAGGTCCGTGCGTTATAGCGCTCTCGTAATCGGATGCTCCCTGACATCGTTGATCTGGCAATTTGGAGCATTGCGATTGCTGGGTTTTGGGCTCGATCCGCTGGCTGTCTTGGTGCCTTTCTTGGTGTTTTCGATCGGAGTCTCTCATGGAGTGCAGCAGATCAATTGGATTACTAGAGAACTCGCCCACGGAAAGACAGGCTTTGAGGCAGCCAAAGCGAGCTTCTCGGGATTGCTGATTCCGGGAACGTTGGCTTTGCTGACGGCATTCGTGTCATTCGCGACGCTGCTTCTGATCCCGATTCCCATGATTCGTGAGTTGGCCGTCACGGCGGCGCTGGGGGTTGGGTTCAAGATCATGACCAATCTGGTAATGCTGCCGGTTGCGGCGTCTTACGTGCGTATGGAGGATCGCTATGCGAGGCACGCGCTGGCGAGGAAGGATCGAAGATCCCAGTGGATACGCTGGCTCGCTCGTGTTGGCGAGCCACGGGTAGCTCTGATTGTCCTTGCGGTCGGCGGTTGTCTCTTCGCCGCGGCAGTATGGGGAAGCCGTGATCGGGTTGTCGGTACGCTGCAGCCGGGGGCACCGGAGTTGCGTCCGAATTCCCGATATAACAGGGACGCAGCGTGGATAGCGCAGAATTTCAACGTGGGGTTGGATTGGCTCACGGTCGTTGTGGCAGCACCACCAAATTCGTGTAACTCCCCGGCGGTTGGAGTCTATAACGATTCCCTGGCCTACGATTTAAGATCGGTTCCCGGCGTGGTGTCGGTGACCTCTTACGGGGGGATGCTGCGGTCCTACAATGAAGGATACAACGAAGGCTATCCGAAAATGGATGCTGTGCCGATTGATCCGAGGAATTACGCTGGCCTGACAACGGAGATTAGTCGCAGTCGCGGATACGTCAACCCGGACTGCAGCATGACGGCTGTGAACGCGTACCTGACCGATCATAAGGCAACCACTATTGATCGGGTAATCGCTGCAGTAAAGGAATACCGTGCATCGCACGTGGTGCCTGGAATTACTGTGCGATTGGCAGCTGGTAATTGCGGCGTGATCGCGGCAATTAACGACGAGCTACAGAAGGCCGAACTTCCGATGATGTTGTATGTCTACTTGGCGATTGTGATTCTTGTATTCGCCGCTTATCGCGATCTACGCGCGGTAGTGGCTTGCTGCCTCCCTCTGACGATTGGCACATACATTGGATATTGGATCATGAAGGCGTTGCAAATCGGGCTGACTGTGGCAACGCTGCCCGTGATGGTACTAGCTGTGGGTATAGGTGTAGACTACGCGTTCTACATTTATAACCGCCTGCAACGACATCTGGCAGCGGGTCAGACGATCGTAAAAGCCTTGGAGTACGCAATCCTGGAAGTTGGAATTGCAACGATTTTTACGGCCATCACTTTAGCCATCGGTGTAGCGACCTGGAGTTTCTCGGCGTTAAAGTTTCAGGCTGACATGGGCAAGTTGCTGGCGTTGATGTTTATCGTCAATCTCATCATGGCGCTAACGACGCTTCCAGCGCTTGCGGTGTGGCTGGAGCGACTGTTCCCGCGGAAGAATCCGGTGCATGTACCTGGGGTCCTCAGTCACTGAGGCAAGCACGTGAGTTCAACTAAAACAGGGTGCGACACTAGCGTGAAGGTCGTCGCTCTAGTAGTAGGCTTCCTATTCCTAGGGATGATGGGCGTTGTGGCTGGACGCGAGCAGGAGCCTCGCTTGATTATAACTCCGGCATTGCACACGGCGTCGGCGCATACTGCAATGATTTTGGCTTCCGCCCGAGCAGGTGGTCGACTGGTTGCGGTGGGCGCTCATGGGGTGGTGCTGCTCTCGGATGATGGGGGGAAGTCGTTTCATCAAGCGCGCTTTGTGCCAGTGAGCTCAACCTTGACCGGCGTCGACTTCGTCAGTGCGCGCCGCGGTTGGGCGGTTGGACAGTGGGGTGTGATCCTCGCAACAGACGATGGCGGGGAGACGTGGACGCTTCAGCGCAGCGACATTAAAGTCGATCGGCCGCTGTTTTCGGTATATTTCAGGAACGCCGAAGAGGGGTGGGCGGTGGGACTGTGGTCACTGATGTTACACACGATCGACGGCGGAGCGAGTTGGACGAGGGTTACTTTACCGCCGCCGCCGAATAGCCTAAGGGCCGATCGGAATCTGTATCAGATATTCGCTGACAGTTTGGGAACGCTTTATATTGCCTGTGAGTCAGGTTTTGTATTGCGTTCGGTCAATGACGGGGCCAATTGGGTATACCTTGCAACCGGTTACCATGGTTCACTTTGGACCGGCGTTGCATTGGCCAATCAAGTGATTCTCGTGGGAGGATTGCGCGGGCACATCTATCGCAGTACGAACAGTGGGACCAGTTGGGTGCAGGTGAGTAGCCCCTACGACAGCTCGATCACAGATATGGTACAAATCGGTCAACATACGGTTGAGGCGGTAGCACTCAACGGGGTGTCGCTTGTCAGCCACGACGATGGACTCACGTTTACCGGGACGCAGCGTGAAGACCGTCTAGACTTGACAACGGCGGTCGATTCGCCGGCGAATAAGGCGGTTGTGTTTTCGATGAACGGTCCCATCGGGTGAGACTCAGAAGGTCATTTTGGGGGTGCGTATGTACCATCTAGCGGAGGCGTTCGCTAAGCAGATTTCAGTGCAAGCCTATGTGTCAGATTTGCTCGCCGTGATCGCAAGCGTAGCGACGTTCGCTGTCGTTCTGGCGCTCGCGCTTATAGATGGGGGGCTCGTCAACCCTAAGCATCTTATTGATACGCTAGCGCAAAAGCTGTTCAGCGCCTTCATCGCGGGCGCCGCCTTTCTTGTAGTTGGGTTTCCAATTTGGTATTTACAATTTAATCAGGCGTTCGGGATACCGCATCCATTTCAGCAGGCTGTGGTTGACTGGTGGCTTTTTGGCCACGACATGAGAACGTTCGCACAGAATATCAATCCGGCTGTGCTTCCCGGCGCCGAAGCCATGCAAATTTTCGTGGTTTTCTTCCTGGCCTATGCTGCGGTATTCGGGGCTTTCGTACACAGCATGGGTCTCGGCAGGATGAAGCCAAGCGTCTGTTACATTCTGTCGGCGTTCGCTGGCGGTATCTTGATGCCTGTAATGGCGTATCTGACTTGGGGTCCGGCAGGGCCTCTCACCAACAGCGGACTTCACGACTTCGTTGGTGCCTATTCGCTGTACCTTTTTGTTGGTATTTGGGGACTCATCCTTTGCTGGCGTCTAGGCCCACGACTCCCGTCGACCACTGGGTTTAATCCGCACATGGTGGCCTCCGGGACGCTTATCTTGATAGTGGCAATCCCGTTTTTTGTTCTCGGCTGCGGGTTCTTGGAGCCCGGCACGGGGTACTTTGGAATTACTAACACGACATCCGGATTGGGGATAGTGTTTATAAATGTGTTTATGGCGTTTACCGGTGGGGCGCTCTCGTCTGTGGTGATTGCCTATCGCAAGCACAAGCCAGTTTATGTGTTTCTTGGGCCCATCGCCGGCTATGTTTCGTGCAGCGCATTTTTTGACATAGCTTCTCCGGGCGAATGCTTCGTAGTGGCGATGATTGGACCGTGGCTGATGCGACTCGTCATCCACATTTTGAGAGAAATGGACCTGGACGATCAAAAGCTTGTGCCGCTCGCTCTGGCGCCCGCGATTCTGAGCGTCATTGCTGCGGGCGTTCTCGGCGGTGGCGTGCATCAGGGGGGCGTTGCAGGCGCGACGGGCAGCTACGCGTTCCAACATGCTCAGATCGGGCTCGGGATGCAGCTGGTAGGACTCGCTGTGACCTTTGTGCTGGTTGGAGGCTCGGGCCTTGCGCTGGTTTTCTTGCTCGAAAGGACGATCGGGCTGCGGGTGCCGGCGACCATCGAACAGGATGGTATGGACATGTGGTACTGGAACGAATGGCGCAAGTCGAGAAAGATGCGCGTCTCCTCCAGATCTCTCCCGGATTATCAGATACCCGAAAAAACGCAGGGGAGGGTGCAGATATGATTCAGAAAATTACCGTCAGGTCGAGGGTCAACGGCAAGCCGTGTGAGCGGCAAGTCGAGCCGCGGATGCTGCTGTCCGATTTTCTCCGGCACGAGCTCGGCCTGACAGGCACCCACGTAGGCTGTGAGCACGGTATGTGTGGGGCCTGCACTATCCTCCTCGAAGGTCAACCGGTGCGCGCCTGCCTGACTCTTGCGGTGCAGGTCGATGGCATGAGCGTGCGTACGGTCGAGTCGCTCGCGGATACGGAGAGTGTCACGCAGCGGAAGCTTAAGATGGGAAACACCGAGGAGGGGCGGCCGTCGACCGATGTGCTCAACGTGCTCCAGGCGGCGTTCTGGGAGCATCAGGGGCTGCAGTGCGGGTTTTGCACGCCGGGCATTCTGATGACCATGGAGGCATTTCTCGCGGAGAACCCGGCTCCGACGCGGGAGCAGGTGCGGGAGGCTCTCTCGGGGCACCTCTGCCGCTGCACTGGATATCACGATATCGTGGATTCGGTCATGGCTGCGGCGCAGGTGCGGCGAACCCTGGATAGGGAAGGCTCCTCGTCGCGCGATCTGTTGCGGCGTTCGTACTTGGCTGAGTGACTCGGAAGGTACTGACACGATGATTTTTCAGGGCGAAGAGCCGTTCGGCCATTCAGTTCAGGATGTCTGGACGGCCTTGCACGACGTAGTGATCCTCACGAAGGCTATTCCGGGCTGTAAGTCTATGACGCCCCTGGGAGACAACCGCTATGCGGTCAAGCTTTCTTTGGGTGTCGCGGCGGTTCGCGGGGACTATGAAGGTCTCGTCAAGGTGATCGACGACAGACCGCTCGCGCACTATGTCATCGAGGGCGATGGCAAGGGCGCGCCTGGATTCGTTAGGCTGCGGATGGATTGCTGGTTCGAGAGGCAATCCGCTGGCACCCTGATGAGGTGGCAATGCGACGCGACCGTGGGCGGGCTGATAGCCAGCATCGGGGGTAAGGTACTCTCGGGTGTCTGCAAGTACATGGCGCAACAGTTCTTCAAATCTTTTAAGGAAGAGCTGGGGCGCATCGGGAAACCGACCGGAGATGAAGCCCAAATTGTCCGCACGCAAAGCGGCGCGTTGGGTAATGCGGCTGGTTATGAGGTTCCGAGGGCGCGCAGCGAGTTGTGGCTGGCCCGGTTGGTTGCCACGTTCAGGCGGCTCTTCAGCCGCAAAGCGTCATTATGAGCCGTCCGAGCATCTGTCATGAAACCAGCTCCATTTGATTATCAGCGTGCGGCTACCCTCGAGCATGCCTGTGTCCTACTGGCAGCGGCGCCGGAGGATTCGAAGATCATGGCCGGCGGCCAGTCGCTTATCGCAATGATGAACTTTCGCCTGGCGCGCCCAAAAATCGTCATCGATGTCAGCAACATCGAGGGTCGAAACCAGATTAGCGCCGAGGAGGGCGGGCTGCGGGTCCGCGCGACTACCGTTCAGCGGCACGTGGAGACCTCGGCTTTAGCGCAGCAGCGCATTCCCCTGCTGTGCTACGCCATTCGTCACATCGCCCATTTCCAGATCCGCAATAAGGGGACGATCGGTGGCAATTTGGTGAATGCGGATCCGGCCTCCGAGCTGCCCGCGACCTCGCTGGTGCTCGACGCGAAATTCGAAATCATGAGCGCGGAGGGCAAGCGGACCGTGCCGGCAGCGGAATTTTTTATCACGTCGATGACCACGGCGGTGGCGGCGAACGAAGTGCTGGCATCGGTCCTGTTCACGGAGCCCCCGGCGGGCAGCGGATGGGGCTTCCACGAGACCTCGCGCCGAGCTGGTGACTACGCGCTCGCGGGCTGCGTAGCCGTCGTCACGCTGGATGCCGCCCGTAAATGCAGCCGGGCAAGGATCGGCCTCTTTGGTGTCGCAACGACGCCCATCCGAGCATGCAATGCAGAAAATGCGCTGCTCGGAAAGGAGTATTCGGTGGACTTGCTCCAAGTGGCGGCAAGGGAGATTCAGGCGGACATTGACCCTGAGAGCGACGTACACGTCACAGCGGCGTACCGTCGCTCAGTGGCCGAAGTCCTGACCGTTCGCTCTCTCGAGGACGCCTTCAGAAGGGCCGGGGAGCGTAGATGATCACCTGGAGGAGCAGAGCATGAACGCCGCAGCGCGCATGAGGGGTGTGACCAAGCACATCGGTATGAGTCGCAAGCGCACGGAGGATCCGCTGCTGCTGATGGGCAAGGCCAAATACATCGACGATATCACGCTGCCGGGCACGGTCGAGGTGGCGTTTCTGCGCAGCACCCATGCGCACGCTGACATCAAGCACATCAACCTAGAGAAGGCCAGGGCCCATCCGGACTGTATCCGGATTATCACCTGCGCGGACATGGATGGTGGCACGGTCACCTACTCGAATCATCAGGGCAATCTCAAGCCGGTACCGACGCCCTTCCTGGCGGGAGAGAAAGTCCGATTCGTCGGTGAGATTATCGCCGCGGTGATTGCACCGTCGCGGTACGTCGCTGAAGACATCGTCGACCTCATCGAGGTCGAGTACGAGCCGCTGCCGGTCATTTTCGACATTGACGAGGCTATGCGGCCAGGCGCCGAATGGATCCATGAGGAGATCCCAAACAATGTATTTTTTAGCGAGAGCTTCTACAAAGGCGACGTCGACAGGGCCTTCCGTGAAGCGGACCTGATCGTCAAGGAGAAGATCAGTACGGGACGAACGTCCGCATGCCCGATGGAGACGCGGGGTGTAATCGCCAACTGGAACTGGGACGACACGCTCGACGTGTGGTCGTCGACCCAGATGCCGTATCCGCTGCGCACGTACATCGCCGTCTTTCTGCGCATACCGGAAAAGAACATCCGCGTGGTTGCGCCGCAGGTGGGTGGCGGGTTCGGGCAGAAGGCACACCTGTTCCCGGAGGAGTTCATTCTGCCGTGGCTCGCCCGGGACCTGCGCAAGCCGGTTAAGTGGATCGAGGACCGGCGCGAGCACCTGCTCAGCGCGGCCCATGCCAAGCAGCAGACCCAGTTCATCGAGCTCGCGATGAAGAAGGACGGCACCATCCTCGGGCTGAAGAACAAGGCTATCGGTGACTCCGGGGCGTATTCGATGTTCCCCTGGGGCGGCATAATCGAGCCTGCGGTGGGCTGTGCGGGTCTGCCGGGCCCGTTCCGGTTCCAGGACATCCGCTACGAGAACTACGCGGTACTGACCAACAAGATGGCCCAGGGCGCCTACCGGGGCGTGGGCTGGTCGGCTGCTTGCTTCGCGCGTGAGATGGTGCTGGCGAGGGCTGCGCTCGAGCTGAAGATCGATATCGCGGACATTTATTATCGGAATTTCATCAACAAGGACGAGTTCCCATTCCTTTCGGCTACGAACCAGACCTACGACAGCGGCGACTTTCATCGTGTGCTGGACAAATGTCTGGAAATGTCGGATTACCGGAGGCTCAAATCGCATTCGCGAAAGCTCACGAACGGACGGCTGCTGGGTGTAGGCCTGAGCTTCTTCGTGGAGCCGACGGCGTGGGGTAGCCGCGTCGCCGAGGAAAGCGGCTATCGGGGTGTGACCACGCACGACTCCGCTACGGTGGAGATGGACCCCACGGGGACCGTAATCATCAAGAGCGGACAGTTTGGCCACGGACAGGGGACCAAGACGACGATGGCACAGGTTTGTGCCGAAACACTGGGCGTCCGGTTCGAGGATGTACGCGTGCTTGAGGGCGATACCGCTACGTCCTCCTATGGCATGGGCACTTTCGCAAGCCGTAGCGGCGTGATCGGTGGCGGTACGGTGATGCGTGCCGCGACTGACGTCCGCAATAAGCTACTCAAGATCGCCGCGCACGTCATGGAGGCCAATGCGGCGGATCTTATCATCGACCAGGGCGTGGTCTACGTCCGCGGATCACCCGACCGGCACATGACTGTCGCTGAGCTGGCATACATCAACTACTTCGATCGCATTCGCCGGCCAAGCACGGACGAGGTTGAGCCAATCCTGAGCTCGACGCGCCACTACGACCCACCGGAGACCTATGCCAGCGGATCCCACTGCGTGATCATCGAGCTAGATCCCCAGACAGGGCACATCGACATCAAGCGCATCGTGGCCGTCGAGGACTGCGGCGTCGTGATCAATCCGCAGATCGTGGAAGGCCAGATGAGGGGCGGCGTCAGTCAGGGTATCGGCATGGGACTACTTGAGTCGCTGGAATACGACCGCAATGGTCAGTTGACCAATGCATCGTTCATGGATTTCCTCCTGCCCAATGCCTCCACGCTGCCGGACATCGAGTGCGCGCACATCGAGACTCCATCGCCTGTGACGGATGGCGGCTTCAAGGGCTGCGGCGAGGCGGCGATGCTCTCGGTCCACTGTGCACTGGGCAACGCAGTCGCCGATGCGTTGACCGTATTTGGGAACCGGGTGCCGACGTCGTTGCCGATCGGGCCCCAGCAGATCTTGGATCTCATTCGGGGGACAGATGCCAAGGGCTGACGGGCGTCGCCTGAGCCGGCTCCGGTACTGCGAAGGCGGGTCGGCGCCATGAGCACCCGATACGACGAGATCATCGAGTCGCTGGGGCAGCTGGGCTATGTTGCTGACACGGAAATCGCGACCTCACTCTTCCTGGCGGAGCAACTCGGCAAGCCCCTCCTTATCGAAGGCGAAGCGGGTGTCGGCAAGACGGAGATCGCCCGAGTGCTGGCGCGGCTCAAAAATACGGAGCTCATCAGGCTGCAATGCTACGAGGGGCTTGACTTCAATGCCGCGCTGTACGAATGGAATTACCAGCGGCAGATAGTCAGCATTCGACTCAACGAGTATACCCAGGAGCGCAAGCTCGGTATCGACGATCTTTATTCGCGGGAGTACCTGCTGCAACGACCTATCCTGAAGGCCCTGCTCGCCAGCCGGCGAACGGTGCTGTTGCTCGACGAGATCGACCGGGCCGATGAAGAATTCGAGGCGCTTCTGCTTGAGACCCTGGCTGAGTATCAGCTTTCGATCCCGGAGCTCGGCACCATTCGCGCGACGCATCCGCCGTATGTGATCCTGACGTCGAACCGTACTCGTGAGCTCACGGATGCGCTGCGTCGGCGGTGTCTGTACCTCTGGATCCCATATCCGAGCTACCAGAAGGAGCTTGAGGTCATACGGCTCAAGGTGCCGGAACTCAGCGAAGCGCTAGGGCAGGAGGCGACCGCCTTCGTACAGGCGTTGCGCCGTGAGAAATTGAAGAAGGTGCCGGGCCTCGCCGAGGCGATCGACTGGGCGCGCGCCCTGCAGAGCACGGGGGTCCGTCTCCTCGAGCGCACCGACGTGGAGCAGACGGTCGGTGTACTGCTGAAGGACCATGATGACATCAGGGCCCTCCGGGGTGGATTGATCGAGACCCTGCTCGGGAAAGACCGCAGTGGCGAAAGCGCCTGACAACTTCCGGATCACGACCAAGTTCTCCCTGCTGCTCGCAGCGCTGCTGCGTCAGCGGGGAGTGACCGTCGGCACCCAGCAGGTGAAGACCTGCATCCGCGCCATCGCGCTGTTTGAGGTAATCCGCGAAGACGAGCTCAAGGGCATCTATCGCGCGACGCTCATCAACCGCAAGCAGGACCTGCCTCACTTGGACCGCGCCTACGATCTGCTCATGCAGGAGTTTCTCTCGCCGCCGCAGGAGAGTGGCGACCCCGAGGGAGCCCAGCGTAAGCGGCCGATCATCGTGAAGACTCGGGAGTATGCGGGCTTCGCCTCACCGCGCGAGGATAAGGCAGAGCGGGCGGAGACGGAGGGCTACTCGACGCGCGAAGTCGATGTCCGGAAGGACTTCCGAATGATATCTAAGCGTGATGTGTCCGAGTATGTCGATGCGCTTGAGAAGCTCGCGCGGCGGCACGCGAGCCTGACACGGCGAAAGATCGAGCGCGCGCGACATCGAGGCCATATCGACCTGCGCGCGAGCCTGCGGGAGTCCGTCCGGTACGGCGGCGAGGTCATGAAGCTGCGCTTCAAGCGCAAGCGACGCACGCACAGCCGCTTCACGATCGTCTGCGACGTGAGTGGCTCGATGGAGATCTACAACGTGTTTCTCATGAACTTCCTCCATCAGCTGCAGCGCCTGCGGCGCATCAGGATCGAGACCTTCGTATTTAGCACGCGTCTGCAGTCACTGACGGCGCAGTTCCGTACGCGGCGGTTCCCCGAGATGCTGCAGGACGTGGCGGGGAATTTTTCGGGGTGGTCCGGCGGTACGAAGATCGGCGGCGCGATCTCGGAGTTGAACGATACCTACGCCGGCAGCATCACGCCGAAGACAGTCGTCGTCATCATGAGTGATGGCTGGGATACAGGTGAGATCCCGCTGCTCGAGCAGGAGATGATCCGGCTGCACCAGCGGGCGCGTGCCGTGCTGTGGGTGAACCCGCTCCTGGGCGATCCGGACTATGAGCCGCTCGCCGCGGGCATGGCGACGGCCAGGCCGCACTGCGACCATTTTGTCGCTGGACACAGCATCGAGAGCTTCGCCCGGCTCGCGCGCCTCATGGATGCGGTGAGCTGAGGCAAGCAGATGATCGAGAGAAGAGGCTGTAAATGAGTGATGCGCAGGAAGTCGTTTACGTCTGCACCAACGTGGACTGCCGCAGCCGTGGCTCGCAGGCGATGCTGGACAAGCTCAAAGCCGCTTTTCATGCGGCGGATCTCGAAGTGTCGATCGAGCCTATCGTGTGCTTCTCGGCGTGCAACGTGGGACCGAATGTCGTCATCCTCTCCAAGCGCTGCTGGTTGAGCGGGGTGACGGAGGACAAGGTCGACGCGGTCGTGAGCTTCGTGAAGTCCGGGGCGGACGTGAGCGCGCTCAAAGCGCAGAACGACCCGGTCCTCGAGGAGATGATCTTCCAGATGATCGACGCGGGGCTGCTGGAGAAGGCGCAATAATGAGCGAGCGCCGCTATGAGCGCAGGTTGTTGTCAGCCGGACGCGAGAGGTCCGGTCAGCCGCGCTATCGCAGCTGGAACAGCGTGCGACAGGTGCTCGGCCCCGATGAGGTCATTGAGCTCGTCGAGGCCGTGGGTCTTGCCGGAAAGGGCGGCGCGGGCTTCCCGACCCACCGCAAGCTGCGATTGATGCGAACGCAGCCGGGAACGAGAAAGATCCTGGTGCTGAATGGCGCCGAGCACGAGCCGGGATCGCTCAAGGACCGCCACCTGCTCGAGAATCACCCACATTTGGTGTTGGAAGGTGCCTTGATCCTTGCGCATGCCGTAGGTGCGGGCGAGGTGATCGTGGCGATCAATCAGGCCGCTCCCGGGGCGATGCGGGCGTTCGCCGCAGCCGTGAGCAGCGCGGTCGCAGCCGGAGTCGACTTCGCAGGAATAGAGGTACGGACCGCGGAGGTGCCGGACCACTACATCGTCGGCGAGGAGACGGCGCTTCTCGAGGTGATCGAGGGACGTGCCGCGCTCCCACGCTCGAGACCACCGTATCCGATCGAGCAGGGTATTCAGGGAGCCCCGACGCTCGTCCAGAATGTAGAGACCGCCGCACACCTGCCGTTCATCGTGTCGCACGGAGTGGTGCCCACCCGCGAGTCCGGCGGAGCCGGCGGCGGCGTGACTCTGTGCACCCTCGGCGAAGAGTTCGCCAATTCCGGGGTGTACGAAGTGCCGCTCGGGATGCCGCTACGAGAGATCCTGGAGGGTCTCGGCGGCGGTCTGCGCGATGGCGCCGCCATCAAGGCCGTCCAGCCGGGTGGGCCGTCGTCGGGTTTCCTCGCATCCAGCGCCCTCGACGTCGGGTTCGACGCCGTGTCGCTTCGCCGGCAGGGCTCCGCTCTCGGGTGCGCTGCGATCCGCGCCTATTCGGTGGACAGCTGCATGGTCGAGGAAATCGCGCGAATCATGCGCTTCTTCGCCCAGGAATCCTGCGGGCAATGCCCCCGCTGTCGCATGGAGACCGGTATGTTGGATGCGATTCTGCGCAAGGTCGTCACGGGCGGCGGCTCCTGGCAGTTGCTTGCCCAGGTGGACAAACTGATCGACCTGGCCAAAGGGCAGGGAAAGTGCACGCTGATCGACATGCCCGTGGCGCCGCTCAAGAGCGGACTGGCGCTCTTTCGGGATGAGTTCCAGGCGCACATCGAAGGCGCCTGTGGTCTCTGCGCCGCCCATGGGCAGGCCAATCTGACAGCGCTTCAGGAGTAGTGCCGTGTTTGACGCCGACCGGAAATCCATGCCGCTCGCGGGCATCAAGGTGCTCGAGCTGGGGGCGCTCGTTGCCGGTCCCTATGCCAGCGCCCTGCTGGCTCAGTTCGGGGCAGAGGTGATCAAGATCGAGCAACCCGGCGAAGGAGATCCGTTGCGTAAGTGGCGCAAGCTGCACAAGGGAACTTCGCTCTGGTGGTATTCCCAGAGTCGGAACAAGAAATCGGTCACGCTCGATCTCAAGTCCGACGCCGGGCGTGAGATCGTCCACCGCCTGGTGCGCGGCTGCGACATCGTCATCGAGAATTTCCGGCCGGGTACGCTGGAGCGTTGGGGCATCGGATGGGACGCCCTTTCGGCGACCAACCCGAGGCTGATCATGGTACGCGTCTCGGGCTATGGGCAGACCGGACCCTATCGGGAGCGTCCCGGTTTTGCGGCAATTGCCGAGTGCATGGGCGGTCTGCGTTATGTCTCGGGCTTCCCCGATCGACCCCCTGTCCGGGTCGGGGTCAGCCTCGGGGATACGCTGGCCGGACTCTATGGCACGCTCGGCGCGCTCATGGCCCTGCACCACCTCAAAGTGAACGGCGGCACAGGGCAGCTCATCGACGTGGCGCTGTACGAATCCGTGTTTGCCATCATGGAGAGCCTAGTCCCCGAATACCAGATGTGCGGCCACGTGCGCGAGCGGACGGGGTCGGCGCTCCCAGGCATCACTCCTTCCAACACTTATTTGAGCGCCGATGGCCAGTATGTGGCGATCGCCGGCAATGGCGACGGAATTTTCAAGCGTCTGATGCATGCAATGGGCCGGGATGAACTGGCAGGTGATCCGGAACTTGCCGACAACGAGGGGCGTACGCGCCATAGCGCGCGGCTCGATGCGGCAATCTCCGAGTGGACGCAGGCTCATCCGCTGGCGCACATTCTCGAGGCCCTCAACCAGGCCGCGGTGCCCGGAGGGCGTGTCTACACCGCTGCCGACATCGTCACCGACCCGCACTACGAGGCGCGGCAGATGATCGAGCATCACACGCTTGCGGATGGGCAGCCCATCGATATACCGGGCATCGTGCCCAAACTCTCGGCGACGCCGGGGCGCACCGAATGGCTGGGGCCGACCTTGGGCGCTCACACCGCCGAGGTTCTGGGGTCCGTCGGCGTAGACGCCGCAGAGCTCGCGCGCCTGCGGTCGGCGGGGATTATCTGAACCTTCGGACTGGAGACGGCTGGTGATCACAGGTGGCGGTAAGCGGATTTTCCTCCAGGAGGTTGCGCCGCGCGATGGCTTCCAGATTGAGCCGAGGTTCATTGCCACGGATGACAAAGTGAGGCTCATCGATGGATTGAGCCAAACCGGCCTCGCCAAGATCGAGGTTACTTCCTTCAGCTCGCCGCGCGCGATTCCCGCCCTCGCAGATGCGGACCTCGTGCTCAAGAGGATCAGGCGGGTGCCCGGCGTCGAGTATGCCGCCCTGGTACCGAACGTGCGCGGATGTGCCCGCGCGCTCGAGGCGGAGCCGGACGAGATCAACGTGGTTGTTTCCGCCAGCGAAACCCACAATCTGGCCAATCTCCGCATGAGCTGCGAGCAGTCCTTCGCGGGCATCCGCGAGATCGCCGCCCTCGCGCACGGGCGCGTACACGTGAGTGTCTCCATCTCTACGGCTTTCGGCTGCCCCTTCGAAGGTCGGATCGAGCCAGCGCGTGTCCTGGAATTCGTGGACCGGTTGAGAGATATAGGTATCAGACGTATGTCTCTATGCGACACCACCGGTGTCGCGAACCCCGCGCAGGTATATGCACTATGCCGAGAGGCACGCGGTCGCTGGCCGCAGGTGACGTTCACGGCGCACTTCCATGACACGCGTGCCATGGCACTCGCCAATGCGCTCGCGGCGCTCGAGGCCGGCATCGACCGTTTCGATGCGTCGCTGGGAGGGTTGGGCGGATGCCCCTTTGCACCCGGTGCCAGCGGCAACGTCTGCACCGAGGACCTCGTGCACATGTTCGACTCCATGGGGCATGTAACAGGCGTCGACCTCACCCAGCTTCTGGAGCTGGCGCGTGGACTCCCCACTCTCGTGGGCCACGGCGTTCCAGGGCGGATTCTGCAGGCTGGTCCGGCGACGCGGCGATATGCTGTGCCGGGCGCGGACGGCTCGGCTCTCGATCCGAGCTGTCAGGGTCCCCGAAGCTCATGAGCCCAAGCACGCTGTTCGAAAAGCTGTGGGAACGACACGTCATCACCCAGGACGATGATGGGACTGCGCTCCTCTATATCGATCGTCACCTGATTCATGAGGTTTTGAGCCCGCAGGCATTCGAAGGACTCAGGCTGGCACAGCGCCGAACCTGGCGGCCGGAGACGGGGCTTGCGACGGCGGACCACAACGTCCCCACTACTGCGCGGGATCTGCCCATTGCCGACCCGATGTCGCGCGAGCAGATCGCTACCCTTACGCGTAACTGTAACGACTTTGGCATCACCGAGTTCGGGCTCAAAGATGAGCGTCAGGGCATCATCCACGTGATTGGGCCCGAGCAGGGCGCCACGCTGCCCGGCATGACGGTCGCGGCAGGCGATTCGCATACGTGTACGCACGGAGCGTTTGCTGCGCTCGCCTTCGGCATCGGGACGTCGGAAGTTGAGCACGTCCTTGCGACCCAGTGTCTTTCCGTCAAGAAAATGAGACCGATGGCGGTCGAGGTCGAGGGCCGGCTGCCCCGTGGTGTGGTGGCCAAGGATCTCATCCTGCACGTGATCGGCACCATCGGAGCGGCGGGTGGAACGGGCTTCGCCATCGAGTTTCGGGGCAGCGTCATCCGGGCGCTTGACATGGAAGCGCGCATGACACTGTGCAACATGGCTATCGAAGCCGGCGCCCGCGTTGGTCTGATCGCCGTCGACCAGGCGACCGTCGACTACCTACAGGGGCGCCCCTACGCTCCGCGCGGTGAGCTTTGGGATCAGGCGGTCGCGTACTGGCGCACTCTCACGAGCGACGCCGATGCGAATTTCGACCGTACGGTGACGGTGCAGGGCGCGGAGTTGCGGCCCATGGTGACCTGGGGTACGTCGCCCGAGATGGTCGTACCCATCGACGGCTGCGTGCCCGATCCTGAGAGCGAAGTGAGCGCCGCCAGGCGTCAGGGGATGCAACAGGCGCTCTCCTATATGCAATTGAGGCCGGGAACGCGGGTGACCGACATCCGGCTGGACAGGATCTTCATCGGTTCCTGTACCAACGCACGGATCAGCGATCTCAGGGTCGCCGCGGCGATCGTTGATGGCAAGAAGGTGGCCCCTTCGATTCGACAGGCGCTGGTGGTTCCGGGCTCGAAGCAGGTCAAGCGCCAGGCCGAAGTCGAGGGACTGGATCAAGTATTCAGGGCAGCCGGATTCGAGTGGCGCGAGCCCGGGTGCTCGATGTGTCTGGGAATGAACGACGACCGCCTCGCTGCCGGCGAACGGTGTGCGTCGACATCGAACCGCAACTTCGAAGGCCGGCAGGGCGCGGGTGGCAGGACTCATCTTGTCAGTCCGGCCATGGCGGCCGCGGCAGCGATCGCCGGGCACTTCGTCGACATCCGGAAACTCTCGGGGCAGGGAGGGGTGTGATGCTGGCGTTCGAGCAGATCGATGCGCTCGTCGTGCCGCTCAACCGGCCGAACATCGACACGGATGCCCTCATTCCAAAGCAATTCCTCAAATCCATCCGCCGCACGGGCTTCGGCGCGAACCTCTTCGACGGGTGGCGCTATCTGGATGTGGGAGTCCCGGGCCAGGACTGCGCGCAACGTCCGCGCAATCCCGAGTTCCCATTGAACCAACCGCGCTATGCAGGCGCGCAGATCCTGCTGGCCCAGGAGAACTTCGGCTGTGGCTCGAGTCGCGAGCATGCGGTCTGGGCATTGCATGAGTACGGCTTCCGCGCGCTGATCGCGCCGAGCTTCGGCGAGATCTTCTATACTAACTGTTTCAAGAATGGCGTTCTGCCCGTCGTTCTGAGCTCTGCGGCGGTGGCGAACCTTTTCAGTCTGGTCGAGAACTGCCCCGGCTACCGCCTGACTGTGGATTTACGCCAGCAGAGGGTCACGACTCCCGCCGGTATGGAGTTCCCGTTCGCCGTCGATCGTGGCAACCGACACCGTCTCCTCAATGGAATGGATGAGATCGCGCTCACGCTGCAATCCGCCGAGCAGATCCGCGCCTATGAAAGGAATCGGCGACAGCAGGAGCCGTGGTTGTTTCCATCGGCGGGGGAGTAACGCGAATCCTGAATAGCGGGGCGGTCGTGCAGCCTTAGGCATCCCACGCATCCACCGAGCGTGAGCTCCTCAAATTGAATCCCAGCATTGCGACATGCTGTCGCCGGGCGCGCGGCCGGGCGGGACCCACCAGTCTAACTTTAACCTGAAGTTCCGTGCGCCGTGAAAACGTGCGCTCTCCCAGTGGGGGATAGACCCACCCGGCAGACTATCGCTCCAGCCGGTAGCCATCGGAGCGGTTGCGCAGGTAACGAAGCGACCGGAGCCTTCGAGACAAGGGGTCACCGCTGAGTGACTCTGCGAACATGCGGGCTGCAACGAGTAGTGAACGTTGAGCAGATCCCGAAAACGGGGCCGCGGATGCCGACCCTGTCGGAACTCGGGGGAAGGCTGGCACGGCTGGCGAAGCGAGCGATGAGTGCAGCTAGTCGGTCCGCCGGGATAATGACGGCGGCACGCATGTACAGGGGGAGTGGTGCGACACGGGAAGTCCTCGGGTGGCGGACGACGGCGTCCAACCGGATTCCCGCGAGGGAAAGGCCGGTGTGCTCCGCAAAAATTGCGTCATGCGGCTAGCAGCCGATATTCGTGATGGAGACCGCCGAGGATGAGTTGGGCTTGCACGGCATAGGACTCTCCGCGACGATGTCGTGAGGGGGAGTTCAGGATGGCCGTGGGCGGAGGATCTGGAATCCCGGGTCCCAAGGCCATGTGAGGCCGGCCGGGATTGTAGTGCCGGATCCATGCTCGTAAGAGATTGCGCAGATGCGACTCAGACAGCGGCACCAGCCAGTCGAGACACTCCCGGCGCAGGGTGCCGATCACACGCTCACAGATCGCGTTCATCTTGGGGCAATGAGGGGCGGATCTGAGTACCCTGACCCCGAGCGCCTGAACCGACTCATCGAGTTCTCGGGAGAAGATGCAGTCGCGGTCATGGAGCAGGAACTGATACCGGTGATCTAGACCGCCTACCTCGCGCAGCTGCTGCAGCGTCCACGCGGCGGTTGGATGGGCTGTGACGTTGCAGTGGACGAGGCAACGACTTCCATGCTCGATGACCACGAAGACGTACAGCATGCGGAAGCTCGCCGTGATGGCGAGGCAGAAGTCACAGGCGAGGATTCCCTCGGCGTGCAGGCGCAGGAACGTTGACCAGCGCAGATCCCCTCGGGTGCGCCCTGGCGGATGCCGAGGCATGTATTTGCGCACTGTGCGGGAAGATACCTGGATACCTAGCTTCAATAGCAGCTCATTGGCGATGCGTTCCTCGCCCCAGCGGGGATTCTCGAGGGCCATGCGTCGAATGAGGCATTGCAGTTGCGCTGGGATAGCCGGTCGGCCCGGCCGGGACTTCACCCGCCAGAGCAGTTTCCAGGCCTCGCGGTGCCAGCGAAGTAGTGTTTCCGGACGCACGACGACCAATGCGTTGCGCCAATCGAAGAGCCTGGACAGTACGAGCAGTCGAAGTCGGGTAATCGGGTCGGTTCGGCGCGGTTTGACCCACGCTCGATGTATAGGGCCAGTTGCCGGCGAAGGAAGAGATTCTCTGCTTTGATCGAGCGGTTCGACCGCACCGTCAGTCGTAGCCACTGGAGGGCATCACACATTAGGCCGAGGAGGGCAGCGACGCCGGTGAGCATGACAGGATCGTGCCATAAGAGAAGCAAACCGTCACTGTCTTGACCGTCTGCATTACGCACCGAATAATTGCGGACTACAGGTGGCGGATTCCGTCGATCCTCGAGGCGCTGAAGGCGCAGGCGAGGGCGGCGGGCCTGTGGAATCTCTTTCTGCCCGAGAGTCCTCGCGGGCCGGGGCTCACGAACGTGGAATACGCCCCGCTCTGCGAGGTCATGGGACGGGTCGAGTTCGCGCCCGAGGTATTCAACTGCAGCGCGCCGGATACGGGCAACATGGAGTTGCTCGAGCGCTATGGCAGCGAGGAACAGAAGCGGCAGTGGCTCGACCCGCTGCTCGCGGGAGAGATTCGCTCGGCGTTCCTCATGACCGAGCCCGAGGTGGCCTCCTCCGATGCGACCAATATCCGCACGCAGATCCACCGGCACAGAGACCACTACGTCATCAACGGCCGCAAGTGGTGGTCATCCGGCGTGGGCGACCCCCGATGCAAAATCCTGATCGTCGTGGGCAAGAGCGATCCCGAGGCGCCGAAGCATCTGCAGCAATCGCAGATCCTCGTGCCTCGCGACACCCCGGGCGTGAAGGTACTGCGCATGTTGCCGGTATTCGGCTTCGACGATGCGCCGCACGGAGATGGCGAGGTGCTGCTCGAGAACGTGCGGGTGCCCCGGGAGAACCTCATTTTCGGCGAGGGTCGCGGCTTCGAGATCGCGCAGGGGCCGCTCGGTCCGGGCCGCATCCACCATTGCATGCGCACGTTAGGCGCCGCGGAGCGGGCGCTCGAGGCGATGTGCCGGAGGCTGTTGTCACGTGTCGCCTTCGGCAAGCCGTTAGCCGAGCAGTCGCTGTGGCAGGAGCGGATCGCCGCTGCCCGCACGAACATTGAAATGGCCCGGCTCCTCGTGCTCAAGGCTGCACATGTGATGGACACCGCAGGCAACAAGGCGGCGCAGGGCGAGATCGCCATGATTAAGGTGGCTGCACCGCGGGTGGCGCTCCAGATCGTCGACGATGCCATTCAGGCTTTTGGCGGAGCGGGGGTCACGACCGATCCGGGCCTGGCACGCATGTACGCCAGTCTGCGCACCATGCGCATCGTCGATGGGCCGGATGAGGTCCACAACCGCGCGATCGCCCGCCAGGAGCTCAGAAAACACCCATCCGCTTGAAAATCTCAAAGCCCGAGTTTTTGCGCCAGACGGAGTGACGGATCACCGCAGCTGATAGCGTAGCGCCTGCAGCTTCGGCTCAGGTGATCTGGAGCGGGCGGTCCGAGATTTGCGCGGGTAGCAGGCGCTGAGAGTTAGCGTCTTCTTTGATTCGTCTGCGAACGCGCAGCGTTCTGTAGTATCAATCCTTCCGCAGGTAACGGTACTGCCGTCTTGTAGCGGACCTGCTTGAGCGCGATGCTTGACCGAATGTTGGAAACCCCGGGAACTTTGGTGAGGCTGTTCAGGATGAAAGCCTCGAGGTCCTGGGTGTCGCGCACGAGCACGCGCACGAGGTAATCCGAGTCGCCGGTCATCAGATAGCACTCCATGACCTCCGGGCGCAGCGCGATCGCCTCTTCGAACCTGCGCAACGTCTCTTCGCGCTGCTTCTCCAGGCTCACCTGAATGAATACGTTGAGCCGCAGCCCTAGCCGCTCCGTATCGAGCAACGTCACGTGCTTGCGGATGACGGCGCTTTGCTCGAGGGCACGCACACGATTGAGGCAAGGGGATGCGGTGAGGTTAATCTGCCGAGCCAGCTCCACATTGGTGATGCGGGCATTTTCCTGGAGATGGTTCAGGATGGCAATGTCGGTACTGTCGAGATTCACAGAAGTAAATTCCAAAACGAAGCGTAAAAAAGAAATAATCTACCATAAAGTCGGACTGGATGCAGCAGATCAGCAGCTCATTTTGCGCGCCAAATCGTATCGTGACCGTTCTTGTCCTGCGCAAATTTGAGGCACTCATGAGTCAGACATCGCCGGGTGCGCAAAGGGTCCCGTACGCGGCCCGTCCTCTTCCGGATACGGATTCTGAGGAGACCTCTGATTGGCTCGATGCGCTCGATGCCGTTGTAGAGGCGCAGGGAAAGACGCGGGCGCAGTATCTGCTCGATCGCTTGGCGGATCACGCGCTCATGCGGGGAATCCGAGGGCCGAGCGTCCGGGTAACGCCCTACCGCAATACGATTTCCGTCGAGGAGCAGCCGCCCTATCCGGGAGACCTTGACCTCGAGGAGCGATTGATCGCCGTCGTGCGCTGGAATGCATTGGCGATGGTGGTCCGCGCCAGCAAGGCCTCCGGAGAACTCGGTGGGCACATCGCAAGCTACGCTTCCGCGGCGGAACTGTTCGAGGTCGGCTTCAATCACTTTTTCAGGGCCGCCGGATATGTGGGGGGTATGGACCTCGTCTATTTCCAGCCACACTCCGCGCCCGGGGTGTACGCGCGAGCCTATCTCGAGGGTTTTCTCGATCGTGAGCACCTGGAGCAGTACCGCCGTGAGATCGCGGGCCACGGACTTTGCTCCTATCCGCATCCCTGGCTAATGCCGCAGTTCTGGCAGTTTCCGACGGGCTCCATGGGCATTGGGCCCATCAACTCGATTCTTCAGGCTCGCTTCATGCGCTATCTGGAGGCTCGGGGATTGGCCCGGACGGAGGGCCGACGGGTCTGGGGCTTCTTCGGGGATGGAGAGATGGACGAGCCGGAATCGCTCGGGGCGCTCTCACTCGCGGCGCGCGAGCGGCTGGACAACCTGACGTTCGTGATCAACTGCAATCTGCAGCGTCTTGATGGGCCGGTGCGCGGCAACGGTCGAATCATTGATGAGCTTGAGGCGCTCTTTGCGGGTGCAGGGTGGAACGTCATCAAGGTGCTGTGGGGCTCGGACTGGGATGCGCTCTTCGGTCGCGACTCTCACGGAGAGCTGCTGCGCGCTTTTGCCAATACTGTCGATGGACAATTCCAGACCTTTTCCGCGAACGACGGCGCGTATAACCGCGAGCGATTCTTCGCCCAGACACCGGAACTTGCCGCGCTGGTGGCAAACATGACCGACAAGGAGATCGATCGCCTGAGGCGCGGAGGCCACGACCTGCGCAAGCTCTATGCCGCGTATGCGGCAGCGGTGGCTCACGAAGGCCAGCCGACGGTGATCCTCGCCAAGACCATGAAGGGATATGGCATGGGCGCCGCTGGGCAGGGACGCATGACCACACATCAGCAGAAGAGACTCGAGCTCGATAGTCTTAAGGAATTTCGTGACCGGTTTCGGCTGCCGCTCTCGGACGAGCAACTCGAGCATGTGGAATTCTATAAGCCGCCGGAGGATAGCCTTGAGATGAGGTACCTGCGCGAGCGCAGGGAGGCTCTGGGCGGCTACCTGCCACGCAGGCGAATGAAATCTTCGCAGACCCTCCAGGCTCCGCCGCTCGAGAGCTTCGCCAAATTTGCGCTCGAAGCCGATGGCAAGGAGATGTCGACCACGATGGCCGTCGTGCGAATGCTGAGCGGGCTGCTGCGGGACAAGGGACTGGGGCAGCGGATCGTCCCGATCGTGGCTGATGAAGCTCGTACGTTCGGTATGGCGACTCTCTTTCGGCAGATTGGCATCTATTCGCCGGTCGGCCAGCTCTACGAGCCGGAGGATTCGGCCTCGATGCTCGCCTATCGGGAGACGAAATCGGGGCAGATGCTGGAGGAGGGCATCTCCGAGGCGGCGGCGATCTCATCCTGGATTGCGGCCGCGACCTCGTACAGCGTGCACGACCTGCCGATGCTGCCTTTCTACATCTACTATTCGATGTTCGGCTTTCAGCGTGTCGGCGATCTTATCTGGGCGGCGGCCGATCAGCGTGCGCGGGGATTCCTCCTGGGCGCCACCTCCGGCCGCACCACGCTCAGCGGCGAGGGTCTGCAGCATCAGGACGGCGGCAGCCAGCTTCAGTTTGCAGCGGTACCCAATTGCCGCGCATATGATCCCGCGTTTGCCTACGAAGTCGCCGTCATCTTGGAGCGAGGGATGCAAGAGATGCTCGAGGAGCAACAGGATCGCTTCTACTACGTGACGGTGACGAACGCCAATTACGCGCAGCCCTCGTTGCCCGCGGGGAACGAGGTGCGGGACGGAATTCTGAGAGGGCTGTACCGGTTGCCGGGAGGGGAGGCCGCCAAAATACAGCTCCTGGGCTCGGGCGCCATCATGACCGAGGTGTTGTCGGCGAAGGAGCTGCTGAGACAGGACTGGGGAATCGAGGCGGCCGTTTGGAGCGTGACGAGCTACGGAGAGCTGCATCGCGAGGGTCTCGACTGCCAACGTCGGGCGCGGTTTTATCCTAAGGCGCCGGCCCCATCGCCCTTCGTCGCAGAAGCGCTGGCGAGCAGCAGGGGACCCGTAGTCGCGGCAAGTGATTACGTGCGCGCCCTGCCGGAGCTGATACGTGCTTTCATACCGCGTCGCTATGTAACACTGGGCACGGATGGTTTTGGACGTAGCGACACCCGGGCAGCGCTTCGAGCTTTTTTCGAGGTAGACGCCGCTTCGATCGCCATCGCCGCGCTGAAGGCACTGGCGGACGATGGGAGTCTCGAGCCCGACTCGGTGGAGGCGGCCATCCGTCAGTATGGCTGTGACCCGGACAGTCCGCCGTCCTGGACGCGCTAGAGAGCTGCCATGAAGCCCATTACCGTACCGGAGATCGGTGACTTCAAGGATGTAGCGATCATCGAGATCCTGGTGGCTGTCGGCGACACCGTGCTCAAGGACCAGCCCCTCGCTGTCGTGGAATCCGACAAGGCGACGATGGAGATCCCAAGCCCCGAATCGGGCATCGTCGCTGCGATCGAGGCCCGGGTGGGCGAGAAGGTGAGTCGAGGCTCCCGCCTCATCAGTCTGAGAGGTGCTGACGGGGAGCCAGCTGCCGCGGTGCCCCCTCCTACCGCCCCGCCAGCCGTCCAGCCGGCTCATGTGGGAGATAAATCTCACGCTCCCGGAGCCACACAGAACGAGTTCAAGGTTGAGGGCAATGTGGTCCATTTGCCGGTCTTCACTCTTTCGCAAGCATTGCCCGAGCATGCGCCCCGCATCTATGCCGGGCCCTCGGTGCGAAAGATGGCTCGGGATCTCGGCGTCAGTTTGCAAGAGGTCAGAGGCAGCGGGCCGCGGGGCCGCATCGTCGCGCAGGATCTGCGCACGCACGTGAAGTCGGCCATGCAGTCGCTTGCGGCAAAGGCGGTCGGTGAGTCCAGCGTTTGCGCTCCGTCCGCAGGTGGCATGCCGTTCGCCGTGCGCCCTTGGCCCAAAGTCGATTTCGGGGCCTTCGGGCCGATCGAATCGCAGCCGCTCTCCCGCATTCGCAGGATTTCCGGTGCGAATCTGCATCGGAACTGGGTGACGATTCCACACGTCACCAATCACGAAGATGCTGACGTGACCGATCTCGAGGCATTCCGCGCCGAGCTGAATCGGGATAGCGGCCCTGCCGGCGCGAAGATCTCGCCGCTGGGCTTCATCATGAAGGCCTGTATCGCGGCGCTGACGGAATTTCCACAGTTCAACGCCTCCTTGGATGGCGAGACTCTCATCCTGAAGCGCTACTACCATGTCGGCTTCGCGGCGGACACACCGAACGGACTCGTCTTGCCCGTGATTCGCAACGCCGACATGAAGGGCATCTTGCAGCTCGCCAGAGAAATGAGGGAACTCGCGTCACAAGCGAGAGCTGGGAAGCTGTCCGCAGCTGAGATGCAGGGGGGCTCATTTTCCATCTCGAGCCTTGGCGGGATAGGTGGCAGCTATTTCACCCCCATCATCAATGCGCCAGAAGTTGCCATTCTAGGTGTCGGGAAGATCCAGACGCGCGCGGTATGGGCATCCAGCGGACCGCAGCCCCGGCTCATTCTGCCGTTGTCGCTATCATGGGATCACCGGGTAATCGATGGCGCCGCGGCAGGACGGTTCAACGCCTGCCTCGCCAAGGTCCTCGGCGATGTGAGACGGCTTCTGTTGTAGCCCTCCAGCAGCTAGACCGTAGCTCAGTGCGACACAGCTGGGGAAAATAGCGATGCCGGGGATGTGGTATCACCCCCTGAAGGGTGGCCGGTGTTCGGTCTGGGTGGATGAAAATTACCGCGTGACCTTCAGCTTTCAATGGGGCCACGCATACGAGATCGACTATGAAGGCTACCGTTGAGAGTTCCCGGCGCATGCATAGCCCGGCCCATGCCGCCGCGATCCTCGCCGAGATGGCGGAAGCGGCCGAAGAGGCCCGTACCATCCGTGGCGGCCCATGAACGCGGGGCGTGCGCGCACACCGGTGGCTGCGAGCCGATCGCGTTGGGAGTGTCCGAGCGGCGCCGAAGCAGTGCACTGAGCCGTCGTCGTCGAGGTGGCCCGCCCCCCGGGGGGGGGGGTAGCGGCGCGCGATTGTCCCCAAGCCCTGATGCCATGATGCTGACCTGGAGCCGGGATGGCTCGAGGTGCGGTGCACGCAGTCGCGGGGGGAGGGGGCCTTTCCGGGGGCATCCGCATCGGCACACCGATAGAACTGTCGCCAAATCAATAGGGTATGGTGACAATGTGAGCGCCTTCCGCTCCACCATTCATCCCTTCCAGCGAGTTCCAGTAAGCTCCATCCTCGTATCCTGCTTGGCGATAAGTCCCTAGAAATCATGGGATTTAGCGTCCAGGGAGGTCTGCTGAGGCGCCTTGACAGCGCCCCCTTCGTGGGGGCATTTTTCAGGGGCCTCTTGGAACGAGGCCCGACTTTTGCTCGCGAATGGAGCTGATCCAGGCGAGCACAAGAAGCAGGCCCAGCGCGCTGCCCGGGTGGCATCGGCGAATTCTTTCGAAGCCGTTGCGCGTGAGGGGTTTCCGAAGTTCTCATCGGGCTGAGCCGAGAGCCACAGCTCCAAAGTGCTGCTGCGACTCTAGAACGCGACTCAATCGCTCTCATCGCATCGCTTCAGGTCGGGGGCCGGTTTCCTTCAGACCGCAAGGCTTCCCCGTTCGGGCACACGCATCTGCAGCGCCATGCGGCGCACGTAGCGTGGAAAGTCCAAGCCCAGGCGCCGCTTGAGGTCGACGGCGGTGCGCTCGAGGTGTTCCCATTCATCCACCGGGGCGCGCTTCTTGAATGCGAAAACGACGAGGTTGTCTTCTTGCCTCGCTCGCAACGCCACGATGGCCTGACCGAAGACTGTGCGCATTCGGGCAAGGTGCGCCGCGCGACTGTACGGTTCACCGCATATGTTCGCGACCAGCACACCGTCCCGGGAGAGGCAGCGCCAGGTATGATGGTAGAAATCGAGCGTGTCGAGCTCGGGGGCGATCCCGGCATGATTGCATGCGTCGACCAAGATGACATCCTTGTAGCGCCGCAGGGCGGCCAGATAGGCGGCGGCGTCCTCGCATATCACCCGGAAGCGACCATCATCCGCCGGAATTTGGAACTCCTCGCGTAATGCGAGCACGTCAGGGTTGATTTCGATAGTGGTCAGCGCCGTCCGAGGCAGATGCCGATGGCAGAACTTGGCGAGCGAGCCGCCACCGAGGCCGAGCATCAGCACCCGCCGAGGCGTCCTGTTGAAGACCAGAAAGGCCATCATCTTGCGCGTATAAGTCAGAGCCAGCCGATACGGGTCATGCCGAAGCATGGCACTTTGCTCGCAGTTTAGATCGAACTGCAGCGCCCGCCGCCGGCCTGTATCGACGATGAAGGGTTTCGCGTATCGTCCCGCGACGAGCTGCTCCCAGAGTGAAGCGGAGGAGGTATTCACGGGCTCCATGAAGTGAAGCACGCTGCTCTTCGTGGAAGAGGCCAGCTCGAAGGACAGCAGCGGCCTGTTGGACACCTTCATGAGGAGAGCCCGGATCGGTTCTCAAGGCCCATCACGACCGGCTGTCCGCAGGCACCTCGGGTGCGATCGCTCCACCCCTTCTATGCGGTGAGCTCGACAGCGCCGCGAGAATGCCCTGCAGGATGCGTATCGGGCTTGGCGGACATCCGGGGATCGCGACGTCTACCGGGATGACGTTCGAGACACGTCCGCGGCTTGCGTAGCTCTCACCAAAGACGCCGCCGGTACAGCCGCAGTCGCCGAGTGCGACCACGAGCTTCGGATCGGGCATCGCCTCGTAGGTCCGCCGCAGCGCCACTTCCATGTGTCTCGAGACCGGCCCCGTCACGAGCAGCATGTCGGCGTGGCGCGGACTTGCGACGAAGCGGATGCCGAGCCCCTCGAGATTGTAGAGCGGGTTGCTGAGCGCATGGATCTCGAGCTCGCAACCGTTGCACGAGCCGGCGTCCACGTGCCGGATGCAGAGCGCGGTGCCGAGCACGGCAAGGATGCGCTCTTGCAGTTGTGGGCGCATCCGCAGACTCTCATCCGCGGTCGGGGCGGGCTCGGTGACGATTCCGATCGAGGCGATCTGGCGGAGAGTCTTGAGCATGGCTGCCTGCTACAGGTCGTGTCCGCTGTAGGCGAGATTGAAGGACTTGTTGATGAGCGGGAAATCGGGAACGATGTTACCGATGATGGCGTGCTCGATCGCCGGCCAGTTGTGCCAGGAGGGATCGTGCGGGTGACAGCGGCGAATCGTGCCGCCATCCCCAGCTTCGAGGGCGAAGAGGACCGGGCCGCGCCAGCCCTCGGTGAGCCCGATGCCCGTGGCCCCGGCCGGCGGTGTCGAAACTTGGCGTACGTGGGGGCCCGCGGGCAATCCCTCGAGGATTTGGTGAACGAGCCGGCAGGACTCCTTGAGCTCATCGAACCGCACCGCAACCCGCGCGGCGACATCGCCTGCCTGGTGGAGAACCATTTGGGGTGCGAGCTGCGTGTAGGGCTCGGTGGGCAGGTCGCAGCGAAGGTCGATGGCCTGACCGCTTGCGCGCCCGGCGAGCCCGATGAGACCGAGCTTGGCGGCGAGCGGTGGCTCCACCGTCCCGGCCCCAGCGAACCGGTCGCGTAGGCCGGAGTGGTCGTTGTAAATCGACTCGAGCGTCGAAGCTTCCCGAGCGATGTCGAGCAGACACCGGCGCAGCTGTGTGGTGCCGAAGGTCGTGAGGTCGACGCGCGTGCCACCGGGCATCACCGCATTGAGCAGGTAGCGCTCGCCGAGCGCTATCTCCATGGCGCGCAGCAGCAGCTCCTTCAGGCGCGAGAACTGGACGAGACCGAATGCGAAGCCGGCGTCGTTCCCGAGCGCCC
The DNA here is from genome assembly GCA_035713045.1 of Steroidobacteraceae bacterium. Taxonomy (GTDB): domain Bacteria; phylum Pseudomonadota; class Gammaproteobacteria; order Steroidobacterales; family Steroidobacteraceae; genus 13-2-20CM-66-19. The sequence goes on from DASTAC010000020.1 coordinate 57,205, forward strand.
CGAGATCGCCCAGGTGATTGCAGATGCGCTCGAGTTCGAGGCAGAGCGCGCGCAGCCACGCGGCTCGTGCGGGGATCTCAATGTCCGCGATCGCTTCGAGCGCCTGACAGTAGGCCCAGGAGAAGGCGACCGCGGAGTCTCCACACACGCGCGCCGCGAGCCTGTGACCCTCGAGGAGCGCGAGCTCCGTGAAACGCCGCTCGATTCCCTTGTGGACGTAGCCCAGGCGCTCTTCGAGCTTCAGCACCTTCTCGCCGACGACGGAGAAGCGAAAGTGGCCGGGCTCGATCGTGCCGGCGTGCACGGGGCCGACCGCGATCTCGTGCACGCCGACGCCCTCGACTCTCACGAATTCGTACTGGTCGGCCGCAGGCTCCGCCGAGCTCTGCGGCAGGGGCGGATCGATCAGCGGCCGGTAGGTGGGCGGCCAGGCCGCGTGGCGCAGCCAGGGGCGCGCATCCGAGTCCGTCGAGCGCAACCCGAGAAGATCGGTCATGGCGCGCTGCATGCGTGCGGCCGCCGGAAAGAATTCCTCGAGCCCCGGATACGGTGCATCAGGGTCCGAAAGCGGCAGCTCGAGCACGAGCGCCGTGCGCTCGACGAAAAATGCCGCCCAGACGGTGGCCGGGGCCTCCGCGTCGCGGGTGCCCCAGAGGGCGAGGAGCTTCGCGCCAGCGGCAGATAGGTCGTGAAGCTCCTGCCGCCACGCCTGACTCGGGACGGTGAGCGTACGCAAGCCCGGCACGCTGGCCTTGACGATGCGCGGCGCCGGCGAGGTCCGGGTCGTCACCTCAGCCGCCTCCGATCAGGCGTGCCGCCGCGCGATACCAGTCCGCGAGATATGGTGGAATGTAAAGACCCAGCACCAGGACCATGCCGAGGTGCGCAAATACCGGCAACAGTGCCGGCGCATGCGGCAGACGCTTGGCGGTGGTCTCGCCGAACACCATGGGCTGCACTCGCCCAAAGATCGCCGCAAAAGCGACGCCGAGCGTCGTGAGCAGGATGGGTGTCGCCCACGGTTGGTCCCGCATGGCGGTGGTGAGGATAAGAAACTCGCTCGCGAACACCCCGAACGGCGGCATGCCGAGGATGGCGAGCGAGCCCATCATCAATCCCCAGCCGACCGTCGGGGAGAGGGTGATTAGCCCGCGAATGTCCTCCATGAGCTGTGAGCCCGCCTTCTGCGCGGCATGCCCGACCGTGAAGAAGATTCCGGACTTGGTGAGGGAGTGCACCGTCATGTGCAGCAGGGCCGCGAAGTTCGCCACCGGGCCGCCCATCCCGAAGGCGAACGTGATGATTCCCATGTGCTCGATCGAGGAGTAGGCGAAGAGCCGCTTGATGTCGCGCTGGCGCCAGAGAAAGAACACGGCCAACACCATCGAGACAAGGCCAAAACCCATGAGCATGCGCGAGGGCAGTGTGGAATGCAGCGCGCCCTCCACGAGGATCTTGCACCGCACGACCGCGTAGATCGCCACATTGAGCAGCAGTCCCGACAGTACGGCGGAGATCGGCGTCGGGCCCTCGGCATGCGCATCCGGCAGCCAGTTGTGGAGCGGGGCGAGCCCCACCTTGGTACCGTACCCCACCAGGAGAAACACGAACGCGAGACTCACCACCGCGGGCTCGAGCTGCCCTTTGACTGCGTTCAGATGCGTCCAGAGGAGCGCGCTCACACCCTGCGCACCGAGCACTTTCTCGGCCGCCAGGTAGAGCAGGATGGTTCCGAACAGCGCCTGGGCGATCCCGACACCGCAGAGGATGAAGTACTTCCAGCCCGCTTCCAGGCTCGCGGGCGTGCGGTAGAGCGTGACAAGCAGGACGGTCGAGAGCGTTGCCGCCTCCATCGCGACCCAGAGCAATCCTAAATTGTTGGTCGTGAGCGCGATCAGCATCGTCGCCATGAAGAGCTGATACATACTGTGGTAGAGGCGCAGCCGCCCGGCCGTCACCCGGCCGTGCGCGACCTCCACGCGCATGTAGGGCCGGGAGAAGAGGGAGGTCGTCAGTCCCACGAAGGCCGTGAGCGTCACCAGGAACACATTGAAGGGGTCGATGAAGAACTGCTCGTCCGCGACGAGCAGGTTTCCCTTGCCGATGACATGGGCGGTGAGTGCGCAGGCGCTGAGGAATGTCGCGGCGCTGAAGGCGACGTTGAGCTCTGGAGCGAAGCGCCGTGCCCCGAGAAGACCGAGAGTCAGGAAGCCCGCGAGCGGGCAGGCGAGTAACAGCAATACGTCCATCTTATGGAGTCCCCTTCGGCGCACCGCCGATTGTCGACATGCCCGTCTCCTTCAGGGCTTCAAGGTGGTGCAGATCGAGGCTATCGAACTGCTCGCGAATCTGGAAGAAGAAGACTCCGAGCACGAGAACCGCGACCAGCACATCGAGCGCCACGCCGAATTCCACGATCATCGGCATGCCGTACGTGGCGCTCATCGCGCCGAAGAAGAGCCCGTTCTCCATGGACAGAAACCCGATCACCTGTGAAGTGGCTTTGCGCCGCGTGATCATCGTGAGGAAGGAGAGGAGGACCACCGCGACCGCGATCCCGATGGTGTCGCGCGACGCAGTGCTCGCCAGGTGTGATATCGGCTGCGCCAGACCGAAGGCGAACACGACCACCAGCACGCCCGCGAGCATCGTTCCCGAGACGTTGAGGAGCGGCTCGGTGTCCCAATACACCTTAAGCTGCCTGATCAGGCGGTGCAGCAGCCATGGCAGAAAGATCACTTTCAGCGCCAGGGTCAGGGCCGCCGACGCGTACAGGTGCGGCTCTCCCGTGCGCCAGGCCAGGAGGAGCGTTGCGATGCACACGAGCGCTCCCTGCGCAGCAAGGAGGTTGACGAGGGTCACCAGGCGGCGCTGTGCCAGCATGGCGAACGACAGCAGGAGCAGCAATGCGGCGCAGAGGTTCAGCAGCTGCAGGTCGAATGGGACGGCCGTCATGTCTCAGGCCCTCAGCAACAGGTGCACCAGCATCCCGAGCACCGCGAAAAGATAGGCGGTCGCGAGGAATTCCGGAGCGCGAAAGACCCGCAGCTTCGCCGAAAGGGTCTCGATCAGGGCGAGGCCGGCGCCGCAGACGAGGAGTTTCACCGCGAGCAGCGGGACGGAGGTGAGGAGCGTGAGCGGGCTGTCCGCCCGGGTCGAGACGCCCCACGGCAGAAAGAGCGCGAAGCCGATGCAGGCATAGTTGAAGAGCTTCAGGGCCGAAGCCCATTCCATCAATGCGAGGTGGCGCGCGGAGTACTCGAGCAGCGTCGCCTCGTGAATCATTGTCAGCTCGAGGTGCGTGGCCGGATTGTCGATGGGAATGCGGGCGTTCTCCGCGAGCAGGACCATGGTGAAGGCGATGCCGGTGAAAGCGAGGCTCGGGTAAAGGGCCGGAGTCTGCGTCGCGAGGTTCTCCGTGATCGCCGGCAGCGCGGTGGTTCCCGAGATGAGCGAGGCCACGAAAATGACCATGAGGAGCGCCGGCTCGGCGAGGAATCCCACCATCATCTCGCGGCGTGCACCGAGGGTTCCGAATGCCGTGCCGATGTCCATGGCGGCCAAGGAGAGGAACACTCGTGCCATGGCAAGGAGACCCACCAGAGCGATGGCATCCGCGGCCACCGTGAATGGCAGGCGCGTTCCCATCGAGGGAACGATGGCGGCAATGAGAACCATCGCGGCGAAGACCACGTACGGGGCCACTCGGAAGAGCGGCGAGGCCCCCTCGGCGAGCGCCGCATCCTTGTGAAAGAGCTTGCGAATGCCCCGATATGGCAGCCAGACACTGGGCGCGCGTCGGTTCTGCAGCCAGGCGCGGCACTGGTTGACCCAACCGAGGAAGAGCGGCGCCGCGGCGAGTGCGGCGGCCACCTCGAGCATCTGGGTGAGCGTGTCGATCGGTCTCATAGCACGAGCGCCAACAGGGTTACGAGCGTCGCGAAGCTGTAGAAAAGGTAGGTCGAGATGCGCCCTTGATGCAGCCACGCGACGGCGTCGGCGATGCGCTGCACGAGGGCGCCGATCGGCTCGTAGAGACCCCGCCAGATCCGATCGCCTATCGTGATGCGATAGCGGGGTGCGCGGTCAAACGGTGACGGCAGCTCACGGTCCACGTCGAAGAAGAAGCCGAAGATATGCCGGATCGGCTGGCCGAAACCTTCGGCGGTGTCCTGCATGCGAGCATCGAGCCCGCCGAAGCCGCAATCCCACGCCGCGCTGCGGCGCACGCGGCCGTGATAGAAAAGGCGCACGGCGAGGACAGTCACAAGGACCACGGTCAGCAGCACCAGGAAGAGAATCATCGGCGAATAGGACACCGGCCGGCCCGGCACCGGGGCGAGGAGCCACCAGGAGGCGCTCTGCGGCAGTCCCGCACCGACCAACTGCCGGGTCACGCTCCCGAGCGCGCGAATGACCACCGTGGGCACGAGTCCCAGCGCGAGGCACCCGAGCGCAAGCCACACGAGGCCCACGCGTTCGAGCCATCCGGCGTCGCGCGCGCGCGCCAGCGAGGCCTCGCGCGGTTGACCGAGGAAGATCACGCCGAAGAACTTGACCATGACGTAGCCGGCGAGCGCCGCGGCGAGGGCGATGACGGCGGCGCCGAGGGGCAGCAGCATGTTGATGAACGTCCGGGGGACGCGCTGCGCGAAAAGAAACGCCTGCAGCAGCAGCCACTCGGAGACGAAGCCGTTGAGCGGGGGGAGTCCCGCAAGCGCGAGCGCGCCGATGAGGGTGAGCCACGCGACCCACGGCATGCCATGAATGAGGCCGCCGAGCTTGCCGAGATTGCGCTCCCCGGTCGAGTGCAGCACTGCGCCCGTGCCGAGGAAGAGCAGGCTCTTCATGAACGCGTGATTCAAGCTGTGATAGAGCAGCGCGATGAGCGCGAGCGCGGCGAGTGCCGGCATCCCGAGCCCCTGGAAGATGATGGCGAGCCCCAGGCCTGTGAAGATGATGCCGAGATTCTCGATCGAGGAGTAGGCGAGCAATCGCTTCATGTCCGTCTGGACCGCCGCGAAGACGACACCGTAGACGGCCGTGAACAGCCCCACGGCAAGGGCAACCACGCCCCACCACCACTGCGGAGCGCCGAGCAGATCGAAACTCACGCGCAGCATGCCGTACACGGCCATCTTCAACATCACTCCGCTCATCAGCGCCGAGACCGGAGAAGGCGCGGCCGGGTGCGCTTCGGGCAACCACACGTGTAGTGGCACGAGACCCGCCTTGGCACCGAAGCCGAAAAGCGCGAGCAGGAAGGCGGCCGCGGCCCAGGGAGCTGAGAGATGCGCGTGACGCATGGCATCGAAGGTGAACTGCCAGCTGCCCCCTTGCAGCACGCCGAAGCAGAGGAGGATGGCGAGGGCGCCAACGTGGGCGATCAGGAGGTAGATGAAGCCCGCGCGGCGGATCTCCCCGAGCCCATGCTGCGTGGTGACGAGGAAGTACGAGGAGAGCGCCATCGTCTCCCAGGCCACCATGAATGAATACGCATCGTTCGCGAGCAGTACGGCGCCCATGCTCGCGAGGAAGAGGTGGTACTGCAGGCAGAGCAGGCCCGGCGCGGTGCCGCGCTCGCTGCGGAAATACCCTGCAGCGAACACCGAAATGCCCGCGGAGCTCGCCCCCAGCAGGCAGAGGAAGACACTCGAGAGGGCATCGAGCCGCAGATGCACCGGCAGGTCCGGCAACCCGATCGGCAAAACCGCCTGCTGCGCGGGAGCCCCCAGGCTCGCGGCCCCGACCACGGCGAGGCCCAGGCCGCAGAGCGCACCGAGCGGAAAGAGCGTCCGGCCGGCAAATCCGACGCTCCTCGGGCGCAGCAGTCCGAGAAACCCGATCACGACCCACAGGCCGAGGAGTGCGAGCGATGCGGCGAGGCGGAAGGGAATTGGGCTCACAGAGGCTACTATTCCGGTACGGATTTGATTATAATTCGAATCCACCTGATGTAGTAGCCCTGGATCTCAATCTTGGCGCTCGAAGACCGTACCGCACGACTGACGATCCTCATCGATCCGCGCAAGAAGGCCTTGTTCGAGCGCCTCTGCGCCGAAGAAGATGCGACGCCCTCGCAGGTCGTTCGTCGGCTCATCCGCCGCTACATCGAGGAGCGCACGGGAGGACCTTGGGTGCCAGCGGAACAGGTGTCGGCAAACACTCGCCGGCATCGTCCCCGGCGCAGTGGATAAGTGAATGTGAGGGCCTGACGCGTCGCGCAGGCGCTGAAGATGTGAAGCTCCCGGAGATTCTGCAGGTCGAAACGCCCCACTCAGCGGGGGACCTCGCCAGGGTGCTCAAGGTGGTCTCCGAGACAGGGGTTACGCTCGAGCATGTCAATCGTGTGCGGCGGGATCAGGACCGCACCCTGTGGGAGGTCACGGTTGAAATCGATGAGAGCGGGGTCGAGGCCCGCGCCGCCCGGCTGAACTCGATATCGAACGTGCGCTTCGTGGGCTGGTCCGACCGCGTGCTCGAGTGCCACCGCGGCGGGAAGATCGAGATGCGCTCGCGCGCTGCGTTATCCTCGCACCAGATCCTGCGCGATATCCACATCCCCGGGGGCGCCGGGGTCTGCCTGGCCAACGCCTGCAACAGCGCTCGAGCTCACCTGCCTGGGACGTACGATCGCGATCGTCAGCGACGGCTCCGGCGTTCTCGGTCTCGGCCACATCGGAGCGTTGCGCAGCCGGCCCCGCGAGTTCACGGATTCCATGTTGGTGGTGGCCGCGGGCGCGCTGGCCAGCGCGGCGCCCGCCGGTCAATTGTTGCCCGATCCGTTGGATCTCACGGTGCACGAGCGTGTCTCGCGCGTCGTGCAGGCGGTGATCGGCGACGGCTCGAGAAGCGCGGGACCGCCGGCCCCATCCTCGATGGGTACACCGCCGTGATCGGCCGCCGGCTGGTGGAGATGGACGCCGGGGCCACGTCCGCCATCGAGATGCTGCAGAGCAATCCGGAGCTCGAGCGCTGGTCGCAATCGATGCTCGAGTTGCTCGCACGGGCGGCGAGCTGTCAATGGGGAACCTACTGGATCGTCGACCGCGAGGCGCTGCGCATCCATCCTGTTGCGACGTGGAGCGCCTTGGGAGCTATCACCGAGGCGCTCGAGCGGGACACGCGAGACTGCGTATTCACATTGGATGAGGGCAACGCCGGGCTCGTGTGGCGCAGCGGCAAGCCGATGTGGAGCACGCGCTTGGTGCTCGACATGTGCTTGCCGCGCTCACTCTGCGCCACGGATGCGGGGTTGCAAGCCGGGATGTGGTTTGCCGTCAAGGACGGCGCTGCCGTCCATGGCGTGATCGAGCTGCTCGCCAGCGCACTCGAGCCGAAATCCCCGGAGAGGCTCCGCGCCATCGAACGGATAGGGCTACGGCTTGGAGTTGCCTTCGCGGAGGCCCATCGGGGGATCGCGGTATCGCGCGTATACCCTGATGAGGCTCGCGGGCGACGCTCATGACCTCAAGCGGGGCAATGAGGCCGGAAAGTAACTAACGCTGGGTAGGTCTTCAGGGCGTATCGAACTCGGAAGCCATACCGATCCTGGCACGAGCAGAAGCGGTGGTGGCGAGCCGCGGATCACTGCGAGCGTCCGCAGGGTATGGACCTGTTACTTGACGGTCTCCGGCGCGACCATGATCTGCGCGTGCGCGACCGTGGCGTCGCCTACCTGCGCTGCGGTGGAGAAGCGCCAGACGCCCTTGAGGTATCGCTTCAGCCGAGCAGTGAGTATGACCTGATCCCCGGGTTCCACGGGCTTCCTGAAGCGGGCCTCGTCGATGCCCACGAAGTAGAAGCGAGTCTCAGCATCGGGAATGATGTTCGCGCTGAGGAGCGTGAGAATGCCGGCCGTCTGTGCCAGCGCCTCAATGATGAGGACGCCCGGCATGACCGGCCGTTCCGGGAAATGGCTCTGAACGAACGGCTCGTCGTACGTTACGTTCTTCAGCGCCCGGATGCTCTCACCGCTGCGCCACTCGAGCACTCGGTCGACGAGCAGGAACGGATGGCGGTGTGGAAGCTGCCGCAGAATCCCTTGGATATCGAGTCGCGTGAGGTCAGTCATCATTCTCTTCGTGTTTGGCTGCCACCGGAGGTAGGGATGCTCGGGCGTCTTCGGCCGCGTGGTCATGAGTTCGAAGCGCGTCCAGCCGATGCCATCACCGCCGATGGGCTTCCGAATATTGGCGTGTCGCGCCGACGGGTCGGCCTTCAGATGTCCGTGAGGGTGCGCGCGGAAAGCTTTGGTTGAATGTGGAGGCGGTATCGTTGGTGCGCTGCGCGCGGCGGCGGGAGCCGCGCGCCTCGAGGAGTCCGAGCGGGCCCCGGGAAGCGCGTTCCTCCATGAGCACCTGCACGGCTGTTGAGAGCCCCCATGCGAGGAAGGCGGTGGGTCCCCGGGGTCCATGCGAGCTTCCGTCCCGATGCGCTCTACGTCAGGTGTATGCCTGCACGAGCTGAGCACTGCGCAGCGCTGCAGGTGGACGTAGCGCCGGCGCCGGGCAATTCGGGAATAATGCCTGCGCATTACGAAATCGCTCCGCGAGATTGCGATCTCCCTCTGAGACACCCACAGCGCACGGCTGCGGCAAGAAACATGAGGATCCAACGAATTTACACTATAATCCATGTCCCAGCCATCAATCCAGGCGCCACATCCATCGATAGCCGCGGCGCAGCTCCAAGCGGCACGTGCCCTTCTCGGAATCGATCAACGCGAACTCGCGCACGCAGCACGGCTATCGATCCCCAGCATTCAGCGGATGGAGGCCAGCGAGGGAGTCATCCGGGGAACGGTGGACTCGCTGGTAAAATTGATCAGCGCGATCGAGTCGGCCGGCGTTGTGCTGATCGCCGAGGACGAAGCCAGCACGCACGGCGGACGCGGCGTGCGGTTGCGAGCTTCCGCATCTCTTCCCGGCTCGCGCGGATCCGCCCGAGTTCGACCGACAGGCGCACCGAACGCAGGACTGGTCGCGTCTCGCCGTCGCTCGGGGTGAGCACGTAACATGCCTCTGCGCTTGCAGAAGGTAGATAGATCCAGATGGTTGCGGCCGGCTCAACGCGACGGTGAGCAACCCACGATGTCGAGACTGTTTCCGCCTCACGGCGGGCATGGCGAGCGCTCGGGGCGCAGGGCGGCGATTCCACGGACGCCAGCTTCGACTTCACCAACGATTCCCAATGCATCCTGCGGCTACGGGAGCGACATCACGACCGATCCGATACAGCGGGGTATTCGCTCACGAGAGCGACGCGGTCAACGGATGGCAGTGACGGTTGCGGCGGAGACGGCAACGCCGACGACGAGTTCCGCCGACGGAGGTCGCGGTCGTGTGTCGAAACCGCGGAAGCGCTCAGTCAGGAACCGGCGCCGTCACCTCCTGGCGGGCGGTCGTCGCGGTGCCGATGGAAGCGGCGATGACCAGCAGAATCGCGAGCCACTGCGTTCCCGCGAGCCATTCGCGGAGAAACAGCAGTCCGGAAAGCGCCCCTACGGCCGGCTCGAGGCTCATCATTACGCTGAACGAGCGCGTCGGCAACCGGGCCAGGGCAATCATTTCCAGCGAGTAGGGCAACGCGGTGGAAAGAGCGCCCACTGCCAGTCCACGGAGCAGCACGGGCCGTGAGAGCAGTGCTGCGGGTGCACCGAGCAGTCCGAGCGGCACTATGAGGGCGGCCGCGACGATACTGCCGAGAGCGACGCCGCGCGCGCCCAATTGGTGGCCGACCTTGCGCCCGAACACGATGTAAAGTGCCCAGCAGGTGCCGGCGCCAAGCGCGAACAGAATGCCCGTCGGGCTGAGGTGCGTCTGGTGCAGCAAGGGCAGGAGCAGCCCGAGGCCGGCCGCGGCGAGCACGATCCAGAGCAGATCGACGGCACGCCTGGAAGTCAGCACGGCGAGCGTCAGGGGCCCGATGAACTCCACCGCCACGGCGATCCCGATCGGCAGGCGCGCGAGCGCCTGATAGAAGAGGGCGTTCATGACCCCGAGCGAGGCGCCGTAGACGAGGAGCGGCAGCCATGACTCGCGCCTGACGTGCAGGCGCCACGGCCTGAGGACGAGGCACAGGAGGAGGGTCCCGAACCCGACCCGAAGGGCCACCGTGCCGCCCACTCCTGCGACCGGGAACAGCGTCTTCGCGATGGACGCGCCACTTTGCACGGAGGCCATCGACACGAGCAGGCTCACGAGCGGTGCCGTCCCGCCAACGGCCGGTGAGGGCGTCGTCACTCGCTCGTGTCTGGCATTGCGCAGCCCGGCGTCGCCGCTTTTTCTGCCGCCGTGATTCGCAGTTCTCAAGATGGCCGGGTGCGGTTGGAACTCAAGTTTGCTCCATGAGCGTCTCGAGCCAGGCGGGTGACTCGCCCCGGCTCCCGGATCCGCCGAGTTCCTGCCCCGCGCGCCGGGCGACACGTTCTTCAGCGCGGTCCGGAAACGCTCACGATGCCGCCTGGGAGTCGCGCAAGCGTAGCAGAGGGTGGGGGAAAATCCAGGCTGGTGGCATGGGTGCCGGCGGCGGCCGCGGGGAGGCTTTCCGGGGCCGCAGTCACGGCAAGCATGCGCTCCAGCTCCTGGACCACCGGCTCGGGCGCCAGCGATGCCAGTGTCGGGCCGGGTGCACAGACGGTTCTTCCCGAAGCGATGTAAGGGCCCCAGTGGGGTGCGCCGCCGCGCGCAAACATCGCAAGCACGGGCTTATCGAATGCGCAGGCCACGTGGGTCACCGCCGTATCCGCGGTGAGAGCCAGATCGCAGGTGGCGATGACGGCCATCATCTCACGGGCATTGGCGGTCCGGGCGTGAGCGACGCCGCTGGCTTGCTGGATTCGGGATTTGAGGCGCTCGTCGCCCGGCGTGCCGATCAGGAGGATCCGTATCTCGGGAAGCCGACGCCGTATCTCCCGCAGCGCGGCGACGAACCGGTCCTCTGGCCAGCAGCGCCAAGGCGCTCCGGCGGAGACGTTGACGGCGAGTCTGCGGGCACGACCGGCAGCGCCCCTCGGCAGGCAACCGTCTTCAACGGAGCGCCACAATGCCTCCGCTGCGGTGACTTCCGACTCCGTCAGAAGGATTCTCGGCCGCCATACTCCCCATCCAGAGGACGCATCGTTCGCCGGCCGGCTGCGCTCGCGCGAGTCTCGGTCGTCGCCATGGCGCGTCCGTGACGGAGCGCTCTGCAACGGATCGATGCCGAAGGGGTAGAGGAGGGCGGCGCTGTGATCCACGTAGTGCACCGCCCCCAAAACGCGCGGTACGGGCAGCGTCAAGGCGAAGTCGTTGCCGCGGCCCGCAACGCCGATGCGATGCCGCGCGCCGCTCGCCCACATGATGAGCATGGATGTCAGCGACGGCCCCGTCACCATGGAATCGAGGACGGCGTCGTAGCGTACCCGGCGCACGCGCGCCAGGGCGACCAGAAAGCTCCACGGGCGCGACTTATCGATGCGGTACACCGTCCCGACATCGGGATTGCCGTGAAGCACCGGGGCATTTCGGACAGAGGCGAGCACGTCGATAATCACCATCGGCTGGGCTCGCTTGATCGCGTGGAAAATGCCAGTTACCAACACCATGTCCCCGATGTGGTCGTAGCGAAGGTACAGTATACGGTGCGGGCGCGAGCTCCACTGCGGGCAAGGTCTCGCTGCCGGAGGGTGCACCAGTAGTCGCAGCGCGGCGATCACGAGAAGCTTGAGGTTGCGCTCGAGCCCCCGCAGCGCTTCGCGCCAGCGACCGGTTACGGCCCGGCTCGAATGGCCGAGCCTGTTGGCTGTGAGGGGTTTCATGCCGCGTGGTTCCGTGACACTTCCCGGCATGGAAGTGAACGCCACACGGGCGGAACATGTCAAAGAGAAGCGAGATTACGCGTATCTTACGGGTATCCGGGTGCTCGTTCGCGCGTCCACCGCCGGCCTGATGCGTGAATGACCGGCCTCATTCCCTCGGCCCGCGTGTAATCGGCGGCAGGCGCGTTTCCTCCTCCTCGCTGTAGAGGCGTGAGCGCGTCAGGAACCGCACGCCGCGCGGGCCCTCGAGCGAGAACATGCCGCCACGCCCGGCGACCACGTCGATGATGAGATGAGTATGCTTCCAGACCTCGAACTGGGCGGCGCCGATGTAGAACGGCTGGCCCCCGATCTCGCCGAGAAACACGTCCTGCTCCCCGATCAGCAGCTCGCCGCGCGGCAGGCACATGGGCGAGCTGCCGTCGCAGCAGCCGCCCGACTGGTGAAAGAGGAGCGGGCCGTGCCGGGCGGCGAGCTCGCGGATCAGCTCGAGCGCGCCCGGGGTGGCGCTGACCCTTACGGCCGCCTCCATGGCGCTCAGAAGAACCCGAGCGCCTTCGGCGAGTAGCTGACCAGCAGGTTCTTCGTCTGCTGATAATGGTCCAGCATCATCTTGTGAGTCTCCCGTCCGATGCCGGACTGCTTGTAGCCGCCGAAGGCGGCGTGGGCCGGATAGGCGTGATAGCAGTTGGTCCACACGCGTCCCGCCTGGATGCCCCGTCCCATCCTGTAGCAGGTGTTGATGTCGCGGGACCATACGCCGGCGCCGAGACCATAGAGGGTGTCATTGGCGATGGAGAGCGCCTCGGTCTGGTCCTTGAACGTCGTCACGGATACCACGGGCCCGAAGATCTCCTCCTGGAATACGCGCATCTTGTTGTGCCCTTTGAGCACGGTCGGCTTGACGTAGAAGCCCTCCTCCAGGCCTCCGGTGAGAGCCGCCCGCGCCCCGCCGGCGAGCACCTGGGCCCCTTCCTGACGCGCAATGTCGAGATAGGACAGGATCTTCTGCAGCTGCTCTTCTGAAGCCTGCGCTCCGATCATGGTCGCCGGATCGAGCGGATCGCCCTGTTTGATCTGCGCGACGCGCTTCAAGGCGCGTTCCATGAAGCGCTCGTAGATGGACTCCTCGATCAGCGCGCGAGACGGGCAGGTGCATACCTCGCCCTGGTTGAGGGCGAACATCGCGAAACCCTCGAGCGCCTTGTCGAAGAAGGCGTCATCCTTCGCGCAGACGTCGGCGAAGAAGATGTTCGGGGACTTGCCGCCAAGCTCGAGCGTCACGGGAATGAGGTTCTGCGAGGCGTACTGCATGATCAGCCGTCCGGTGGTCGTCTCGCCGGTGAAAGCGACCTTGGCGATGCGCTTGCTCGAGGCGAGGGGCTTGCCGGCCTCCACGCCGAATCCGTTGACGACATTCAGCACGCCGGGCGGCAGCACGTCCGATATCAGCTCGAGCAGCGTCAGGATGGAGAGCGGCGTCTGCTCGGCGGGCTTCAGCACCACGCAATTGCCCGCCGCGAGCGCCGGCGCCAGCTTCCAGGTCGCCATCAGCAGCGGAAAGTTCCAGGGAATGATCTGAGCGACCACTCCGAGCGGCTCGTGGTAGTGATAGGCGACGGTGTCTTCGTCTATCTGGCCGATCGATCCCTCCTGGGCCCGGACACAGCCGGCAAAGTAGCGGAAGTGATCGATGGCGAGTGGCAGGTCGGCCGCCATCGTCTCGCGGATCGGCTTGCCGTTGTCCCAGGTCTCGACGGTCGCCAGGTACTCGAGATTCTGCTGCATGCGGTCCGCGATCGTGTTGAGCAGCTGCGCGCGCTCGGCCGGAGATGTCGCGGCCCACCCTGCCTTGGCAGCATGTGCCGCATCCAGCGCCAGCTCGATGTCCTCGGCCGTCGAGCGCGGAATGTCGCAGAGAGAAGCGCCGGTGACGGGGGTGGTGTTGGCGAAGTACTCTCCTCGAACCGGCGGCACCCACTTGCCGCCGATGAAATTGGCGTAGCGCCGCTTCAACTGGAGCCGAACGTGCCCGTGACTGCTGGGGTCGATTGCCATGACGGTGTCTCGCTGCGATGTATCGTGGCCGCGGATGGTGCAATGCCCGTGCCAGGCGCGAATCCGGCAAAAAATCCCTGAAATCGCCGGGTCTTCGTTCCGTTTCTGAATAGGAGTCCGGCGCACTGTTGCGAAACGGAGCAGCGTAGGGGTTTCCCCCTATGCGCCGGCGCCGGGCGTGCGCTATGGTTAGCCAGGGGCTTTGGGGGACTTCGAATGACTGATTCCTCGCTGGGCTGGCCGCGCGGGTCCTCCGGGCGCGATCCTGGGCATGAGCGCGCCCAAACCGTCGCGTCCTGGCACGATCGGGCGCGCCGTTTCGGGCTTTCCGAGAGGCTGCGGCCCGACTTCGGTCCGGTGGCGACGGAGGAATTGCGGCGCCTCGGCGAGCAGCATCGCGATCTGCAGAAGCACGCGGTGCCGGTGATGGAGCTTCTCTACCAGCAGATTCTCAACACACACAGCATGGTGATCCTGACGGATGAGCGGGGTCTCATCCTGCACGCGCTCGGAGATGCGGATTTTCTGCAGAAGGCCGAGCGGGTCGCGCTCCGGCCCGGTGTGCTTTGGTCGGAGGACAGCAAGGGCACCAATGCGATCGGCACCGCGCTCGCGGATCGTCGCGCGACCCTGGTGCATGGGAGCGAGCATTTCCTCTCGGTGAACCGCTTTCTCACCTGCTCGTGCTCGCCCATCATCGATCCGCACGGCAGACTGGTCGGCGCGCTGGATGTGTCCGGGTCGCGGGAGGGATATCACGCGCACACGATGGCGCTCGTGCGGATGTCGACCCAGATGATCGAGAACCAGCTGTTCGTCGCCCGTTTCGGGGACTGCCTGCGCGTTCATTTTCACGCGCGGCCGGAGTTCCTGGGCACTCTGGTCGAGGGGATCGCGGCATTCGACGAGGACGGACGCTTGCTCGCTGCCAATCCGAGCGGACTGTTCCAGCTTGGAGTGGAGGCGGACGCGGTGTCGGCACAGACGCTGTCGTCCGTCTTCGGCGTCGGCCCCGGGGCTCTGCTCGAGAGCGCGCGCGCGGCCAATGCGGGGCCGCTGCGGCTGTGTCTGCAAAGCGGTGTGGCCGTCGCGGCGCGTGCGGAGCTTTGCGCGGCGCGAAGGGTGCTCGCGCCCGCCGGCCAGCCGCAAGAGCCCGTCTGCGCGACTCGTGCCGTGCGCAGCCGTTCCCAGGGCGGGTCGGCGGCCAACGGGTCACCCACGCTGGCGGATCTCGATACCGGCGATCCGGCAGTCGCGGCCGCGATCGCCAAAGTGCGCAGGGTGCAGCGTCACGGCATTCCGATCATGATTCTCGGCGAGACCGGCACCGGCAAGGAGCTTCTCGCCCAGGCGATCCACAAGGAATCGACGCGCCGCGACAAGCTGTTCGTCGCAGTGGACTGTGCGTCGGTGCCCGAGGCGCTGATCGAGGCGGAGCTGTTCGGTTACGAGGAGGGCGCCTTTACCGGCGCGCGCCGCGGCGGCAATCCGGGCAAGCTGGTGCTGGCGAACGGCGGCACGCTGTTCCTGGATGAGATCGGCGACATGCCCCTCGCGCTGCAGACGCGGCTGCTGCGTGCATTGCAGGAGCGGGCCGTGCAGCCACTCGGCGGCCGCAGACCGGTCACGGTCGACACGGCCGTCATATGCGCCACGCACCGCGACCTCAAGGCGATGGTGCAGCGGGGCGAATTTCGTGAAGATCTCTTCTACCGGCTCAATGGACTGGTAGTGCGGCTTCCCGCGCTCAGGGAGCGGCAGGACCTCGAGGCGCTGGTCCGAAGAATCCTGCGCTGCGAGTGCGCGGCATCGGGACCGATGGAGCTGACGCCGGAGACTCTGGCTCTCCTGCGGCAGTATGGCTGGCCCGGCAATATCCGCCAGCTGGCGAACGTGCTCAGAACGGCCAGTGCCATGGCGGAAGGCAACGACAGCATCGGCCGTGACCACCTTCCGGAGGACTTCCTCGACGATCTGGCGCTGGCCGGCCCTCGGCAGGCGTCCGCGCCGAGAGATAATCCGGCACCGGAGCTGCTGACCGGCGCCAGCCTGCAGGATCTGCGCGCCTCCGTGATCGTTGCCACCCTGCGGCGCTGCGCGGGCAACATCTCGGCGGCGGCACGCGCCCTCGGCGTATCGCGCAACACCGTTTACAGGATGCTCAAAGAGCTCCGGCGCGACTCGATCCAGTGAATCGGCCCGTCCTGCGGGCGCTCACCCGGCGCGCGGCTCGCCAGGGCCGCTGCCAGGCACAGGCCCGCCGGGCCTGCGCCTGCGATCACGATGTCGAAGCGTGCGCTCACTTCCAACTGGCGTCCCAAAGATGTCTTCGGGCGTAGTCCTGCATCGACAGCGCCACGATCCAGTCGCTGACGACTTGCTCGAGGGGACTGCCATACGTACTTTCCGCAGGGCTGCCGGCGGCCGGCCTGCCGTCCGGAAACGTTGAGATGTGCGAGCATTCGGCAGTTGGCCCGGCCATGCGCGGGACTGTAGCGCCCGCCGCCGGGGAGAATTTGATCGGGATCAAATCGAGAGGGTCGTGAGCCTGACGAAACCTGAGCTCTCGTGCGGCAGCTGTGCGCTGAGCCGGATCTGCCTGCCGGCGAACCTGTCCTGCGAGGAGACGCGCATCCTGGACGGCGCCGTCGAGCGCGGGCGGCCTCTGCGAGCCGGCGCTCGGCTCTTCCGGGCCGGCGCCCGGATGGACGCGCTATACGCGGTGCGCAGCGGTGCGGCGAAAAGCTGCGGTCTGACGAGAGACGGCGAAGAGTATGTGCGCGCTTTCTACCTGCCCGGCGAGGTGGTGGGTCTCGAGGGCTTTGCCTGCGGCCGTCATCCCTCCGACGTCGTGGCGCTGGAGCCGATGCGCTACTGCCGGATCCCGAGTGGGCGGGTGGAGCGGCTGATGGCGACGCTGCCCGGCCTCAGGCGCGAGTTGCTGCGGCTGCTCGGGCAATCCCTCGAGGAGGCGCAGCGGATGCGGGTCGAGATGAGCACCGTCGATGCGCGCGGGCGGCTCGCACGCTTCCTCGTGGACTTGTCCTCGCGTCTCGAGCAGCGGAACCTCTCGCCCACGCATTTCAGGCTCAGCATGAGCCGGCGCGACATCGCCCGTCATCTGGGCCTCACCCTCGAGACGGTGAGTCGCACGCTCGGCTCCTTTCGCCGCGCGAGCTGGTTGGAGGTGCGGGCGCGTTACATCGAGCTGCTGCAGCCCGCGGCGCTGGCCTCGCTGCTCGTTCGCTAGCGAGGCTCCGGCGCTCTGCGGAGCGGGTCGTCTTCGGGACCTGGGGCATCGCGCGTGTCATCGGCCCCGGCTTGCGGCCCGACACTCTCCCAGTCCTCGCCCCACAGTTCGATCGGATGTTGGGCGCGCTCGGTACCGTTGCCGCACCGCATGTCATCGGCCGGACAGAGGTGCTCGCAGCCCCAGCAGATTCGCTCGGGATGGCCCGGGCGCAAGGGGATCTTTCGCATGACGCTCGGACGTTAGCAGAGCGCTCCGGGCGACCGCGTACGCATTTCTGCGTAGAGGTGCGGTGCCCCATCTCCCGCAGGCGCTTGTCGGGCCGGAATGCAATACGTACTGATACCTACGCCGACGGGGGCTGCGTACGTCGCCATCGTGCGCGAGCCATTGCGCCTCGGACCTGCACGACCAGCTCGGGGGGCTCCACGCGCTCATGTGCCGCCAGGTTCTCCGTGACGCGGCTGTCAGGACCCACCCGGCCGCGCCAAGTAGGGATATGTGCGGATGGGGCCTCGCAGAAGCCGGGACTAGTCTCCGGCAGCCCGAAAGTCCGCGAAAGTCGCTTGATGTCGCATCCGAAATTCTTCCTGCTTGGAGCGGCATTGCTGGGACTTTCGGCAGGGCTCGCGATGCGCGGGCTCGAGGCCGAGACCGCCAGTCAGGTCGCTCTGGCCGCCGTCGCCGGCGTCGTGCTCCTGATCGCCGCGGTTTCGGTCGGCCGCCGCTTGCTGCGCGGCGAGCTGGGTGTCGATGTGATCGCCATCCTCGCGATGGCGGGCGCGCTGCTGCTCGGTCAGTACCTCGCCGGGGCGATCATCGCCGTCATGCTCACGGGCGGCTCCGCGCTCGAGGAGTACGCGATCGCGCGTGCCCGGCGGGAGCTGAGCGCGCTGATCTCCCGTGCGCCGCGGATCGCGCACCGGCGCCTGGGGGATGGGTTCGTGGACATCCCCGTGGATCAGATATCGCTGGGCGATGCCTTGATCGTGAAGCCTGGCGAGGTGGTGCCCGTGGACGGGATCGTCAGCTCGGGCACCGCGGTGCTCGATGAGTCTTCACTGACAGGGGAGGCGCGCCCCGCGAGCCTCGCGGCCGGCATGCCGGTGCGCAGCGGTGGCAGCAATGCGGGCGGTCCGTTCGAACTGCGTGCGACCGCCACCTCCTCCCAGAGTACTTACGCGGGAATCATCCGCCTGGTGCGGGCTGCGGAAGCATCCAAGGCGCCCATCGAGCGCCTTGCGGACCGCTACGCGCTCGCCTTCCTCGTCCTGACGCTGGTATCGGCACTTCTGGCGTGGCTTCTCGCCGGGAGTGCTCTTCGAGCTCTGGCCGTTCTCGTCGTCGCGACGCCGTGTCCCCTGATCCTGGCGGCTCCCGCTGCCATTATCGCCGGCGTCTCGCGCGCCGCAAGACACGGAATCATCATCAAGGGCGGTGCACCGCTCGAGACTCTGGCTCGTACCCGGGTGCTGCTTCTCGACAAGACCGGAACGGCGACCTCGGCCCGTCCCGAGGTCGTTGCCGTGGAGTCCTTGGGTGAAGCTTCCACGGACGAGATCGTGCGCTGCGCGGCATCCGTCGAGCAGCTCTCCGTGCATCCCTATGCACCGGCGATCCTGGCAGAAGCACGAAACCGCAAGCTCGCGCTCGTGTTTCCGTCCGGAGTGCGGGAGCAGATGGGGACGGGAATCTCCGGCGAAGTGGGCGGACGGCGCGTTGCAGTCGGGCAGCGCGCTTTCGTGGCGCCCGGCGCTTCGCGGACGGCCGCGGTGCGCTCCGTGGAGCAGCGTGCCGCCGCGGATGGCTCGGCCAGTGTCTTCGTCTCGATCGATGGCGCACTCGCCGGGGTGCTGGTCCTGCAGGACCCGATCCGTCCGGAGGCACCGCGGGCGCTGCGCTCATTGCGTGCGATCGGAATATCCCATATCCATCTCGTGACCGGAGACCATCCCGATGTCGCGGAGTTGGTAGGAGACGTCCTGGGTGTCGACAGAGTGTTCGCAGAGCGAGCGCCGGACGAGAAGGCTGACGTGGTTCGCCGCGTGCGCTCCGAGGGCGTCACGGCCATGGTTGGAGATGGAATCAACGATGCTCCGGCGCTCGCACTCGCGGATGTCGGCATTGCGATGGGTGCCCGCGGTGCGACGGCGGCATCGGAGGCTGCGGATGTAGTGCTGACTTCGGATCGCTTCCATGGCATCGAGGACGCGATCCGCATCGCGCAGCGCACCCGTCGTATTGCGCTTCAGAGCATTCTGGTGGGCATGGGGCTGTCCCTCATCGCCATGGGCTTTGCCGCCGCAGGCTACATTGCGCCGGTCGACGGGGCGCTGCTGCAGGAGGCGATCGACGTCCTGGTCATCCTCAACGCATTGCGGGCACTGGGCGGCGGGACGGTCGCGGCGCCGAGGTCGACGGAGATGACCGGTCTCGCTCGCAAGCTCGCCACGTGCCATAGGATGTTGCGGCCGAAAGTCGGCGAGCTCGTCGCGCTCGCCGTTCATCTCGAGGAGCTGTCGCCGGATGAGGCACGGCACAGGCTCGAGCAGGTGCAGCAGATGCTCGAGCGGGACTTGCTTCCGCACGAGGACGAGGAGCAGCGTACGGCCTATCCGCTGATCGAGAAGCTTCTGGCCGGGGAGAATCCCACCGGTCCCCTCGTTCAAACGCATTATGAGATCCGACGGCTCAGTCGTCTCTTCGGTCGGCTCGTCAAGCAGCTTCCGCCGTCCGGCCCGGCGACGGAGGATCTGCGGGACATCCGTCGCCTGCTCTACGGGCTCCATGCGATACTCAGCCTGCATTTCGCCCAGGAGGACGAGCTCTACGCTTTGCTCGAAGGCGCAGGATAGATTCGACTCCGTGCCGGCTCGAAGGGAACGCGCCCTGTGCTCCGTTTTGCCGAAAAGTTGATCAGGGCTGCGCGCAGCGCCCGCACGACCTGGCTGGCCGAAGCCGCGAGCGCGCTCTACATCGGCGTGATCGCTCTCGTCGCCCAGACCACCGGGATCTTCTATGTTTTGTTCCCGGAGCTCGGTGCGCTCGGGCACGACGTCCTGAAGCGTCCGCGGGGAACATGGGCGAGTGCGCCGCTGCTGCTGGTTGCGACTCCATTCCTGACGGCGGTTGGCGGAACGCTCATCACGCGGCACCTGCAGTATGGAATGGTCGCAGTGCTCCTCGACGTCGGCTACTCGGTGCTCGTGATCGGCGCGATGAGATCGCCGATCGCGCCGGCGATCTCGGCGGGTCTTCTGCCGCTGTGCCTGAGCATTCGAAGCTGGTGGTATCCCCCCTCGCTCCTGATCGGCACGGGAGTCCTCGCCGCGACCGCCGCACTGCGCCGCAGGAGGGCGGGAGCCCCGATCCCTGCGCTGACCGATCCGCACGACCTTGCCGACGATATCGTGGAGGAGCCGCCGGCCGGCTATGGCTGGGTGCCATTCTTTGTCGCCTTTCTCCTCGTCACGATTGCGGCGAGTGAGATCACCGGGTGGCGGCTGGTGCTCTTTCCGCCCCTGGTGGTGATCGCGTTCGAGGCCTTTGCGCATTCCGCCGTCTGTCCCTGGGCCGGCAGACCCATCGCGCTGACCCTCGCCTGCGGGGTCACCGCGCTCGCCGGAGTGCTCTGTGCAACCCATCTTGGCACCGGGCCGCTCGGAGCGATGAGCAGCATGCTGGCGGGCGTCGCCGTGCTGCGGGTGCTCGACCTGCACATTCCGCCCGCCCTGGCGGTCGGCCTCCTGCCGTTCGTGATTCCGCACCCTGACTATCGGTTCCCCCTGGCCGTGACCCTTGGGACGGCCATTCAGGCGGGTGCGCTCTGGTCATGGCGCCGGATCGTGCAGCCGGCGGCGGCGCAGGTCCGGGGCCTCTGACCCGTCGCTGGCGCGAAAGGCGCGGCCGCTCGCGAGCCATCGGGCCACCAGGGGCGCGGTACATTTCATGCGCCGCGCTGACCGATGGCCACTCGCTACGATCTCATCGTCATCGGCACGGGAACGGCAGCCTCGACCGCTGCGCACCAGTGCCGCGCCGGCGGCTTTCGGGTCGCGGTGATCGATCACCTGCCGTTCGGAGGCACCTGCGTCCTGCGAGGGTGCGATCCGAAGAAGGTTCTCGTGGGTGCGGCTGAGGCGGTGGACCAGGTGAGGCGCCTGCGAGGCCGCGGGGTAGGCGGGGGAGAGCCGGTGATCGACTGGCCCGAGCTCATGGGTTTCAAGCGCAGCTTCACGGAGCCGGTCCCGGCGCAGCGCGCTGCGCGATTCGTAAGAAGCGGCATCGATGCGTTCCGCGGAGAGGCTCGGTTCACGAGCCCGCGCACGGTGGCGGTGGATGCCGCGACTCTCGAAGGGCGATTCATCCTGATCGCCACCGGTGCGGTGCCGGTCCCGCTCGGCATTCCGGGCGAGGAATTCCTGACGAGGAGCGACCGGTTCCTCGAGCTCGAGCGGCTGCCGCGGCGGATCGCGTTCGTCGGAGGCGGGTACATCGCCGCGGAGTTCGCGCACATCGCGGCGCGCGCCGGCGCGCAGGTCACTATTCTGCAGCAGGGCGAGCGGATGCTGCCGCAGTTCGACGGCGAGCTTGTGCGTCTGCTCGAGGCGAAATCGCGGGCGCTCGGGATCGAGATTCGGGCCGGCGCCAAGGTGGAAGCAATCGAGAACGGACCTGACGGGCTGCGTGCCGTGATCGCCTCGGCCCGCGCCGGATCGGCCATCACCGCCGACCTCATGGTGCATGCGGCCGGCCGGGCGCCGGACATCGAGCCGCTCGATCTCGCGGCCGGGGGTGTCGAACGCCAAGGACATCGTCTTGCCCTCAACGATTTCCTGCAGAGCACGTCCAATCCGGCGGTGTATGCGGCCGGCGATGCGGCAGGCCGCGGTCCGCCGCTCACGCCGGTCGCAGGCTATGACGGCAGGATCGTCGCGACCAACATGCTGCACGGGAATTCTGACCGGGTGGACTACACGGCCGTGCCCAGCGTGGTGTATACGATCCCGGCTCTGGCGCGCGTGGGACTGTCGGAAGAGGAGGCGCGCCACCGCAATCTCAGCTTCCGGGTGCGTCACGAGAGCACTTCGGGGTGGTACACGTCCAGGCGTGTTGCCGAGGAGTGCGCCGGATTCAAGGTGCTCATCGAGGAGGGGACGGAGCGGATCCTGGGCGCGCATCTGGTGGGACCTGATGCGGCGGAGGTAATAAATCTGTTTGCGTTGGCGATGCGGATGCAAATGCCCGCCGGTCAGCTGACGACCGTCCTGATGGCCTATCCGACGGCGGGTGCCGACATCAAATACATGCTGTGAATGCCCCGACCGGCCGACAGGCGGCCCGCGGCGGTGTCAAGGTAGCGAAGGCGGATACACGAGAGCTCCATTCTCCAGCTCGCGCACACCGGGCGTGGGCGTCGCGGGATCGATGTGATTGGCCCCGAGGATGTGCCGCACCGGAACGCCCCGGGCCAGCAGGTAATCGGCGATGATCCGCCGATGGCACCGCCACCAGAGCGCCTCCGCGCACATGATGGCGCAGCCGTGCCTCTCGGCAATGCCGCAAAGCTCCTCGAGCACGGCGCGGAACGGCTCCGTCGCCGCATAATCGGCATACGCACGGAAGGAGTCGTTCCGCCAGTAGCCATTCGGCGAGGGCGCGGCGCCCCGGGGCCGGTGCCGCCGGCCGCCGAGCGCGGGGAGGTACCGGTAGCCGATCCGGGCCCCGCTCAAGCTTTCAGGGAGCACTTCCAGATTGAACTGCGGGTTGGTGCGTGAGCGTGGTATCGAGCGGACATCGACCAGGAGATCGACATCGGCCTGCACGAGCAGCGCCACCAATTCCTCCGTGGTGCGTGTGGAGTGGCCTATGGTGTAGAGCGTGTGCAAAGCCGCCGCCCGCCGTGCTCCACTACCCCGCGAGCCTCAAGGAGCGCTCGCGCTCTCGCTCCGTCCTCGCGGTGCTCGCCCGCACGCGCAGCAGATCGCGCCTGGCGAGCAGTCCCTCGAGCTTGCCGGTGACCCGATCGACGACCGGGACGCGCCCGACATCGGCGGCTGCCATGCGATCGGCCAGGTGCCCGACGAGCTCATCCGCGTAGCCGACGATAACCTGCCCGCCGTCCGCCACCTCTGCGAGCGTCTGACCTTTCGGCCAGCCCGCGCGCGACCAGCGCAGCACATCGGATCTCGACACCATGCCGATGACGCGGCCGCGGTCGTCCACGACGGGGTAGCTCTTGTGGCGGTTGACTCCGTTCTCGGCATCAAAGAATGTGCGCACGTCATCTATCGGCATACTCGCCGCAAGGGTGTCAACCGGACGTGTCATGATCTCGGTGACCCGCATCACCTCGAACGGATCGACGGTGTATTCATATGTCAGATGCTGGCCGCGCCGTGCCAGTCGCTCGGTCAGTATGGAGCGGCGCATGAGGAGCACGGTCACCGCGAATGACGCGACGCACGCGATGAGCACTGCGGGCATGACGCGCAGGTCGCCTGTCAGCTCGATGGCGAAGACGGTCGCCGTCAGCGGGCAGCGCAGCGTTCCGCCCAGCACCGCGGCCATCGCGAGCAATGCCCAGAAGCCGGCATTGCCGAAAGGCAGGATGTGAGCCTCCATGACACCGACGGCGCCGCCCATCATGAGGAGCGGCGCCAGCGTGCCGCCGGATGTGCCGGAGGAGAGGGCCACGACCCAGATGACCGCCTTCACGATGAGCAGGGCTATCGCCGCATGCAGGAGCACCGAGCCGTTGATCAGCGCTCCGATGTTGTCGTAGCCGACGCCGAGGGCGGCCGGATCGATCAATCCGCCGATGCCGACGACGATGCCGGCGAGTGCCGGCCACCACATCCAATGAAGGGGCAGCTTCTCGAACAAGTCCTCGAACCAGTAGAGCGCGCCCGTGGTGAGGGCCGACTGCAATCCCGCTGCGACGCCGACGCCGGCGCACAGGGCGAGTCCCCACGAGGGCATGGGGGGAATTCCGCTGTGCGGAAAGAGCGGCCACGGGCCGACCAGCCACGGCCTCCAGGCCATCGCGACGACGGCCGAGATCACCACCGGAACGAAGCTGCGTGGCTTCCATTCGAAGAGCATGACTTCGATGGCGAGGAGGACTGCCGCTACCGGGGTGCCGAAGACGGCCGTCATGCCGGCGGCGGCACCGGCGACCAGCAGCGTCTTGCGCTCCGCTGAGCTCAGATGGAAGAACTGCGCGAAGAGCGATCCCAGGGCGCCGCCGGTCATGATGATCGGACCTTCCGCTCCGAAGGGGCCCCCGGTGCCGATCGCGATCGCGGAGGAGAGCGGCTTCAACAGAGCCACTTTCGGCTGGATGCGGCTCTGGCCGATCAGGATGGCCTCGAGCGCCTCGGGAATCCCGTGACCCCGGATCTTGTCGGAGCCGAAGCGCGCCATGATTCCGACGACGATCCCGCCGACGACCGGGATGGCGATGGAGCTCGGGGCGAGCTTCGCGTGGCTGAGATATGTGGTCGCCGAGGAGACAGTGTGGAAGTAGGCGAGGTTCGTCACCAGCGCGATCAGCTTCAGCAGCGCCCAGGCGGCGGCCGCGCCGAAGGTGCCGGTCACGAGCGCCATGGCGGACAGCACGAGCAGCCGCCGATCGGCGGTGAAGTCGCGCAGGGCGTCGTGCACCCCGGTGGCAGCAGAGCTCTTCATGATTCTCCGTGGACTGCGGGCGCCCCGGGCGCCCAATTAGATCGTAATACGATATTATTCTCCATGACTGCGCCGATGACCGCCACCCCCAAAAGGCAGACGCCGCGAAGCCCGTGGGGCAGTTCACCTGGGTGATGCCAACCGCAGCAGTTGGGCCATCGACAGGGATCAGCTCGTCGCATGGACCGACATCAACGAGGCCTATCTCATCACGGTGGCCAGGCCCTGTCCCGACCTGGAGCTCGCCCGTCACGTCGGCATCGGCTCGACGGCCGGCACGGTGTACGCGCTTCGATCACGTGTTCGCGCAGGGGCGCACCTGCCTCATCAAGACCATCCAGCCGATCGACTGTCCGCGAATGCAGCGCGACCTCGCACGGCGGAAACAGGCGCAGTAGTCTGCGGCTACAGAGTGGCGAGAGCACGGGCACAGGGTAGCGCCACCTTCAGGGTCAACAGCTCGTCGGCGCGAGTGCGGCCAAGATTGACCGCGGCGACCGGCTTGCCCGACTGCGCCGCCGCGCGTACGAACCGATAGCCGGAATACACCATGAGCGAGGAGCCGACGACGAGCACGGCGTCCGCCCGCTCGAGTGCCTGCATCGCGGCCTCGACTCGCTGGCGTGGAACGCTCTCGCCGAAAAATACGACGTCCGGCTTCAGCACGCCGTCGCAGCGGGCGCACGAGGGCACCGAGAAATCATCGAACGCCAGCCCATCGAGGTCGGCATCGCCGTCGGGGGCAGGTCTTCCCTGCAGCCTGGCCCACTCAGGGTTGCGCTGCAGCAGCTCGATCTGCAGCTCCTGACGGGGAGCGATGGCATGGCAGTCCATGCATTGGACCCTGTCGAGCCGCCCGTGCAGATCGATCACCCTCAGGCTTCCGGCGGCCTGATGCAGGCCGTCGACGTTCTGGGTGACGAGCAGCTCCATACGGCCCTGTTGCTCGAGCCGCGCCAGGCCTGCGTGCGCGCCGCCGGGCCGGGCGCGGCGCAAGTGCTGCCAACCCACGAAGCTCCTGGCCCAATAGCGCCGGCGCACCGCGGCGCTGCCCACGAACGCCTGAAAGCCGACCGGCGGCGGCCGCTTCCAATTGCCGCTCGCGTCGCGATAGTCGGGAATGCCCGAGTCCGTGCTGCAGCCCGCCCCGCTCAGAACGAACAGCCGGCGGTGTCGGGCGATGAAGTCTGCGAGCGGCGATGGGTGGACCTGCATGAGCATCCGCCCACTATAGTCCGGTGGGCGCGATCCTGACGCGGCGTCCCGCCGCGGCGGCCCCGCAGCTCAGGCCGATACCGCCAGCCGCTCGGAGGCATACACCCGCAGCGAGACGGCGAAGGCGAGGGCGGCCGCGAGCAGACTGCCGAGCAGGCACACTGCGATGTCGATCACGCCCGGAGTCCCGCCGCGCAGCAGACGCATGATGCCGAGCTGCTGGCCGAGGAGCGGCACGGCATACATCCAGGTGTGCGACTTCACCGGGATCACCATGAGCAGCAACGAGGGGAGCACCGGAATGAACATCAGCAGCGACAGGTAGGTGAGCGCCTCGCGGTAACTCCTGGCAAACGCCGAGACCAGGGTCTGCAGGCACGTGAGCAGGAGCACAAGCGGCAGCATCAGGAGCAGTGTGATCGCGAAGAAATGCACGCCGAGGTCGATCACCATGTTCAGCCTGCGCACATCCATGTAGCGGCCCGCCACGGCGAATCCGATCACCCCGAGGGCCAGGCTGACCAGGGCGAACAGAGTCGTGGCTGACCACTTGCCCAGCAACACGGTCCAGCGCGGCACCGGATTGGCGAGCAGCGGCTCGAGCGACTGCCGCTCGCGCTCGCCCGCGGTGGTGTCGATGGCGAGGTACATCCCGCCCAGGAAGGCGGTGAGCACGATGAAATAGGGCAGGATCGAGAAGAGCACCGCACCTCGGGACCGCGGAGTCGCCTGGTCGCGGTCCTCCGCCACGAGCGGCAGGTCGACCGCCGGTGAGAGGCCGCGGGCCAGCATGCGCTGGGCGCCGATGGTCAGGGCATAGCGCTTGAGCATCAGACGCAGTCGCTGCGCCGCCTGATCGCTGCTGCGGCGCGAGGAGTCGTAGACCAGCCGCACGCCGGCCGTCTCGCCGCGATCCCAGTGCGAAGGGTAGCCGTGTGGAATCACCAGCACCACGGTGTCGAGCTGGCTGCGCACCGCGGCGCCGGGGTCCTTCGGCGGGGGCTGCGCAACCATGCCCATCTGCGCCAGCGCCGCCACCAGGTGCGGTGCGTAGGCGGCGCCCACGACCGGGACCGGCAGCGGCTGGTCGGCACCCTTCAGCTGAGCGCTGATCTGCAGGTTGAACATGACGAGGAACAGCACCGGCGCCAGGAGTGGCCCGCGCAGCAACGCGTTCATGACCGTGCGGCGGTCGCGCAGATTCTCGCGCACTTCCTTGCAGAATACGGTGACGGCGGGGTGCATGGAGTCTCCCGGCAGGGCCGCGCGGCTCAGGCCGCGGCGCTCTCGCTCTGGCGAATGATCTCGACGAAGGCGTCCTCGAGGCTGGCGGCGCCGGTACGCTCTCGCAGGGTCTGGGGGGGCGCATCGGCCACCACCCGGCCGCGCGCGATCACCACCACGCGGTCGCACAGTGCGACCACCTCCTGCATGATGTGGCTGGAGAAGAGCACGCAGCGCCCCTCGGCGCGCAGACGAAACAGGAATTCGCGCAACGAGCGGGTCGCCATCACGTCGAGACCGTTGGTGGGCTCGTCGAGGATCAGGTTCCGCGGATCGTGCACGAGCGCGCGGGCGATCGCGGTCTTGACCCGCTCACCCTGCGAGAATCCCTCGGCGCGGCGGTCCGCGATGTCGCGCATCTCCAGGGCATCGATCAGCGCGTCGCTGCGCGTGCGCAGAGTCTCATCGTCCAGTTGATGCAGGTGACCGAAGTAGGCGATGTTCTCGCGGGCGCTCAGCCTCTTGTAGAGTCCGCGTGCATCCGGCAGCACCCCCAACCGACGCCTGACTGCCAGCGGATCGGCTACTGCATCGATGCCGTCCACGCGCACCGTGCCCTGGTCGGGTTTCATCAGCGTGTAGAGCATGCGCAGCGTGGTGGTCTTACCGGCGCCATTCGGTCCGAGAAGTCCTGTGATCTCACCGTCGCGCGCGGCGAAGCTGACGCCGTCCACCGCCTTTACGGCGCCAAAGGACTTGCGCAGGTTCTCGACTTCGATCATGGGGTCGATCCGTTGAAGCTGACGAAGGGCGGAGTGGGTCGGAGCGTGTCCAGACAATGTGCATCCAGCGCCTTCGGCTCGAGGTCCGCGATGAACTTGCCCACCAGTCTCGGCATGCAGCCCGCACCGATGACGTTGTGACCCTGTCCCGGGGCGATCAGCAGGCGCGCGTCGCCCATGTGCGCCAGGACCTCCTTGCCGTAGCGGGGCGGTGTGATCGGGTCGAACTGTCCCTCGAGGATCAGGGTGGGGATGTCGGTGTGCAGCGGCTGATGGAAATCCGCAGGCATGTGCCCGCGCGGCCAACCCGCGCACTGCCGTTGCAACTCACCGACGAACCGGGCTCCGAGCAGAGTGCCCTTGCCGCCCGGGTCGGGCTTGAGGAGCGGCACGTCCTCCGTGCAGAGCACGGCAAGCTCCAGGCCCGAATCGATCTGGTGTCCGAGCTGGCCCGCGATCAGCCGCGACTGGGCGAGCATCGGGGCGTAGTGCCCCTCCGCCGCCTCATGCAGGCTGAGCGGGAGCAATGCCGCCGTGAGCGGCGAATACGCGAAGAAGCGCACCACGCCGGTCAATGTGGCTTCGTTCAGCGTGCGCTTCTGCTCCGCGTTGGTGATGGGATCGCGATAGGCGACCACGGGCGGGTTGCGGGCGATGCGCTTGCGCAACGCGGCGAGATCGGCGGACGGATCGCCGAAGGCCTTGACACAGGCCGGCTCGGCCGTGCACAGGCCGAAGTCGGCGTTGAGAGCATGCTGGAGATTGACTGCGATGCTCTCGCCCACTATCGAGCTGTTGGGAAGCACGCTGTCGAGCACGATGCTGCGCACACCGGTGGGATCGCGCATGGCGTACTGCTGCGCCACCCGGGTGCCGTACGATACGCCGACGAGGTCGAGCTGCGGATCCCCGAGCGCATGTCGCAAGGCGATCAGGTCGTCCACATCGTCCGTCGTGGTGAAGAAACGGGGATCGGCGGTCTTCTCGATTTCCGCGAGACAGGCCCGAGTCTCGGCCGCCCGCCGCACTGCCGGCTGCACCGCGTCCTGCTCCGGCGCGGGAGCAGCGACTCGCGTCTCGAGCGTCCGTTCCGCCGCGTGCTCGGCCTTCGGACAGGTCAGCGGATGGGAGCCACCGGTGCCCCGCTGGTCGAGCAACACCACATCGCGGTGCTCGAGCACGGGTTTCAGCGCGGGCGCGATGAGCGGCCAGCTGTCGATGGCCGATTGCCCGGGGCCGCCTGCCAGGAAGACGACCAGGTCGGGAGCCGCTCGTGCGGCGGTACCGCGGATGAGCGCCAGGCGCAAGTGGATCTTGCGCCCGGAGGGGTCGGCCGGGTTCTCCGGGCGTATGAACGGTGCGCACCAGGCGGCGGTCGTCTGACCTGACAGCGGCGCCTTCAGCTCGCACGGGGTGAAGTCGATGCGACCCAGCCGGTAATGCGCCGGCGCGCCGCGGGCGGCTTCAGGATTGCCGTGCTGCCACTTGGGATGATGGATGAGCCATTGCGCTCCCAACACCACGGTCGCGGCCCCAAGGGCCAGCGTCATCCGCGTGCTTCTCTTCATGCTGGACCGTTCCCCAGGTGCATCGTCGGCCGTCGGTGTCGCCGGGCGATCCTGCCACAAAAGCGCGCGGCGCTGTAGTTCGGCCCGAGAAAAGGAGATCGTGCTCTCATCCCGAAGAGGTCGACTTCCCGTTGGCAGGATCCGGGTGCCCATGGAGGTCGACCGCGCGTGGGGAATGCCCCTGCTGGCGGCGGCGGGAGCCCCGATCCCGCGCTTCTCAGTAATGGACGCAGACGGTCAGCGGAAATGAGCCGCGGGGCGGGGGGCCTGTCTTCGGGGGCGGTGCCTGGCGCGAAACCTGCGCCAGATGGCGGTTGTACCAGTCGATCACCGGCTGCGCGAGCTGTGCGTAGTCCTCGGACAGCTGCAGATGGCCGAGTGTCGGATACATCAGCAGATCCGAGTCCGGCGTGCGAGCGGCGAGGCGATGCGCCTCCTGCGAGCTGATGACGCGGTCCCTGCCGCCTTGCACATAGAGCACCGGAGCGTGGATTTCAGAGACGGTCTCGATCGGGGCCGCCTCGGCGAGGCTCACTCCTGCGATTCGGCCCGCCTTCCGCTGCGCCGCCTTCCACGACCACGACGGGACGAGATGCGCATACCAGTAGGCGAGTCGGGCGTAGCGCGGAATCGCGGTCGTCGCCCTCGGATAGGGCGAGATGGCAACGACTGCGTGCAGGTCGGGAATGTGCGGCGCCGCGAGCAGGGCCGTCGCCGCACCCATCGAGTCGCCGAGCAGGCCGAGGCGCCCGCGGATCAGCCCGGCCCTGCGCAGGGCGGGGACGAGCTGCACCAGGTCGGTGGATTCGAGGGCTCCATAGGTTATGGATCGACCAGTCGACTGACCTTCGGCACGCATGTCCACCAGAATGCTCTGATATCCGGCCCGTCCCAGGAGCAGCGCCCAGGGCAGCATGGAAAGCTTGCCGATCCCATACCCGGGCAGCAGGATCACGGTTCCCCTGGGCCGGTGCTCGCCGCGCAGAGCGGCGATGGATGTGCGGTAGCTCTGCAGAGTTGCGGGAGAGAGCGGCGGCGGGGTGCAACTCAACGGTCTTCCGGCGGCGGCTCCGTGTTTCGCTGCCGTGATGTGGTGCTCGGCGCGGCAGACGCGATCGATCGCTTCCTGCAGCCGAGCCTGTGCGGCGCCGATGAGGTAGAGCGCCATGCAGTCGGCCGGCTGCCTGTTGCCGAACATCATCCGATAGCGGCCTGGGGGAACGACGGCTACCGAGAGCGTCGCGGGCGGCGGCCCGACGTCGAAGCGGCGATGTGCAGAGATGTAGGCGTCGATGTCCTCGAGAGACAGAGTTCCGGCCCGGCTCTTCGAGAGTGCGCGCTGCAGCCCGCCGGGCTGCGGCGCGATGATTCTGGGGGCGATCACGGTGGCGCAGCCGGTCAGGAGGAGTGCCGCGCCCGCGAGCGCGGGAATCCTGCTCAGCCGCGCTCTGTCGATGTCCATCGGCAACGTATAGCATAAGTACGGAATGGATTTTTCTCACCTGAATCTGATATTCGACCTCGACGGAACCCTCACCGATCCGGAGCTCGGGATCACGCGGTGCATGGTGTATGCCCTCGAGCAGCTGGGGTTCGCGGCGCCGGAGCGGGCGAGCCTGCGGCAATACATCGGGCCGCCTTTGCGGAGCTGCTCGGAACGTCGGATGCGGGGCTGATCGAGCGCGCCGTGGCCGTCTATCGCGAGCGGTTCGGAGCCATCGGGTTGTACGAGAACGAGCCCTATCCGGAGACTGCCGCGAGCCTGGAGCGCCTCGCCGGAGCCGGCCATCGGCTGTACGTGGCGACCGCGAAGGCAGAGGTATACGCGCGGCGGATCCTGGAGCACTTCGGGCTGTCGCGACACTTCGTGCAGGTGTACGGGGCGGCGCTGTCGGGAGAGGGGTCGCACAAGTCGGAATTGCTCGCGCGTGTCGTCGCGGAGCAGCGGATGGAGCCGGCGCGGTCGGTCATGGTCGGGGACCGGGCCGGCGACGTGGCCGGAGCGCGAGCCAACAGGATGCTCGGCATCGGGGTGCTGTGGGGATTTGGGACGGCGGAAGAGCTCGGGAGCGCGGACCGGCTGGTGAGTAGCTGGCGGGAGCTGCTCGACCTGGTGGACGAGGTGAGCCCGTCAGAGGCCCGCGGCCAGGCTACCCCGGATTGACAGCAACATCGCACCGACTATAGTCGTCAGCAAGGTGGCCAGGCTATCCCTCGCCGTCCGCGCCACGTCCGCCGGGGTTCCCGATGAAGGCGATTGGATCCTATGCGATGAGGTTCGAGGCGGATCTCGCGCGGATTGCGCTCGAGGGCGCCGGAATTCCAGCAACGGTGTTCGGCGTTGGGATGGGCATGGAAGGCGGAATCGCCGGCGTCCAGCTGCTGGTGCCGGATGATCGCGTCGAAGCGGCGTTGAAAGTGCTCGAGGATCTGCAGAAGCGCGGGTAACCTCCCGCGCGATGCCCCGTGACTGACGACCGGGGCGAGCTCATTGCCGGGCGCCCATGCTTCGAGGCGCGATAATGGTCGGCGCATCAGATGACACCCTTCGAGGAATACACGGACCGATTGGCCGCGAGAGAGGCGGCTGTCCGGCTGTGGGGGGCCGCCCAGCGGCGTATCGGTTCGGTGCGTCCGATCCTCGCCGCCATCGTGGTGGGACTGGCTACGCCCTGAGACCGTCGGCGAGCAGTTACGCCCGTCAGGACTTGCAGGTGGCAATCGTCACCCACCGCACTCAACCCGCGGCGCCGAACTCGCGCCGCCCGGCCGTTCAGAGGCCGAGATCCGTCAGGCCGGGGTGCTCATCGGGTCGCCGGCCGAGCGGCCAGTGGTACTTGCGATCGGCTTCGGCGATCGGCAGGTCGTTGATGCTGGCGTGGCGACGGCGCATGAGGCCGCGCTCGTCGAATTCCCAGTTCTCGTTGCCATAGGAGCGGAACCACGAGCCGCTGTCGTCGTGCCACTCGTACGCGAAGCGGACCGCGATCCGATCGGCCGTGAAGGCCCAGACTTCCTTGATGAGCCTGTAGTCGAGCTCGCGCGCCCACTTGCGCTTCAGAAACGCGACGATCTCGGCGCGCCCGGTGATGAATTCCGCGCGGTTGCGCCAGCGGCTGTCCTCCGTGTAGGCGAGGGCGACGCGCTCGGGGTCGCGGCTGTTCCACGCGTCCTCCGCCGCGCGTACTTTCCGGGCCGCTGCCTCGGCAGTGAAAGGTGGCAGGGGCGGGCGGGTCGACACGTAAGACCTCCGCAGGCGGGGTTGATCGGGGCTCTTCGGCCGCCAGACGGTAGAGCCGCCGCGGTGCTTCGTCAAGGATGAGGCGTATCGCGCTCCAGGCGCGGTGCCCAACCGCCGGGACGGCGCTTGAGGACGAGCTGGTACCAGCCGAGCGATGCGAGAAGCAGGGCGCCGAGAAGGATCAGGCTGGGGCGGCCGGCCTCAGGGTCCCTCCAGTCGGCGGTCGCGAACGCGAGCGACAGCGCGATCCCGAGCAGCGGTATCAGCGGATACAGAGGCGAGCGCCAGAATCCCGGTCCGCCGGTCAGGCCGCGCAGGCGGCCGATGAGCACGGCGATGCTGACGAGCGCGAGCGCGTAGACGATCAGCCCCGACATGAAAACCAACAGCA
Source organism: Steroidobacteraceae bacterium (assembly GCA_035713045.1). Taxonomy (GTDB): domain Bacteria; phylum Pseudomonadota; class Gammaproteobacteria; order Steroidobacterales; family Steroidobacteraceae; genus 13-2-20CM-66-19. The sequence continues at coordinate 90,423 of DASTAC010000020.1, forward strand.
CATGAGAGGTGATCGTGCAGCAGAGCGCGGAGCCGACCGCCACCACGACCGTGGCGATGCGGGGAGTGCCGGTGGCGGCATCGACGCGGCTCAGCGCCGCGTTGATCCTCGAGGGGAACACTCCGTCGCGCGCAAAGCTGAAGAGCAGCCGCGAGGCGAACAGCAGCTGGGCGATCATGGCGTTGAAGACCGCCAGGGCCACCACTGCGCTGAGCGCCTTGCCCGCCGCCGATCCCGCCAGCGCGGTGACGAAGGCGCTGAGCGGCGCCGCTGCGCGGAAGATGGCGGGATGGCCGCTCGCGCTCCAGGCGACCGCGACAATCGGCAGTGCGATCGCGCCGGCTCCCGTCAGGCAGGCGATGAGAATGACGCGCCCCATGTTGCGATGAGGGTCGAGCAGCTCCTCGCCGAAGGCGATCGCCTGGTTGCCTCCCGCAGTGGCGAAGGCGGCGTTCACCGCGCCGAGAGCCATCGCTCCCGTCGCCACCGGTATCCACTGCCCGCGGGCGTCGGGAATTCGCGGGTGCATGAGCACCGAGACGAGGTTGCCGGCCGGGTGCCAGAGGCCCGCCAGCGCCAGTGCGGCGACCGCGAGCAGGGAGATCGCGAGGAACACTCCGGTGAGGATCGCGCTGGCGCGCACCGCGAGGAGTGCCGCTCCTGCGCCCACCAGCAATGCGGCGTACGTCACCGCGACCGTCGGAATGGGCATCACCTGCGCCAGGTAGATCGAGACCAGCTTGGCGAGAAAGGCGTTGATCGGCAGGATCACGAGCGCCCAGAGCGCGAGGCTGGCGAAACCCGCGGCGGGACCCAGGATGGAGCCGACGCCGACGTAGTCCCCGCCCGCGTACGGATAGGCCGAGCCGAGCTCCGCATAGACCATCGCCCAGATGGCCGCTGCGCCGATTGCGATGAGGAACAGCGCCGCCGCGCCGGTGCCCGTCTGCTGCAGCACATCGGACCCCGGGCCATACACCGAGAACACCGGTGAGAGGCAGGAGAGGGTGAGCAGCAGCGCATCGAACGACGTGAGCTTGCGCCGCAGACGCGAGGATGGCCGGTCTGCCGCAGCGCCGACCGTATCCTGCGCTCCCGCGGGGTTGGTGCTCGCTTCGCTGTTCAACAGGATCGCCTCCCTCGAAGGGTGACCACGGACCGGCGGCATCGGAGCTTACACGGATGCGAGCGACCCCGCCGGCTCCGAGGCACCGGCGCGCCGCTCGATTCGACACGTGCGGCACGGCGGCGCGCCGGCGCAGGTACAATGCGGCGCATGACCGAATCCCACTCGCTGCCCACCGTCCTCGTTCCCGGGCTGCTGGCCTCGCCACGCCTCTTCTTCGAGCAACTCCCCGAGCTTTGGCGACTCGGTCCGGTGACGGTCGCGGTCCACACGCAGGATGAGAGCATGGGCGCCATGGCCCGGCGCATCCTCGAGACGGCGCCGCCGCGATTTGCGCTCGCGGGCCTCTCGATGGGCGGATACATCTGCTTCGAGATCCTGCGCCAGGCGCCGCAGCGGGTTGCGAAGCTGGTGCTGCTCGACACGAGCGCGCGAGCCGACACGGCGGAGCAGAGCGCGCAGCGGCGCTCGCAGATCGAGCTCGCCCGCGGCGGGCGCCTCGGCGAGGTGGCGGACACGCTCTTTCCGCGGCTCGTGCACGCGCGGCGATGGGGCGATGAATCGCTGCGCCGCGTCTGCCGCGCGATGGTCCAGGAGGTCGGCGCCGAAGGTTTCATCCGGCAGCAGACGGCGATCATCGGCCGCCCGGACTCGCGCGCCGGTCTGGGCGGCGTGCGCTGCCCGACACTGGTGATTGTGGGCGATGGCGATGTGCTCACGCCGCCGGAGCGCGCCGAGGAGATTGCGAAGGGAATTCCGGGCTCGCGGCTCGCCATCATCCGGGATTCGGGCCACCTGTCGACGCTGGAGCAACCATCGGCGGTGACGAAGGCCATGGTGGAGTTCCTGCGTGCCGGCCCGACCGGCTCCCAAGGCTGAGGTTGGAAGGAGGCTCGCGTGATCGCCTACTATCTGCTGAAGACCGAGCCCTCCGAGTACTCGTTCGCCGATCTGTCGCGGGACGGTGAGACCCTCTGGGATGGAATAGCGAACCCGGCGGCGCTGAAGAACCTGCACGGCATGCATCCTGGCGACCGGCTCGTGATCTATGAGACGGGAAATGTGAAGCGCGCGGTGGGGGCCGCGACTGTGGTTTCGGTGCAAGCAGCGGATGGCAAGGAGCCGCGAGTGCGCATCAAGGCCACGAAGCCGTTGCCCAAAGCCGTGCCGCTCGCCCAGATCAAGACGAGCAGGCTTTTCGCCGACTCGCCGCTCGTGCGCCAGGGGCGCCTGAGCGTGGTGCCCCTGACCGAGGCGCAGTACCACCATCTGACCGGGCAGGTCTCGGGCTGATGGGATCGGGCGCGGCCGCGCCAAGGTGGCGGATTCGCCCGACGGCTTGCCGGCAGCCGGACCACCGCCTACGCTTGTAGATCGGATGAGTGACCTTTTAGACAGCTTCGGCGCCCGATCCTGGCTGTTTGCGCCAGGGGACAGCGGGCGCAAGATGGAAAAGGCGGCGGCGGGTCCTGCGGACATCGTGCTCTTCGACCTCGAGGATGCGGTGGCCGAAAGCGAAAAGCCCAGGGCCCGGCGTCAGGTTGCGGAGCTTCTCGCGGCGCAGGGGCCGGACCGCTCGCGGCTCTGGGTGCGCATCAATCCGCTGCAGGGAGCGCACGCGCTGGCGGATCTCGCGGCAGTGATGGCGGGCCGTCCCGGCGGCATCATGCTGCCGAAGGCGCGTGGACGGCCCGACCTCGAGTGTCTGGATCATTACCTCTGCGCGCTCGAGACCGCCGCCGGCATCGAGCGCGGCGAGACCCGGGTGATCGCGCTGGTGACGGAAACGGCGGAAGCCATGTTCACGACCGGCTCCTACGCGGGGACACCGCGATTGGCTGCCATGACCTGGGGTGCGGAGGATCTGGCGGATGCGGTCGGCGCGGCCGACAACCGCAACCCGGATGGCGGGTACGCCTTCACCTACGAGATGGCGCGCAGCTTCTGTCTCCTCGGCGCCGCCGCGGCGGGCGTCGCCGCCATCGAGACGATCCATGGGGACTTCCGCGACGAGGCGGGTCTGCGCCGGCGCGCGCAGGAGGCGCGCCGCGCGGGCTTTCGCGGCATGCTGGCCATCCACCCGGCCCAGGTGGATGTCATCAACGAGGCATTCACGCCCAGTGCCGAGGAGCTGCGGGCGGCGCAGGAGATCGTCGATCTCTTCGCCGCCAACCCGGCAGCCGGCACTCTCGCGCACAATGGCTCGATGCTCGATCGTCCGCATCTTGCACGCGCGCAGTCGCTGCTTCGGCTCGCCGCGCGTGCGGTCTCCGTGAAATAGGAGCATTGAATGGCAGGCCGCTGGTTCGAGGAATGGCAGGTGGGCGCGCACATCGCGCATGAGATCCGCCGCACGGTGACCGAAACCGACAATCTCCTCTTCTCGACCATGACGCACAACTCCCAGCCGCTGCACATCGATGTCGAGGCGGCGAAGGCGAGCGAGTTCGGCCGCATCCTGGTGAACGGCACGTTCACCTTCGCCCTGATGATCGGCCTGACGGTCGGGGACACGACGGTCGGCACGCTCGTCGCCAACCTCGGTTACGACCGGGTGGTAATGCCCAAGCCGGTGTTCATCGGGGACACGATTCGCGCGGACACCGAGGTGGTGAGCCTGAGAGAGAGCCACTCCCGTCCCAATGCGGGGATCGTCACGTTCCAGCACCGGGCGCTCAATCAGCGGGAGGAGGTCGTCTGCCAGTGCTTGAGATCCGCGCTCATCAGGCGCAAGCCCCCATCCTGAGCCGCTCCCGGCTGCAGCGTCTGGCCGAACCGCATTCGCACTTCGACATCGCCCTCGTGCAGTCGGGCATCACCGAGACCGCGCAGCACGGGGGCGACCTCGATGATCTCGGCAAGCGCATCGCGATAGGCAAGGAGGGCAGCGGCACCCGGCTGCTCGCGCTGGCGCTGCTGCGCGGCCACTCCGCGAGCGCGGGCCAGCCGCGGCAGACCGCGGAATCCTGACCGGCGGGTCGTCGGGGCCGCGGCGGGGCGGCCCTAACCTAACCGCCGACTCCCGAGATCCCCGCCGACAGCTCCCAGAGCCGCGCCGCATCCTCGTCGCTGCGCGCCTCGAGCGAGGGTTCGGCCGGCGCGCATCGATCGAAGTACTCACCGCTGCGCCCGGCCACCTCGGGCGAGCTCGCGAGGTAGACCATGGTCTTCGCGCCCTCGACCGGCGTCAGCGCGAAGAGCCGCTTGGCGATGGCGATGCCGGTCCGCAGCGCGCCTCCCGCATCGTCGCCGAACCGGGTCGCGACGAACCCCGGATGCAGGCAGTTGGCAGTGATTCCCGTCCCGGCGAGGCGGCGCGCGAGCTCGCGAGTGAAGAGGATGTTGCAGAGCTTGGTGGTGCCGTAGCCCCTCGTGCCCTTCTGATCCTGCAGGTGTGCGAAGTCGAGTCGCGCGCGCCGGTGAGCTTCCGATGCGGTCGAGACGATGCGGGCGGCGCCGGCCGCTCGCAACCGCCCGAGGAGCAGGTTGGTGAGGACGAAGTAGGACATGTGATTGGTCGCGAACATCAGCTCGAGACCGTCCTCGGTCCTGCGATTGCGCGCGGCGATGAGGCCGGCGTTGTTCATCAGGACGTCGATCTTCGGCTCGGCGGCGGCAATCTCCGCGGCGACGCGCTTCATCTGCGCGAGACGGGAGAGATCGGCATAGAAGGCGCCGTGCGCCTGCCGGGAGTCCGCGGTGCGCAGGTCGCGCAGCGTATCCTCGGCACGCCGCCTGTCGCGGGCGACGATCAGGATGCGGGCGCCCTGCTCGGCGAGGCGCCGCGCCGCGACGGCCCCGATTCCCGAAGTCGCGCCGGTGATGACGACAGTCTTGCCGCGCATGTGGGCAGTGTACTCCCGGAGCGCGGCGCCGAGATCGAGTTCAAGCGCCGTGACGGGAGGGCCGGGTGGCGCAGCTGGCTCATACGAAGTAAGCTCGCCGCTTGCGCGAGCCACGAGCGCGTTCCAAAGTCGAGGATGGAAAAGCAAGAACTGCGGGCCGCCACATCGCTGGCGGCGGTGTTTTCAGTGCGGATGCTGGGTCTTTTCATGATCTACCCGGTATTCGCGGCCTTCGCGCGACACCTGGCGGGGGCGACGCCCTACAAGATCGGACTCGCGCTCGGCATCTACGGGCTCAGTCAAGGCCTGCTGCAAATGCCGTTCGGGCTGCTTTCCGACCGCCTCGGGCGCAAGGTCATGATCGTGCTCGGCCTCCTGGTCTTCGCGACCGGAAGCGCCGTCGCCGCGAGCTCGACCACGATCGACGGGATCATCTGGGGACGCGTGTTGCAGGGTGCCGGGGCGGTCGGCGCGGTGATCCTCGCGCTCGTCGCCGATCTCACGGCGGAGGAGAGCCGCACGAAGGCGATGGCCCTCGTCGGCATGACGATCGGCTTCTCGTTCCTCGTGGCCATCGTGGCAGGTCCCGCGGTGGCGGGTTGGATAGGTGTTCTCGGCATCTTCTGGCTGATGGCCGTGCTCGCGCTGGTCGGCATCGCCATCACGCTTTTCATCGTCCCCGCGCCCCGCCGCTCGCGCATCCACCGCGAGGCGGAAACGGTCCCGGCGCTGCTCGGCGCGATCCTGCGCAACCCGGAGCTCCTGCGGCTCGACTTCGGTATCTTCGCGCTGCACGCCATGCTCACCGCCAGCTTTCTGGTCGTGCCGGGGCTGCTGCACGGCGCCCTCGGGGTGAGCAGCCGCGATCAGTGGATCGTGTATCTCCCCGTGCTGTTGATCTCGGTGGCCATCATGGTGCCGGCGATCATCCTCGCCGAGCGCCACCGGCGGATGAAGGCGGTGCTCGTGGGCGCGGTGGCGGCGCTCGCGGTGAGTCAGGTCATGCTCGCCGTGGGCGGTCACGATGTGCGCGTCCTGATCGCCGCGATCACCATTTTCTTCGCCGGCTTCAACATCATGGAGGCGAGCCTGCCATCGCTCGTCACCAAGACGGCGCCGTCCGGCTCCACGGGCACGGCGACCGGCGTCTATTCCAGCTCGCAGTTCCTCGGCATCTTCGTCGGCGGGGTGGTGGGCGGCTGGGTGAATCAGGCCCACGGCACGGTCGGGGTGTTCACCTTCGCCGCCGTACTCGCGGCGATCTGGCTCGTGGCCGCGGCGACCATGCGTCGGCCGAGTCATCTCACCACTCGCGTCGTGCGCGTCGGCGCCCGGTCCGCGGCCGATGCGGACCGGCTGTCGGCGCAGTTGCTCCAGGTGCCCGGGGTCGCGGAGGCTCTGGTGGTCCCGGAAGAGGGGCTGGCCTACCTCAAGGTCGATTCCAGGATCTTCGATCACGCCAAGGCGGAGTCCATCGCCGGCGCCAACTACGAGGCGGTCTGATCCATGTACCGGGAGCAACGCTGGACCTCGGACGATGGCCTGGAGCTCTACTGCAGGGTCTATGACGGGCCCGCGGCCGCTCGAGCGTCCCATGCGCCCACGGTGTTGTGTCTGCCGGGACTGACCCGCAACAGCCGCGACTTCGAGGCGTTGGCGCCGCATCTCGCGGCGCGTCACCGGGTCGTCTGCCCGGACCTCAGGGGCCGCGGCTTCTCGGCGCGCGATCCGCAATGGCACAACTATCACCCGGGCACCTATCTCGCCGACCTGCAGCGCCTGCTGCAGGTGCTCGACCTCGGGCGCGTGGCGGTCATCGGCACTTCGCTCGGAGGTATTCTCGGCATGATGTTGGGCGCCACCGCTGCGGAGCGCGTGGCCGGCCTCGTGTTGAACGATGTCGGGGCGGAAGTCGATCCGCGAGGCATCGAGCGGATCAGAGGCTACACGGGTCTGCTGCCGCCGGTGGCGACGTGGGATGAAGCGATCCGGCAATATCGTGCCGTGAACGGGGACGCCTGGCCCGACCTGTCGGACGAGACGTGGGCCAGGTACGTGCGGCGCAGCTATCGCGCCGATGACACGGGCCGGCCCGTGCTCGACTGCGACCCGCGCGTCGGCGATGCGCTGCGCGCCGCGCAGGCTCCGGCCGCCGATGGGCTGTGGCCCGTCTTCGGCCGGCTCGGCGCCATTCCGATGTTGGTGATCCATGGCGCGCTATCGGACATCCTGAGCGAGGGTACGCTCGATCGCATGCAGCGCCAGAAGCCCGATCTGGAGCGGGTGACTGTCGGCAATCGGGGACATGTCCCGCTGCTCGACGAGCCGGAGGCGCTCGCGGCGATCGATCGCTTCCTCGCCCGCCTGCACCCTTAAGTAAGATACGGGCATGCGACGAATTCTCCTCGCGGCTCTCGCCGCCCTGCTACTGCCCCTGACCGCGCGATCCGCGCTCGCAGGCGTCGCGCCCTTCGACCTCGCCGGACCCGACCTGCAGGTGACGGTGGGGCGCGGTCACGAGACGCTGCCCATCGCGCAGGTGCCGAACCTCGCGGCGGGCGATCGCCTGTGGGTCCGCGCCGATCTGCCGGCGACCCAGTCGCAGCACTACCTGCTCGTTCTCGGGTTTCTCCGCGGCGCCACGAATCCGCCCCCGCGCAGCTGGTTTCACGCCTGTGCGACCTGGAAGCGCGACTGCGCCCGCGGGGGTCTCAGGCTGACGGTGCCCGCCGGCGCCGAGCAGGTGCTGGTGTTCCTCGCGCCGGAGTCGGGAGGGGACCTGAGGACCCTCATCAGCGCGGTGCAGGGCCGCCCCGGTGCCTTCGTCCGCACGTCCCAGGACCTCAACCAGGCGACTCTCGACAGCTCGAGACTCGACAGCTATCTGCGTGCCGTGCACTCCCTCGAGGAGCGTGCGCCCGAGAAGCTGAAGCAGGCCGCGCCGCTCCTCGGACGGAGCCTCGCCATCAAGGTGAAGGCGAGCTGCCTCGAGCGCATTCCGGAGCTGCAGGCGCCCTGTCTGATGCAGGGCCAGCAGTCGCTGATCCTCAATGACGGTCACAGCACCTCGATCGTCGAGGCGCTGACCTCGGGCCCGGAGAGCGACCTCGCCATGGAGGCGAGCTACACGCCGCAGTTGAGCTACGGCTACTACAGCCCCTATATCGCCTCCATTCTCGACATCGCGCGGATCTTCGGCTCCTTCACGACCGCTCATTATCAGTACATTCCGGCGCTCGGAACGCAGCGCGGCGAAGTGCTGGCGCTGACGCTGAATACTCCGCCGTCCTTTCACGACCCGAAATCGGTGCTTGTGGCGGCGCTGCCTGCCGTGGAGGCGCCGCAGCCGCCGCCGCTCCATGCCGTGGATCCGAAGGAGATCTACTGTGCGCGCAAGAGCTCCCTCGTCCTGCCGGTCGAGGGAGCGCCGCTCGTCTACTCGACGGGGTACGCGCACGACATGCGCCTGACGCTGACGGGCAGCAACGGCAAGACGATCGACTTGCCCGCACGCGCGGATGCGGAGCAGGGCGGCTTCGTCATCGATACCTCCGGGGTGGCGACCGCGAGCCTCGGCAGCACGGTCCGGGGTGCACTGAAGGGATACTGGGGATTCGAGCCCTTCGAAGGGCCCGCCTTCCAGCTGGTCAATTTGCGCCAGCAGAACTGGCGGCTCGGCGGGACCGAGAGCTCGACCATCGTCGGCCGCGAAGATACCATTCACCTCGAGGCGGGCAGTGTGAGCTGCATCGACCGCATCATGGTGCGCGACCCCGCCGGAAAGGAGCTGAAGGCTGACTGGAAGCCGCTGCGCGCGAACGAGGTGGAGGTGAAGCTGCCGCTGCAGACGGCCCAGCCCGGACAGCTGACCCTGCTGGTCAAGCAGTACGGAGCGAGCTCACCCCAGCCGGTGCCGCTGCAGGCGTATGCCGAGGCGGCCCATCTCGACAGCTTCACGCTGCACGCCGGTGACAGCCAGGGCGTGCTCGCGGGCAGCCGCCTGGATGAGGTCGCGGGACTGGCGGTGGATGGGGTGGCGTTCATTCCGGGCGCGCTGTCGAGCGCCCACGGGGTCGACCAGCTCACGATGACGGCGCAGGCCGCAGCCGCCGCGGCCGCATTGAAACCGGGCGAAGCGGGTCTGGCGAAGGTCAGATTGAAGGACGGCAGGGTGCTCGAGCTCGAGGCGACGGTCGGGGCACCGCGCCCGAGCGTCGTCCTCATCGCCAAGAGCATTCTGCCCTCCCCATCGAACAGCAGCAGCCACATACGGCTGGAGAACGACGATGAGCTGCCGGAGCACGCGCGTCTGAGATTCTCCGTGCGTGCGAAATGGCCCGTCGCCTTTGACCTCGGCGAGATGATTGAGGTGGCGACTGCGGACGGCTCCTATTCGACGACTCTCAGCCTCGCCAACGGCGGCATCACGCTCGAGAACCGCTCGGTCGCGATGGCCACTCTCGATCCGGCGCGGGCGTTCGGCCCGTCGGCTTTCGGTCCGCTGCAGTTTCGAGTGGTGGACGGAGGCGTGACGGGCGAGTGGCAGCCGCTCGCGACGCTCGTGAGGCTGCCGCGGCTGCGCGAGCTGGTGTGTCCCGCGACGCCGGAGCTGGCCTGCAAGCTCTCGGGCAGCAATCTCTTCCTGGTCGACTCCATCTCCGCCGATGCGCGCTTCGGCCATGCCGTGCAGGTTCCGGATGGCTTCCCGGGCTACGCATTGCCGGTGCCGCATCCTGAGAACGGCCACCTCTTCGTGAGGCTGCGGGACGACCCCGGCGTCATCAACCTGGCGTCGGTTGCCACCCGCCAGCTGCCGCCGACGCGGCAGGAAGCGGAGCGCGCCAGCGTGCGCCGTGCCGCCGCAAGTCCGCCCGAGAGTGTCGGGCCGCCGAAACCAACACCGGCGAGGATGGGACCGCCGAAGCCGCCGGCGCCGCCCAATCTGAGCTGACGGAGCATTTTTCTCGCACCCGACCCTTGACTTTCGGGTCGTGAGCCAAAAGAATCCGCGCCCAGCTCAGTCACACCGGTACCCTTATGGACCCCAGCCCTAGTAGTCGCTTCATCGCCGTCTGACGGCGAGACGTTACAGGGTCGCGGTCCTACATTCCCCGCCTCCTCACCGTCTCGCCACCTGACGCGGGACGGTGCGTACCGGCCGAAGCCGGCTCCACGCATCCTCCACGAAGCACTCTCGATACGCGAGTGTCGCAGACCGGGCTCAGGCTCGCTGCGGCGCCGCACTGAGAAGACTGTTTTGCGAGGATATTCGATGTCTTACTCCGATGCCTTCACTGCGGCTGCCGATGCCGCGCTGGATGACGCCCACGCGGGTGACATCCATGGCGCCTTTGGCACCATTCGCCGCCACGACGTCGGCCCGCGCAGCGGTTGGGGTGCGCGTCTGCGCACCTTGCTCGCCATCCTGGGTCCAGGCCTGATCGTGATGGTGGGCGACAACGATGCCGGTGCATTCGGGACGTATGCGCAGGCGGGACAGAACTACGGCACCACGCTGCTGTGGACGCTGCTTCTGCTCGTTCCCGTTCTGTACGTGAACCAGGAGATGGTGCTGAGGCTCGGGTCGGTGACCCGCGTCGGTCATGCACGCCTGATCCTCAAGCGCTACGGCAAGTTCTGGGGCGCCTTCAGCGTCATCGATCTTTTCCTGCTGAACGCGCTCACCATCGTCACCGAGTTCATCGGCATCAGTCTCGCGCTCTCGTATCTCGGTCTCTCGCGACCCCTCGGCGTGATCGCCGCCGCGGTGATCGTGGTCGGGGCGGCGGGGACGGGCGATTTCCGGCGCTTCGAGCGATTCTCGATGCTCCTGGTGATGGGGAGTCTGCTGCTCGTGCCGGTGCTCATCTGGGTCCACCCGCCGATGGCGCAGATGGCGCACGACCTCGTCGTGCCGCACCTGCCGCAGGGCAAGCTGAGCGAGATCATGCTGCTCATCATCGCCATCGTCGGCACCACGGTCGCGCCATGGCAGCTCTTCTTCCAGCAGAGCTATGTCATCGACAAGCGGATCACTCCTCGTTTCATGCGCTACGAGCGCGTCGATCTCTGCCTCGGTATCGTTCTCGTCGTCCTCGGCGCCGTCGCCATGATCGGCTTCACGGCCGCGACGTTTGCCGGCCATCCGGAGTTCGGCGCGTTCCAGGACGCGGGCGCGGTGGCGGCGGGGCTCGGGAAGTATGTCGGACACGCTGCGGGCGTTTGCTTCGCGGTGGCCCTGATCGATGCGAGCGTGATCGGGGCGATGTCCGTTTCGCTCTCGACGGCTTACGCCATCGGGGATGTGCTCTCGCTGCGGCATTCGCTGCACAATCGTCCGAAGGAGGCCAAGACCTTCTATGCGGTGTACGGCGGGCTGATCGCGCTCGCGGCGGCTCTCGTGCTGACGCCCGGAACGCCGCTCGGACTGCTGACCAACGCGGTGCAGACGCTGGCCGGCGTCCTGCTGCCGAGTGCGACGGTCTTTCTGCTGCTGCTCTGCAACGACGAGGAAGTGCTCGGGCCCTGGGTCAACGGCCCCTGGCTGAACCTCTTCACCGGGCTCGTGATCGGAGCGCTGCTGTTGCTCTCCGTCATCCTGACCGCCGCCGTGCTCTTTCCGGGCATCGGCGCCGGCGCCATGGTGCAGATCCTCGGCGGCGGTGCGGCGCTGGGCCTGATCGCGGCGGTGCCGCCGTTCATCAAGGCGCTGCGGTCACCCACCTGGCGCATCGACCCGCGGCTGCGTGACTCCTGGCGCATGCCGGCCCTGAGCACGCTGGGTCCGGCGCGAATGACGCCGCTCACGCGCTTCTCCATGTTGGCGTTGCGCGGTTATCTCGCAGTCGCCGGGGGACTCGTGATCCTGAGAATCGTGACGCTGGCGGGCGTGCACCTCTGACGGCCGCCTCATTCAGGCCGACGGCGCACGACACTCCGTTCCTGGATGACTCGCCGATCACACCGGCCGCGAGGTGCAGGCGCCGGTGCCGCTGCACGGCCGCACGGCAGACCGGCGCTGCGGTGCTGGCCCCGATTGCAGCCGGGACGGCAATCAGGGGAGGGCGTCTCGAGCGGCGTCGCTCACGGCGCCGACCGGTGCGCGGCCTGCGGCTCAGGTGCAGGGGCCGCCGAGAAGCCCGGCGCGCAGCGCCCGGCTGGGCGGCGAGGCACCGAGCCAGATGGCGAGAAAGGCCCTGGCGAAGTCCTCGCCGGGGATCGTGCCCACGACGGTGCCGTCCAGGGAGTACCGGATGCCCTTGCCCGGGATGCGCAGGAAGGTCATCCGGTCGCCGGATTTGACACTTCGCATCCACGCATTGAGTTGCGCGATCCGGCTTTGCAGCCGGGGCAGCTCCGCGGGCGCACTCTTCTCGAAGCCGTCGCGCCACGCGCCGCGCAGCTCGCCGGCGGTGACTCGGAACACGAAACGCAGCTGCATCTCGAGCGGATCGCCCGAGCTCAGCAGGACCTGCGCATCGCTCGTGGGGTGTGCCACGTAGAGCGCGCCGACATAGACCTTGATGCCGAAGATCGTGGCCTTGCGCAGGCCCAGGCCGTTGAGTGTCAGTGTCTGTCCCTGCGCCTGGATGTGCTCCGGGAACGAGACTCCGTCACACTGGCGAACCGCCGCCGCGCGGGCGCAGCCCGCGGACAGAAGCAGAGCCCCGAGGATCGAGGCTGGAATCGAAGCGACCGGTACGTGCATTCGCATGGGCCCCTCCCGCCGCGCTCCGCTTCGGGGCGGCGCCGCTCAAGCCTAGCACGCTGCCGGTCCGCGATACTCGCAGCCGCTGGTGCAGGTCTCGCGGATGACGATCCGGCTCAAGCCCGGCAGCCGCGCGCAGAGGCGCTCCCAGAGCCAGGCCGCAAGCTGCTCGCTGGTGGGATTCTCCAGGCCGGGGATCTCGTTGAGATAGCGGTGGTCCAGCGCCTCGTGCAGCGGGGCGAAGGCCGCCGAGAGCTCGGCGAAGTCGCAGACCCAGCCGAGGTGCGGATCGACCGCGCCCGCGACGTGCACCGCGACCCGGAAAGAATGTCCGTGCAGTCGCGCGCATTTGTGGCCGGGCGGAACGTTGGGCAGCCGGTGCGCCGCCTCGATGCGGAATTCCTTGAAGATCTCCATCGGCGGCAATGTACCGGCCCCCGCGGGGCAATGGTAGTGTGAGTGGGCCATGCGGCGCACGATCACCGGCTACCACCGCGACGAGGAGCTCCACTGGGTTGCGGAGCTCGACTGCGGCCACAATCAGCACGTGCGCCACAACCCGCCGTGGGTCAGCCGTCCCTGGGTGACGACGCCGCAAGGGCGCGCGAGCATGGTTGGGACGGTGCTCGAGTGCCTGAAGTGCGATCGGGGGGAGCCGGCGGATCGGGGGGCGTGAGAGGGGCCGTGCTCGTGGCCGTCCTGGCGGCGGGGCCCCGGGCCCGCGCATCTGGGGCGGCGAGCCGCTCGTTGCCGATCTGCGCAACGGCGCGTGCGATCGCGTGCCGCTCACACTCCTTGCTCGCGGCAACCACAGCCACGTATCTCGAGTCGGAGCCGGGGCAAACCTCACGCGCCGCCTTCACGATGCGCAGGTACGGCGAGCGGATGCCGCGCTCGCTCGAGAGATCGCGCAGGTCGTAGTAGACATTCATCCGGGCTCCCCGGCCGAGAGGCTGGGCGGCCGATGCGGTCGCGGGCGATGCGATCGCGGCAGCGGTCGCGAGAGCGGCGAGAGCGGTGAGCGCTGAGCATCGGATCATGACGGTCTCTCCTGTCGAATGTTTGTTCGGACGGCCTCATCCATTTCGATGCTCGCGTGGGCCGGGGGGTTTAAACGTCGCGCGAGGCCGCGGGGCCGGGTAGGCTATGCACATGGCCTCGCCTCTCCCTCCCCAGTCTCTCGAGACCACCGGCCTGGCGCGCGGCAGGCGAACCGGACTCCTGGCGCTCGCCATCCTCTCCGGCGTCAATCT
>DASTAC010000021.1:0-23735 GCA_035713045.1 Steroidobacteraceae bacterium
GCAGGGCCCGAAGCGCATCGCGCAGAAGGTCGGCGAGGAAGGGCTGGAGGTGGCGCTCGCCGCCGTGACCGAGCCCGACGAGGCCCTCATCGGCGAAGCCGCCGACCTCCTCTACCACCTCCTCCTTCTCCTCCGAAGCCGAGGCCTGCGGCTCGAGCATGTCGTCGCGCAGCTCGAGTCCCGGCACGCCGCGCGCAGCCGCGTGGTGCCAGGCGAAGACTGAGCTCGCCGCGTCCGGGAACAATTCTGGCGACCATTCCCGCGTTTCCGCGAAGTTGGCAATCGTGCCGGCAGCGGACCGGGAATCCAACGCCATGAAATACGGTATCGCTCTGGGGTTTCTGCTGCTGATCGCCGGCGGCGCGGTGCACGCGCAGGAGCCGCGCCCGCCAGGCATCAACACCGCGGTAGAGGCCACGGCCGGAAACAGCGCTCTGCAGCTGCGCTACCTCTCCCCCTCCCCGTGGGGGGTCACCGGGCGCAGCGATCTCGACTACGGATTCCTGCTCACGCAGAACCGAAACATCATCGGCTCGGCGGCGTTGATGTTCCATACCGCCCTTCACATCGTCCCGCATCTGACGATCGATATCGGTCCACAGGGATATCTCGCGCTTCTGTCGGACGTCAACAAGACGGACGTCTTTGCCGTCGCCTTCGGCGTTAACGCGCGGTACGTCGTGCTCCCACGGTGGGGGATAGCCGCATTCGGCAGCGCGTACTACTCACCGACGGTGCTGACGTTCGGGCAGGCAGACAACATCTACGACTTCACCGCGGGCGCGGATATTCCCTTCACCGCGCGCCTCAGCGGCCTCGCGGGCTACCGCTGGCTCAAGATCACCACGATCGCCGAGCCCGACATCGTGGTTCAGCGCGAGGTGTTCGCCGGCTTGAGATGGAAGCTCAGGTAGAGGCAGCGCACTGCGGATCGAGCGGCCCGGACCGGCGGCAACACCGCCTCGGGAACGCCTCTGGCTGAGAAGGCAAACGGAGCCGGCGGCACGCCGGCGTGGAGATGCGAACATGCAGCATTCGATGCGCTTTGCCGGAATGTGTCTGTGCGCCCTCGGCGCCTTCGCCGGCGCCGGTGCCGCTCACGCACAAAACAGATGGTCGAGCCGCTGGGCCGGCCGCGATCCCGCCACCGTGGCCGACACCGGATTCTACGTCGGCGCAGGCTATGTCAGAGCACAGATCAACAACGTCTTCGGCACGACCGGCTACGGCTTCAAGATCGACGACAATGCCTGGAAGGCGATCGTCGGCTTTCGTCCGATCCCGCCCTTCGCCGTGGAAGCGAACTATGTCGATCTGGGCCACCAGAGCCAGGGGTTGCTCGGCGGCAGCTCGCCGTACGATCACGCTGACGCCCGCGCGTTCGACATCTTCGGCGTGGGACTTCTGCCCCTGGGACCCGTCGATATCTATGGCAAGGCCGGAGGCGCCCGCTGGACCCTCAGCGGCAGTCTGCGCGGACCGAACAATACCCTCTTCGCGCTGAACCGAAGCGGGACGAGCTTCGTGTGGGGCGCCGGGATCCAGGCGCACTGGGGGCCGATCGGCGGCCGCCTCGAGTACGAGCACTTCCAGATGCCCTACACGGATGGCGCGCGGCTCTATACCGCGGCGGTCACCTTCACCTTCTGAGCGCCGGGAACGAATCTTGATGCGCTGATCGGCGCCTCAGCCCGAGGCCTCGCATCGGTCCGTCCCATTGGGCTCCGTACGTGCTCTCGCCCTGCTCCTCGCCCTCAGCCTGGGCCTCGCGGCCTGCGTGCAGCTTCCGGTCGTCAACGAGCGACAGCTGCAGCAGGAGGCCTCCGGCCCCGACGCGATCCGCGTCTATGGGGTGCACGGGCCGCTGTCGCACCGCGAGGCGAGACGGGTGCTCGCGCGCGTGGCCTCCGTGTCGCCGGACGCCAATGCCCTGGATCGCCATCTGGCGGTCGAGCAGCTCGTGGCGGAGAGTCCGCTTTACACGGGCAACAGCGTGAAGGTGCTGCGCGACGGCTCGCAGACGTTTCCCGCGATGTTCAGCGCCATCGCGGCCGCCAGGCACTTCGTCGATCTCGAGTACTACACGTTTCAGGACGTGCAGAGCGGCGGCCGCAGCCTCGGCGATCTGCTGGTGACCAAGAGCCGCTCCGGCGTGCACGTCCGTGTGATGTACGACGCAGTCGGATCGCTCGGCACGCCCGCTCCATTTCTCGCGCGCCTGCGGACGGCAGGAGTCAAGCTCGTACAATACAATCCGCTCAATCCGCTGCGGGCCACCGCATCACCGAACGATCGCGACCATCGCAAGATCCTGGTCGTCGACGACGAGGTCGCCATCGTCGGCGGCGTGAATCTCAGCACGACCTACGAGAGCGCACCCCACATCCTCACCTCCGATGCCTCCAAGCCGCGCAAGGCGGGCGGATCCCCGGCCGCTCACCCGGTCTGGCACGATCTCGACCTCGAGATCCGGGGACCTGCCGTCCTCCCGCTGGCGAGGCTCTTTCGCCAGCACTGGCGAGAGCAGAAGGGTCCAGCCCTCGGACCGGATTTCGATCCGCCTCAGCGGCCCCAGGGCAAGGAGATAGTCCGGGTCATCGGCAGCAGCCCGGCAAGGCTGGCCACCCGATATTACGCGACGGTGCTGACGGCCATACGCACGGCGCAAAGTAGCATCTGGATGACGGCGGCGTATTTCGTGCCTACCCATCAGGAGTTGACCGCGCTGAAGAATGCGGCGCGCCGGGGCGTGGACGTGCGCATCCTCCTGGCGTCCCACACGGACGTGCCGGAGGTTCTTGCCATCCAACGCTCCTACTATGGGCAGCTGCTGCGAGCCGGCGTGAAGGTATATGAGCGGCGCACCGGGATCGTGCATTCCAAGGCCATGGTGATCGACGGAGTCTGGTCGCTCGTCGGCTCATCCAACTTCGATCAGCGCAGCGTTCTCTTCAACGATGAGGTCGATGTCGTGGTTCTCGGAATCTCGACCGCCGAGCAGATACAGCGCGACATGCTTTCGGACATGGCACACGCCAGGCGGATCGACTGGCGCTTCGTGCACAGCCAGGGTCTCTGGCGGCATCTCGAGGCGGTGTTCTGGCGCCTCTGGCGACCCTTGTTCTAGGCGCTGGATCCGTACCTCAATTCTGACTGAGGGCGGCCGCTCGCTCCTCGGCCGCGTACGCCGCGGAATTGCGCCCCTGCTCGCGCAAGGATGCGGCGATCAGCTGCCAGGCGCGCGCCTGCGTATGGGGATCGCCGCTGGCGAGATACAACGCCTTGCGCCCCATCCCGTATGCCTGGGTGGGGTTGCCGGCGAGAATGTTCTCGCGCCCGAGCTCGATCCACACCAGCGGATTGCCCGGCTCGATGCTCAGCGCCCGCTCGAGCGTCTGCGCCGCCAGTCCGAAGTTGCGGGTGCGCTCCTGGGCGTGCGCTTCTCCCACCAGCGCCGTCGCCGCCGGCCCGAGGGTGAACTGTCTCTGCATCGGCGCGGCGGGCGCCGGCGGTTGCGCGGGCGCGCCCTGGAACGGCACGGGCTGCGACGCGGGCGCTTCCCCGTTGGGACCGGGCGCGCGCGCCGCCGGTACCGTGCGCTCCTGCGGCTGCGGATATCCGCCCATGCCTTGCGGCGGGCTCAGCAACGAGCAGCCTGCGAGCAATCCGCCGAGCGCGAGCGCGCCTGCCAACATCTTCATGACTTCAACACCTCAATGCACCAGCCGGTGCAGCCACTGCCCGGCGCGCTCCAGCACCGTTCCCACCGTGGTGCCGCCTGCACAGCCCGGCATCGGCGGCACCTGCGTGCCCGTCGGCAGCGCCACCTGCACCGGCTGCGCGCCGGGACAGCCGGGCGGCGCACCCATGCCCGTCAGGTAGTCGATCCAGGTCGGCGTGACGCCCTCGGGCGCCGGCATCTCGAGCGAGGGCGTGCCGAGCGATGTCATCAGATGGGCCCAGACGGGCAGCGCGCCCTCAGAGCCCGTGAGCCCCGTGGGCTGATAGTGATCGTATCCCACCCACACCACTGCGAGATCCCCGCCCGAGAATCCGGCGAACCAGCTGTCCCGATCCTGGGAAGACGTGCCCGTCTTGCCCGCGGTCACCAGCCCGGGCGGCAGGATGCGCAGCGCCGGCACTCCCGTGCCGTGAGTAATGACCTGCTCCATCATGCTGTCGACCTGGTAGACATCGGCCGCCGGAGCCACCTGCGTCACCTGCACCGGGAAGGCCTTGAGCGGCTTGCCGTCCACGCTGACGACCGCCTGCACTGCGCGCAGCGGCGTGCGGAATCCTCCGTTCGCGAGCCCATTGTAGAGCTGCGCGACCTGGAACGGTGAGATGTCGATGGCCCCCAGCAGCATCGCCGGCACCTGGTCCGGCGTCTGCTTCAGACCGAAGCGCCGCAGGGTTCCCGTGACCTTGCCGAGCCCGAGATCCATTCCGACACCGACGGTTGCCAGATTCAGCGAATCTCCCAGGGCGCGAACGAGCGGCACCGGTCCATACGTGCGGCGCGTGTAGTTGTGCGGGCGCCAGTAGCGCCCGTTCGACAGCTTGATGCTCACCGCTTGATCCTGGACAACGGTGGCCGCCGTGTAGCGGCCCGTCTCGAGCGCCGTCAGATAGATGAACGGCTTCACCAGAGAGCCGATCGAGCGGTGCGCATCGAGCGCGCGATTGAAGCCGTCGAAATCGGCGTCCCGGCCGCCCACGATGGCGAGCACATCGCCGCTCTGCGGGGACGTGACGACCACCGCCCCTTCCAGCTTCTCGCCGCTGCGGTGATGCCACTTGTCGAGCGCTTGCAGATGCGAGTCGAGCGCGCGCTCGGCGAGCGCCTGCACGCGCGGCTGCAGGCTCGTATAGATCCGCAGGCCGGCCTCGGTCAGCTCCTTCTCCGGATAGTCGCGCTGGAGCGTGCGGCGCACGAGATCGAGATAAGAGGGGTAATAGGCGCCGGAGGCGCCCTGCGTGACGCCGAGAGGCCGACGCGCCGCCGCCCGCGCCTGCGCGCGGGTCACGACTCCCTGCTGCGCCAGGATCTTCAGCACCAGATTGCGCCGCGCCAGCGTCCGCAGCGGATACCGGCGCGGATCGTAGTAAGTGGGCCCGCGCACGATGGCGACCAGCGTGGCGATCTGCGGCAGATCGAGCTCCGAGAGCGGCCTGCCGAAATAGAATTCGCTCGCCAGCCCGAAGCCGTGGATGGACCGATTGCCGTCCTGGCCGAGGAAGATCTCATTGATATAGGCGTTCATGAGATCCGCCTTGCTGAAATGCTCGGTGAGCGCGACCGCCATGATGGCCTCGCGGATCTTGCGCCCGAAGGTCTGCCGGTTCGAGAGGAAGTAGCTGCGCACGAGCTGCTGGGTCAGCGTGCTCGCGCCCTCCTCGATCCGATGCGAGCGCAGATCGACCCAGGCCGCCCGCAGGATTCCCATGGGATCGACACCCCAGTTGGTGTCGAAGGTGCGGTCCTCCACCGCTTTCAGGGCTGCGGGCAGGAGCGGAGGCACTTGCTGCGGCGTCACCACGATCCGGTCCACGCCGTCGCTCGGGAAGATGCTGCCGATCAGGAGGGGATCGAGCCGCGTGACCGGCACCTCGCGGCCGGCCGCATCGCGCATGTCCGCGATACCGGCGGGACCGAAGGCGACCGACAGGCCCATCGCGGGCCGGCTGCCGTCGGCGAACCGCGCTGGGCGCAGGTCGATGTCGACACGGTCGCCGCTCACGCGGTAGCTGCCAGGCTGCTGCAGATCGGACACCTGGTGATAGGAAAGACGCTGCAGCTCATGCTCGAGCTGCGGCTGCGAGAGATCGAGGCCGGCGTAAAGATCGAGAGGAGCGGCGTAGACGCGCGCAGGCAAGGTCCAGCGCAGCCCTTCGAAGCGGTGGGTGACCATCCGGTCGAGGTAGTAGACGTAACCGGCAGAGCCCAGCACGCCCACGAGCAGCACTCCCGCGAGCAGACCTCCCACGCCCCAGTCCCGCCGCGCGGACTTCTTCCGGCCCCGGGAGGAGCCCGAGCCCCTGCCCGGGGAACGCTTCGTCGAGTGCTTCAGAGAACGATCTCCTCTGCCGGATGCCGCAGATTGTAGTGCGAGCTCATGCAGTGGCCGTAGGCGCCCGCATTGGCGATGAGAATGACGTCGCCCTCCCGGGTCGGCGGCAGCAGACGATCGTGGCCGAGCACGTCGGCACTCTCACAGATGGGACCCACGATGTTCACGAGCTCGGTGGCGGGCTCCGTCAGGCGCGTCAGATTGACGATCTCATGGTATGCACCATAGAGCGCCGGCCGGATGAGGGAGTTCATCCCCGTGGCCACACCGACATAGCGCACGCCTCCTTTGCTCTTCAGCTGGGTCACACGGGCCAGCAGCACTCCCGCGGGAGCGGCGAGATACCGCCCGGGCTCCAGCCAGAACTCCAGCCGCGGATGCTCGGCGCGTACCGCGGCAAGCAGAGTATCGAGCGCCGCGATGTCCAGGCCCGGCTGGTCGCTGCGCTCCGGCACGCCGAGACCGCCGCCGATGTCGATGACGCGCACGGCATCGAGGCGCTGGGCGAGACCCACCAGCTGCCGCGCGGTCCGCTGCCACGTCGTGACATCGAAAATGCCGCTGCCGACATGCGCCTGCAGACCCACGATGAGAGCGCCGGCCTCGTGCGCGTCCCGCACCAGACGCTCGAGGTCGGCGACGGGCACACCGAACTTGGCATGCGCACCGGCCGTGCGAACGTGATGGTGGTGGCCGGCGCCCACGCCCGTATCGACGCGCACGAAGATCTCCCGGTCGCGGAACAGGCCCTTCCACTGCGACAGGACGTAGAGATTGTCGACCGTGACCTGCACGCCGCGACCGAGCGCCCAGGCATATTCGTCACGCGAGGCGAAGTTCGGCGTGTAGAGCACGCGCCGGGGGTCGAGCGCCGGAAACAGCTCGAGCACCCGCTCGACCTCGTGACGCGACACGGACTCGAATTCGATGCCCTCCTCGCGCACCGCCTCGAGCAGTGCGGGATGAGGGTTGGCCTTCATGGCGTAGTGAACCCGGGAGATCGAGCTCATGCCGCGCAGCGCCCGGGCGGCCAGCCGCACGGCATCGAGGTCATAGACATACGCCGCATCGCGCGTTCCGAGCGCCTCGAGCAGTGCCGCGCGCTTCTCGCGCCACCAAGGCTCGACCCTCGCCGCCCCGTCCTGGGGCTTCGCGAACAGCTCCTGCCAGGTCGGCCCGAGGACCCGATCGCCCGGCACCGGCCGGATGAGCAGCTCGTGCAGCTGGTCCACCAGGCGGTCGCCCTGCCTCTCATCGACGACGAAGGTGAAGTTCAGATCGTTGGCGGCCTGGCTCACGAGGTAGATCTTCTGCTCCTCGAAGAACTCGAAGGCGCCGCCCAGCTGGTGCAGGATCGCGCGGATGTTGCGCCCGACGAGGCTGACCGAGGCGCAGGGACCTATCACCTGCACGCGGCACAGACGGGAGAGGTCGCTCACCAGATCGGTGAGCAGGCCCTCGTCGAGCGTGTTGGCCGCCGGATCGAGAGATACCGTGACGTTGGTCTCCGATGTCGAGACCAGATCCACGGACATGCCGTGGCTCTTGAACACCTGGAAGGCATCGGCGAGGAAGCCCACCTGGTGCCACATCCCGGGACTCTCGAGCGCGATCAGGGTGATGCCCTTTTTCGTGCAGACAGCCTTCACCTGCGCGTTGCCGTCGCCCGCATCGGCGCTGAGCACCGTGCCCTCTAGATCCGGCGCCTG
Organism: Steroidobacteraceae bacterium; assembly: GCA_035713045.1. Lineage (GTDB taxonomy): Bacteria > Pseudomonadota > Gammaproteobacteria > Steroidobacterales > Steroidobacteraceae > 13-2-20CM-66-19. Next base: position 7,781 of record DASTAC010000021.1, read on the forward strand.
CGTGGCATAGACATGGAGCGGAATCCGATACTGGCGCGCCGGCAGGATGCAGCGCGGGTGCAGGACCTTGGCGCCGCTCGTGGCGATCTCCTGTGCCTCGTCGTAGTGCAGGGAGCGCAGCAGGCGCGCGGTAGGCGTCGAGCGCGGGTTGGCGCTGAACATCCCCGGCACGTCGGTCCAGATCTCGAGCCGGCGGGCGCGCAGCTTCGCGGCGAGATAGGCGGCCGAGGTGTCCGAGCCGCCGCGGCCGAGCAGGACCGTGTTGCCTTCGCCGTCGCGTGCGATGAATCCCTGGGTGACCACGATCGGCGCCAGGCTCGCGAGCCGCTCCGCGAGCGCGGAATCGGGCGCGAAGCTGCACGTGGCATTGAGCGTGCTCGCCTTCGCGGAGGCGTTCGCACGCTCCTCGCACGAGAGCATGGTGCGGGCATCGGCCCAGGCCACCTCCAGACCCTGGGTCCGCAGGAACCGTGCGCCGAGATCGGTGGCGAGGAGCTCGCCGCTCGACATGACACGGGCGCGCGTGCGGTCGCTCACTTCACCGATGAGGGCGATGCCCGCGGCGATCTGGCGCAGCTCCGCCAGCTGACGCTCGCAGCTCTCTCCCAGCGGGATTCCGAGCTCGGCGGCGAGGCGCCGGTGGCGCTCGTCGATGGTCCTGAGCTCCTCCTCCTGCGCCTGTCCCCGCGCGGCCGACAGCAGCTTCTCGAGCCGGTCGGTGATGCCGCTCACGGCGGAGTGCACGATCAGGACGCGAGCGCCCTCCGCCTGGCGCGCAGCGGTGACCTTGGCGATGTTGCGCCAGTTGGCGAGCGAGGAGACGCTGGTCCCGCCGAACTTGAGGACGATCCAGTCGGACACGGTGCGAGTCACGAGAATGATTCCAGGCATGCGACGGAGAGGACGCCCGTCGTGTGAGGCCCCGAGGGGGGCCGAGTCGACCCTGGTCGAGCAGTCCCCCAGGCTGAGCCGCGGCGCTGGCGCGCCGGAGCCGCCCTGCTCAGGTCTCGAGCATCAAAGCTCTTCGTCGAAGTCGCGGAGGTCCTTCTCGAGCTTCTTGTCCGCCAGGACTTCCTCCAGCCGGCTCCACGCGGCCTTGCCGCGTTTCACTTGGTTGCGGACGCGCTTGTCCACCCGGTCAAGCAGCCGGTCGTAATCGGTGCTGTCCTCGGTGGCCCCGCTCAAGAATTCCTCGTCGAGATCGAAGCTCTCGTTGTCTCGTTCCGACATCTAGCGGTGAAAATCCTGAGTTAAATCAATGGGTAAGTGCATCATGGGCAGGGAGCAAGGCAGCGAACTATAACGGATTCCGGCCGGAGAGCAATATCCAAAAGGTATGAATATGGATCCGTTCCGGCGGCATCCGTCACGACTCCGTCCTGTCGCGCACCGTGACCGGCGCCCCCCGGCTCAGGCCCAGTCCCTCGGCTGCACTCTGCTCGGCCCGGGCGATCTCCACCACTCCGAAGGAATTGACGAGCGCCAGATAATCCCCAGGGCGCGTGTCGCCGTACGTCCGAAGCAGCGGGAAGGCGTGATTGCCCGCATGCACCAGGGGCAGGCGGAAGCGCTCGATCAGGGTCGCATCGATGTTGCTGATGAGATTGCCGAAGTGATCGATCGTGATGATCACCCCGGAAACGCTCGCATGCTCGACCGTGGGCTCATCCACCCAGGACGGCACCAGGGAATCGGGGGAGGCCGCTTCGCCCAGCTCCTCGGGAGTGCAGCGACCGGCCGCGAGCTCCGCGGCGACGGGCGCGAAGATGTCCCGGCCATGAAAGGTGGCGCTGGCGTGCTGGATCCCGAGCCGCGCCAGGCCTTCGGGACGCAGGCGCACGATGGCCGCCTGCGGATGCCGGGCCACCACCGGAGCCAGGAGCCCGTTGTCGGGCGCGACGAAAAGATGACCGGCGGCGCTCACCACGAGGATGTCCCGTGACGTCCCGACGCCCGGATCGACCACCGCCACGTGCACCGTCCCCGACGGGAAGTACTCGAAGGCGCGCACCAGCCAGAACCCGGCCTCGGCGGGCCAGTGCACGACGATCTCGTGGGTGAGGTCGATGATCTGCGCCGAGGGGAAACGGCCGAGAATACGCCCCTTCATGACACCGACGAACGGCCCCTGATGCCCAAAGTCGGTGGTAATGGTGATGACACCGCCAGAGCGGGCCGAGCTCTTCACCCCGGCCTCCTCGGCGGGCGCTCGCCGCTCGGTCGCAGGGCCCCCTCGGCGCAGAGGCGGCAGCGGTCGGTATACGGCACCGCCTGGAGTCTCTCCACCTCGATGGGCTCGCCGCAGGCCGAGCACGTGGTGTAACGGCCCTCCTCCAGCCGCTGCAGCGCGGCCTGCAGCAGGCGCAACTCCTGCTGCGCCGACTCGGAAATAGCTCCGAGGACATCGTCCGATTCCCGCTGCGTCACCTGCTCGGCAAAATCCGCGCTCAGGGGATCGGACTCGTGCCGCAGGTCCGCGCTGGCTTTGCTCGCCCGCACCTGCAGCTCCTCCCGGCGTTTGAGCAGACGCGCGCGTACCGCTTGTATATCCACAGAGCCTCCCGGCAGTGTGCAGGGGCAACAGCGCGTAATATAACCCGCTCATGATCGTCTTGACCGTCAACACCGGCAGCACTTCGGTCAAGCTGGCCGCTTTCGAGGTCGCTGACCGCGCGCCGGACCGACCGCCGCCGAGGCGGCTGCAGGCCCAGCACCTCACCGGTACACCGCTCGATCCCCGGGCCGCCTTGCGGAGCTTTCTAGGACGACTGGAGACAAGGGCCACCATGGCAGTGCATCGCGTCGTCCATGGCGGCACACGCTTCACCGCCCCGACGCTCATCGATGACGCCGCGCGGGAGGCGATTGCCGGCCTTTCGGAGCTCGCGCCGTTGCACGACCCGCTGGCGCTGCGCTGGATCGACGCCGCGCGCGAGGTCTGCGGGTCCGGGGTCGAGCACGTTGCAGCATTCGACACTGCTTTCTTCTCCACCCTGCCCCGCATGGCTGCGGAATACGCGCTGCCGCCCGAGCTCGGGGTCGGGATCGGCATCCGCCGCTATGGGTTTCACGGGCTCGCCCATGAAGCCATGTGCCAGCGCTGGTGCGAGCTCGAGCCCCAGCTCCCCGACGGCGGCAGGCTCATCACCTTTCAGCTGGGAGGCGGCTGCTCCATCGCCGCCATCGACCGGGGCCGGCCCCGCGACACCTCGATGGGGTTCTCGCCCCTCGAGGGCCTGGTGATGGCGACCCGCTCCGGGGATCTCGACGCCGCGGCGGTCCCCTACCTCGAGCGCCGGCTCGGCGTAAGCGGCGATCGCGTCGTCGCCATGCTGAACGAGCGCTCCGGCCTGGCCGGGGTGTCCGGGAGCTCCGGGGATCCACAGACGCTGCTGGCGGAGGGATCGGAGAGCGCCAAGCTTGCGATCGAGCTCTACTGTTACCGCGCGCGCAAGTACCTCGGAGCCTTTCTTGCTGTGCTCGGCGGCTGTGACGGTATCGGTTTCGGCGGCGGCGTGGGTGAGCACGTGCCTGAGGTGCGGGAGAGAATCCTCTCCGGGTTCGAGTGGGCCGGCATCGAGCTGGACACTGCCGCGAACCGATCCGCCCTGGGCAGCGAGTCGCGCATCAGCACGGCGGCAAGCCGGGTGACCGTGCGGGTAATACCCGTCTACGAAGAACTCCTTATGGTGCGGGCAGCGCTGGCTGTGACTAAACTGCTCTGAAGGCCAATGGCTTCGCGATCGCGCGGTTAACGAGGATCTGACATGAGCCCACATTTCGACGCCGGCAAGCTCGCCGAAGACATCAAGACGCTGGTGCGGGATGCCGAAGCGCTTTTGCGCGCGAGTACCGAGAGCGCCGAGGACCTCACCGATGAGGCACGCGAGCGTGCCGAGCAGTCCCTCCATGCGCTTCGCCGCCAGCTGAACGGCATCGAGCGTGATCTGAAGGGCCGCGCCGAGGTCCTCGACGACTACGTGCGCGACAACCCCTGGATGGCGGTGGCGGTCGCGGGCGGCTTCGCACTGCTGGCCGGCCTGCTGCTGGGCCGCCGTTGATGAGCGATCACGCCGCGAGCACATCCGACGACGCCGACGGGGGGGCGACCGATCCGCGCGGGCCAGGTCTGATCCGAGGCTTCCTCGGGCTGATCCTCGACTCCCTCAGGACGCGGCTCGATCTGGCCGCGGTCGAAGCGGAGGTCTACCTCGCATACGTGGCTCAACTGCTGCTCTGGGGATTCGCCGCCGTCGCCTGCGCACTGCTGGCGCTCGTCTTTGCCTTGACGGCGGTGGTGATCGCGGTGTGGCAGACGCACCGCATGGCGGGCCTGCTCGGCAGCATGGCCGTCCTTCTCCTGCTGGCCGTGGCCTGCGGCCTGATCGGGGCGCGCATCTTTCGCGCGCGCCCGCCGCTCCTTGCCGGCACGCTCGGCCAGTTCGAGCATGATGAGCGCCGCGTGAGCGGCAGCGGCGGAGCGGCACAATGAGGCGCCTGCGCGAGCTGGAGGCGCGCCGACTCAGCCTCATCGCCCGTTGCGAGCAGCAACGGCTCGAGATCGCCTATCGGATCGCGCAGCTCAGTCCGTCGGCGCAGCTGTCCAGCCTCAGCCGGCGGGCACCGACCTCGGCCGCCAGTCATCCGCTCGCGTGGCTGGTATCGCTCGGAACACTGCTCATCATGCTGCGCGAGCGGCGCCTCGTCGGCTGGATCGGCAAGGTGAGCGCCGGCATGGCGCTGGTCTCACGGGCGACGGCGATCGTCAGGTTGCTCCGACAGCTCCGCTCTTTGACCGGCGCGGCCCGGTGAGCATCGTCTCCTCGGTTGGCTGAGCCTGGGCACCGGGCGGGTTGTAGAAAGCCTGCACGCCGACGAGCTGCGGAATGCCATTGGCCCGGGTGGCCACCTGCCGCACCTTCCTCCAGTCGATCGCGACCTGGCTCTTGCCGATCGCGGCATCGAGTATCTTGGAGATCTCCTGGTAATCGGGCGGTGCCGGCTTGTGATCGCTGCCCGCCGGCGGGTGAACCTCCAGATAGAGCTTCCCGTCCTGCAGCGTGGCCAGTATGGGATCGCTGACGATGTTCACCCGGGTTCCCACCGGAACGACCGGGAAGAGCGCGGCGATGTCCTCCGGATACAGACGAACGCAGCCGTGGGTGACCGCCATTCCGATCGCCATCGGATTGTTGGTGCCGTGGATGTAGATCTCGCCGTGGCTCAGGGTGGTCTGCAGCGCCCATTCGCCCATGGGGTTGTTGGGGCCCGCCGGATAGATCCTGGGAATCGGATCGCCTTCCTCCTCGTGCGCCTTCAGGATCGAGGGGGTCGGGATCCAGACCGGGTGCGGCACCTTGCGGATGATTCGGGTGGTTCCCACCGGGGTTGCCCAGCCCTTCTCACCCGGGCTGACGGGATAGGTGATGACGATCGGCTGCTCGTGCCGCCGTCTCACCGGGAAGTAGAAGAGCCTGTGCTGCGGCAGGTTGACCACGATTCCCGCATGCGGGACTGGCGGCACGATGAAGCGGCCCGGAATGGTGATCGGGGTCCCTTTCCCCGGCAGCCACATGTTGACCTTGGGGTTCGCCTCCTGGATCTCCCAGTAGCCCACGCTGTACTTGCGGGCGATGCCGAGCAGCGTATCGGAGGCCTTCGATTGGACCTGCCGATCGTTCCCGATGAGGGAGCCGCCGCCCGGCGGCAGGGTGAAGACAGCCGCCTGCGCGCACGCCGCCGCCAGAAACCCCGCCACGCCAGCCGCCAGCAAGATGCCGGTGGCCATCCAGCCCGAGCCGCAGCTCCGCCGAATCAGCATTCGCATCGCTCCGATTCCCGCACAAGTCTCCGCCCGGTCGGACGGCACCGCCATTGTAACATGCGGGTCCCATGCCGCCGTCTCGGAAAGTAACTCGCGATTTCTACGCCAGGGACACGCTCACCGTCGCGCGCGAGCTGATCGGAATGCACCTGGTGCACGCGCAGGGCGGGACGCTGCGCGCCGGCCGGATCGTCGAGACCGAGGCATATCAGGGGCCAGAGGACCTGGCCGCCCACTCCTCCCGGGGCCGCACCCCGCGGACCGAGGTCATGTTCGGACCGCCAGGGCACGCCTACGTCTATTTCATCTACGGCTTCTGGCACTGCCTCAATGTGGTGACCGCGGCGGAAGGGGTGCCGCACGCGGTGCTCCTGCGCGCGCTCGAGCCATTGAGCGGCATTGAGGAGAGGACGTGGGGACCCGGCCTGCTCTGCCGGGCGATGCACATCGACAGGAGGCTGAACGGCGTGGATCTCTGCGGCGATGTGCTCTGGCTCGAGACGCCCGGCGCACAGCGCCCGCCGCCCCGGATCGCGCGCGCCCCGCGCGTGGGGGTCGACTACGCCGGCAAGTGGGCGCGCCGTCCCTGGCGCTTCTATGACAAGGACTCGCGTTATGTCTCGACCGTGTCAGCTCGCCTGCGACCCGGTGCCTAGGACGAGCTGACCGTGCGCCACCGGGATCCGCTGGCCCGGGTCGTGATCCATGCGCACGGTGCCTTCCTTGCCGCCGAGCCGGTAGCGGACCTCGTAGCCGTTCCTCTCGATGGTGCGCCGGTACACGGTCGCGCACCTCTGCTCGGTCGTCGTATACACGTTGCCGCGCTGCATCCTGTTCTCGATCCGATTGCCGGCGTAGCCGCCCGCGGCCGCTCCCGCAGCCGTCGCGATGTCACGGCCGGTGCCCCCGCCGACGTAGTGCCCGAGCAGGCCGCCCACCACGGCGCCGGCGACGGTGCCGACAATCTGGTGGTTGTCGCGCGCCGGGCGCCGGTGCACCACCGTCTCGTCATGGCAGTCCTGCCGCGGCGTGCGGATCGTCCTTGTCAGCGGAATGACCTGTACCACCTCCGCGTACTGAGGACCCCGGTGCATGACCTTGAGACCTGCCATGGCGCCCGCGCCCGCCGCCGCCGCAGCGCCGACCGCCAGCCCAATCAACAGAGACTTGTTCATTGTCGTCGTGGCCTCCTCTTGCGAACGGCGGCAATGGTAGCCACGCGAAGCTGAACGGTAACTAACTATCGCTGTCTGCGGTCCGCGACAGTGCCAGCAGCTCGCTACCCTCAGCCACCCGATCGCCCGCCGCGAAGTGGATCGTGCGCACCACCCCGTCGTAGGGCGCGGTGATGCTGTGCTCCATCTTCATCGCCTCGATCACCATCAGCACCTCGCCCGCCGCCACAGCCTGCCCCTCCCGCACGGGCACCGCCGACACGACGCCGGGCAAAGGTGTCGTGAGGCCGCCGGTAGCCGCGCTCGCCGCGAACTCCTTGGTCCGCGGATCCTCGATCATCAATTCGTGATGCAGGTCACGGATCCAGACATGAAGGTGCGGTCCGCGCCGATACCAGCGGGCACGGTACAGCTCCCCATCCAGCACCGCGGCCACACCCGCCTCGGTGACCGCGACGCCCGCGAGGCGAACGCGCGTATCGCGCTCCTCGCTCGCAGGGCCCCCCGCCGGCGAGAGGAGCAGCGCTTCCCGCATCTCGCCCCGCTCGAGCGTGAGCCGCATCCCGTGCGAGCGGCCGCCTTCTGACAATGTCAGCTCGATGCGGGCCGGCAGGTTGGGTTGAAAGCCGTCGCTGACATCCCATGGACTTGCCGCCAACTCGGCGGCCGGCCGCGCCCCGGCGCCCGGAGCGCGCAGCGCGGCCAGCGCCCCCAGGATGAGCGCCGCCGCCGTCACGGGCTGCGGGGCCGAGAATTCCGGCGCGCCCCGATCCAGCATGGCCACGCTGTGGCGCAGCTCGAGAAAGACGCGGGAGCGCAGGATCCGCCCGAGCCAGCGCTCGTTGGTATGAATGCCCGCGAGGTCGGTGCGGTCGAGCGCGTCCGCCAGCCGCAGCGCCGCCTGCTCGCGCGCCGGCGCCCAGGCGATGACCTTCGCGAGGAGGGAATCGTACGTCGCGGGCACCGTATCACCGCCCGCAAAGCCGGCATCGACCCGCAGTGACTCACCCTGCGGCCAGTGGGCCGCCTGCAGGGTGCCGGCGCTCGGCAGGAAGCCGCGCCACGGATCTTCCGCGCAGACACGCGCCTCGATGGCGTGCCCGTCGAGGCTGATCTGCGATTGCGCGAGCGGCAGCGGCTCGCCGCCCGCCACCCGCAGCTGCCACTCCACGAGATCGAGCCCGGTGACCGCCTCGGTGACCGTGTGCTCCACCTGCAAGCGGGTATTCATCTCCAGAAAGTAGAATTCATGTCCGTCGAAGAGGAACTCCACCGTGCCGGCGCTGCGGTAGCCGATGTCGCGCGCCACCCGCAGGGCCGCCTCGTGCAGCGACTCCCGCAGCCGTTGCGGCAGGCCGGGGGCCGGAGCCTCCTCGATGAGCTTTTGATGGCGACGCTGCACCGAGCAGTCGCGGTCCCCGAGATGCACGCAATTGCCGTGCGCGTCGGCGAACACCTGCACCTCGATGTGCCGCGGGTCCGGCAGGTACCGCTCGAGCAGGAGCGTGCCATCGCCGAATGCGCTCTCCGCCAGCCGCCGCGCAGCGATCAGCGCCTCGCGCAGCTCCTGCCGCGCATGGACGACGCGCATGCCCTTGCCGCCGCCGCCGGCTGCGGGCTTGACGATGAGCGGCAGCCCGGCCGCGAGCGCGCGCTCCTCGAGATGCTCGAGATCCTGCCGCTCGCCATCGTAACCGGGCAACACCGGCACTCCCGCCGCCCGGACGCGCGCCTTCGCGACGCTCTTCGATCCCATCGCGGCAATCGCAGCCGGAGGGGGACCCACGTAGACGAGCCCGGCATCGAGGCATGCCTGCGCGAACTGCGCGTTCTCGGACAAGAACCCGTATCCCGGATGGAGTGCCTCGGCACCCGCCGCGCGCGCGGCGGCGAGGATCGCCTCGATGTCGAGATAGCTCTCGGCCGGCGGTGGAGGACCGATACGAAGTGCCGCGTCCGCCTCGCGCACGTGCCGTGCCGATGCGTCCGCGTCGGAATACACGGCGATCGTCCGGATGCCCATCCTGCGCGCGGTGCGGAAGATGCGGCAGGCGATCTCGCCGCGGTTGGCAACGAGAAGGCTGCGGATCATGCGTGTCATGCGGATTCGCTCGAGTCGTTAGGCCGTTACATGCGGAAGAGCCCGAAGCGCGTGTCGCCTTCCGGCGCGTTGCGCACGGCGGCGAGACAGAGCCCCAGGATCCGGCGCGTCTCGAGCGGATCGATCACCCCGTCATCCCACAGCCGGGCGGAAGCGTAGTACGGATCGCCCTGACGCTCGTACTGCTCGCGGATGGGCTGCTTGAAAGCCTCCTCCTCCGCGGCCGCCCAGCCGCCGCCGCCCGCCTCGATCTGTCCGCGCTTGACGGTCGCGAGCACGCTCGCCGCCTGCTCCCCGCCCATCACGGAGATCCGCGAGTTCGGCCACTGAAAGAGAAATCGCGGCGAGTACGCGCGGCCGCACATGGCATAGTTGCCCGCGCCGTAGCTGCCCCCGATGATGACGGTGAGCTTCGGAACCTGCGCGCAGGCCACCGCGGTGACGAGCTTGGCGCCGTCCTTGGCGATGCCGCCCGCTTCGGCGCGGCGTCCGACCATGAAGCCCGTGATGTTCTGCAGGAAGAGGAGCGGGATGCCTTCGCGGGCGCAAAGCTCGATGAAGTGCGTCCCCTTGAGCGCGCTCTCGGAGAAGAGAATGCCGTTGTTGGCGAGGATTCCGACCGGATACCCGGCGAGGTGCGCGAACCCGCACACCAGCGTCGTGCCGTAGAGCTGCTTGAATTCCTCGAGCTCCGAGCCGTCCACCAGGCGCGCAATGACCTCGCGCACGTCGTACGGCCGCCGAAGACTCGCCGGCACGGCGCCGTAGAGCTCCCCCGGATCGTAGTGCGGTTCGCGAGCCGCCTGCGGGGGTGCCGTAGCCGGCGGCGGCCGCAAGCGCGCGACGATTCGCCTGGCGAGACCCAACGCATGGGTGTCGTTCTCCGCATAATGGTCGCAGACACCCGACTCGCGGCAATGGACATCGGCGCCGCCCAGCGACTCCGCATCGATGTCCTCGCCCGTTGCGGCCTTGACCAGCGGTGGGCCGCCCAGGAACACCCTGCCCTGCCCGCGGACGATGACGTTCTCATCCGCCATGGCGGGCACGTAGGCGCCGCCCGCCGTGCAGGAGCCATGAACGACCGCGACCTGCGCCACACCCGCCGCCGAGAGCGTCGCCTGGTTGTAGAAGATCCGGCCGAAATGCTCCCGGTCCGGAAACACCTCATCCTGCGCCGGCAGGAACGCCCCGCCGCTTTCCACGAGGTACACACAGGGAAGCCGGTTCTCGCGTGCGATCTCCTGCGCCCGCAGATGCTTCTTCACGGTGATCGGATAGTAGGCTCCGCCCTTGACGGTGGGGTCATTGGCGACGACGACGCACTCTCTGCCGCTCACGCGTCCGATGCCCGTGATGATGCCGCCGCAGGCGATCCCGCCGCCGTACAGACCGTGGGCGGCGAGCTGCGAGAGCTCGAGAAACGGGCTGCCGGTGTCGAGCAGTTCCCGGATCCGCTCGCGCGCGGTGAGCTTGCCCGCGGCTCGATGGCGACTGACCGCCGCGGCGGGTCCTCCCTGCGCCGCGCGGCTCACCTCGGCCCTGAGCCTGGCGGCGAGGTCGCGCATCGCCGCCTCGTTGTCGCGGAACTCCTGCGAGCGGGGATCGAGCCGGGAGGCAATGCGGGGCATGGTCTTGTCACAACGGCATGATTGTCGGACAATCATACGATTCCACAGTGATGGATGACAAGCTCATGTCGGCGAACGCACTGGCAGACAGCGATTTCGGCCTCGGCGAGGCGGTCGATGAGATCCGGCGGCAGGTGCGGCGGTTTGCCGCCGAGCGCATCGCCCCGCGCGCCGCCGAGATCGACCGCAGCAACGAGTTTCCCCGCGACCTCTGGCCGCAGTTGGGCGAGCTCGGCCTCCTCGGCATCACGGCACCGGAGCGCTGGGGCGGCGCCGGCCTCGGCTATCTCGCCCATACCGTCGCCATGGAGGAGATCTCCCGCGCCTCGGGCGCGGTCGGCCTCTCCTACGGTGCGCATTCGAATCTGTGCGTCAACCAACTGCGTCTGAACGGCACCGATGCCCAGCGCGATCGGTATCTGCCGAGGCTCGTCAGCGGCGAGCACGTCGGCGCGCTCGCCATGTCCGAGCCGCAGGCCGGCTCGGACGTGGTCTCGATGCAGCTGCGGGCCGAACGGCGTGGCGACACCTACGTCCTCAACGGGCGCAAGATGTGGATCACCAACGGGCCCGACGCGGATGTGCTGATCGTATACGCGAAGACCGATCCCGCCGCGGGCGCTCGCGGCATCACCGCGTTCATCGTGGAGCGCGGCGCGCGCGGCTTCACCACCGCGCAGAAGCTCGACAAGCTCGGCATGCGCGGCTCCAGCACCTGCGAGCTCGTCTTCGAGGACTGCGCCGTCCCTGCCGGTAACCGCCTCGGACCGGAGAACGGCGGCGCGCGGGTATTGATGAGCGGTCTCGACTACGAGCGGGTGGTGCTCGCCGGCGGTCCGCTCGGCCTCATGGCGGCGGCGCTCGACCTCGTGCTGCCATACATACGCGAGCGCAAGCAATTCGGGCAACCGATCGGTACGTTCGAGCTGATGCAGGCGAAGGTCGCTGACATGTACACCGCGCTCAGCGCCTCGCGAGCATACGTCTATGCCGTGGCTGGAGCGTGCGATGCCGGCCGCGTACGCCGTCAGGACGCCGCGGCATGCATCCTCTTCGCCGCGGAGAATGCCACCCGCGTCGCGCTGGAGGCCATTCAGGCACTCGGCGGCAACGGCTACATCAACGAGTTTCCGGCAGGCAGACTCCTGCGCGACGCCAAGCTCTACGAGATCGGCGCCGGCACCCAGGAGATCCGCCGCATGCTGATCGGGCGGGAGCTGTTCGAAGGCGCGCCATGAGCGTTGCGTTCGATCAGGTCCAGCTCGTGCCGGGCTACCGCAAGGTAGCCGCCATCATCACCGAGCGCATCCTGCGCCGCGAGCTGCGGGAGGGCGAGCGGCTACCGCCGGAGATCGAGCTCGCCCGTCAGCTCGGCGTCAACCGCTCGACGGTGCGCGAAGCGCTGCGGGAGCTCGAGAGCGCGGGGCTCCTCGAGCGCCGCCCGGGGTCCAAGCTCATGACCGTGAGCCGGCCGCGGCACCGGGCAGTCGCGATGGACGTGAGCCGCGCACTGGCGCTGCACGATGTCACCTTCTTCGAGGTCTGGGAGGCGCTCACGCAGCTCGAGCCGCCGATGGCGGAGATCGCCGCGCGCAACCGGACACAGCCCGACCTGGACAGCCTCGCGGCGGCGGCTCAACTCTTCGCCGATGAGAACGCAGAGACCGAGAAGGCGGTGCATCATGCCGCTGAGTTCTTCCGCTGTGTCGGACGCTCCACCCACAACCAGGTGCTCGGCCTGGCGCAGGAGCCGCTGCTCCACCTGCTGCAGCCCTCGCTTCGCGTCATGATCGACAAAGTCCCGCAGGCGCGCTCGCGCATCGCCGCGGCGCAGCGGCGCATGCTCGAGACCATCACCCGGCGAGACGCCGAAGCGGCGCGCGTGTGGATGGCCCGTCACATCCGCGATTTCAGGAAGGGTTACGAGCTCGCCAACATAGAGCTCGACCGACGGATCATCTGACACCCCGGCCGGATCCGGCGGCAACAATGAAAAACCGGTGGAGCCGGGAGGGGGATTCCGGCTCCACCGGTAACCGACACGCGGCGGTGAAGGAGGGGGTTCTCGCCGCCGCGAGCGGCGTCCACTCGAGCCGCGGGTCCGGAGTCCCCGCGCCGGGTGCAGCGCGCCGCCGGAGTCTTCAAAGCAAACGCCATGCCAGCCGGGAACCCGCGCCAGCCGCCTTCGGCTCGGATGCCATGAGCGATCGCAGTGCAATGGGCGCGGCACGCGCACCGCGGGCGGGCATCTACGACTCTCCCCACCGCTTGCCGGTCACCGGATGCGGATAATGGAAGGGCACCACCCGCGTCTCGGGCCAGGTCTTGGGCACCTCGGCGAGCAACTCGTCCGGACCGTTCGGGTCGTGCGGGTAGGTACGGGTCATGGGGGTCAGATGGACGCCGCTGTTGGCCCATCCCCCGTCATAGTCGGCCTGCCACAGCATGTTGTAGTCGAGGCACTTGATCCTCCACACGCCGTCCTCCTTGGCATAGGTGTTCTCGTAGATGCCGGATTCCCAGAACTGGCGCGGAAAATTCGGAATGGACTCGCGCATGCTCTCGTGGCAACCGCCCTGCAGCAGGCAGCGGAACCGACCCTTGGCGGTGAGGCCGTCCTCGGCCACGTCCACGATGTCCTGCAACATCAGATGATCGAACATCAAGCCTCGCCGCGGTCCATTCACGCCGCCGGTGAAGTACTGGCGGAACCAGTCGCAGTAGAGGCGCCGGATGCCGGCCCTGCCGCGGTAGATCCCGTTGAGGAAGCGGACCTCCCCGTTGTCGCAGAAGAGTGTCACGGCCTCGTCATAGAGGCACTTGTCGATGTAGTAGCCGTACTTGTATTGCAGGCACGTGACGGCATGGGTGTCTTCCAGGCGGGCCAGCTGGCGTGTGAGCGCCGCCACCCGGCTCTCGAGCGCGGCGAGCGCATCCGGATCAATCACGGTTTCCCCCTATTCTCTGATAACGCCGGATTATGATGGCATAGCGCATTGCCTCCACGGCGGCCGGCGCCCCCGGTAGAATACGCGGGCCGGAATACCCGGCGGGAGCAGCCGAAAAAGGCAGGTGACCCTCTTGGCGGCGATAGGCAGCGAGCGAGTTCTCTCCGTCCAGCACTGGACGGATACACAGTTCACTTTCACGACGACACGGGATTCCGGACTGCGCTTCGAGAACGGGCAGTTCGTGATGGTCGGCCTGCAGGTCGATAATCGTCCGCTCCTGCGCGCCTACAGCATCGCCAGCGCCAATCACGAGGAGCACCTCGAGTTCCTGAGCATCAAGGTGCCGGACGGCCCCCTCACCTCCCGTCTGCAGCACATCCGTGAAGGCGACGAGGTGCTGGTGAGCCGCAAACCCACCGGCACGCTGGTGCTGCACGACCTGAAGCCCGGCCGCCGCCTCTACCTGCTTTCGACCGGCACCGGGGCCGCGCCCTTCATGGGCCTCATCAAGGACCCGGAGGTCTACGAGCGCTTCGAGCAAGTGGTGTTCGTGCACGGGGTGCGCTGGGCCCGCGAGACGGCCGTGGTCAGGGACCGTATCGAGAATCTGCGGGCTCACGAGCTGTTGGGCGAGTGGGTACGGGAGAAGCTGCACTACTACCCGACGGTGACGCGCGAGCCGCATGCCAACCGCGGCCGCCTCACCACACTCATCCAGTCCGGCCGCCTCTCCTACGACCTGGGTCTGCCGCCGCTCGATGCGGCCAGCGACCGCGTGATGGTCTGTGGCAGCCCCGCGATGCTGACGGATACGTGCGCGCTGCTCGATGAGCGGGGCTTCGAGATCTCCCCCGGCATCGGCGAGCCGGGCGATTACGTGATCGAGCGGGCCTTCGTCTCCCGCTAGCGCAACCGCCCCGGGCTAGCAGCGAGTCACGGCGGCAGATGAGCCGCCGGCGCGCGCCGCCATGAGCCACAGCACCGCGCAGATCGCCACTGCGCCGGGCACGATCATCACCGCCGCCGCGAGCGACGACAGGTCCGCCAGCCCTCCGATGATGGAGGGAGAGAGGACATCGCCGAGAAGATGGATGGCGAGAATGCTGAGGGCCACCGCCGAGGCCCGTTCCGCCGGGCTCACCAGATTGACGATGGCCGTATTGACGGGACCGGTGGACATGAACAGGAGCAGCTCGGCGGCGATGAGGGCCGGGTAGAAAACCGAGCGCGATCCGGCGGCAAGCGCCACGTAGGCGGCCGGCACGGCGAGCACGGTGATCCAGCCCGACAGCCACAGATACGCCTGACGGGAGTATCGCAGGCAGTAGTCGCCCAGCCAGCCACCGAGGAAGGTGCCGACGAAGCCGGTGATGACGACGATCTCCCCGAATCCCGCGGAGGCCTGCTCCGCGGGAATGCCTCGCACCCGCTCGAGAAAATAAGGCATCCAGAAGGCCAGGCCGCCGAGCGCGAACGTGTAGGCGGCGTAGCCGAGCACGGTCAGAACGTAGGGCCGCTGCTTGAGCAGGCGCAGGTACACGGCCCAGGAGCGTTCGCCGGCATCACCCTCGCTTCGGGCCCGGTCACCGCCCTGCCCCGCGGACTCCTCCTCGTTCGCGCCGCGGGGAGGATCGGGCAGCCGCAGAATCCACAGCGCGAGGAAGATCCCCGGGACACCGGCCACGTAGAAGGCCGCATGCCAGCTGAAGTGCTGCCGCATGACCCCGCCCACGATGTAGCCCAGCGCCGCGCCCACGGGAATGGCCATGTTGAACACCGCGAACGCCCGACCCCGCGTGCGGCGCACGAAGTAGTCCGCGAGCAGCGAGGGCGCGATGGTGCCATAGGCGGCCTCCCCGATTCCGACCAGCGCGCGCGCGGCGAGCAACTGCGCGTAGCTGCGGGCCAGCCCCGAGATCCCGGTCGCGACGCTCCAGATAAAAACACCGATGGCGATCGGGCGCGGCCGCGAGCCGCGGTCGCCCAGCCGCCCGAAGATCGGCGCCGCCAACATATATACGATGAGAAATCCGCTCATCAGCGTGCCGAGCTCGAAGTCCGTGAGATGCATCGGCCCGCGCTTCAGATCCGGCAGCAGCGCCGCGACGACGTAACGGTCGAGATAGTTGAGCAGATTGACGCCGGAGAGGATGGCGAGCGCCAGGAGTCCGGTTCGCCTGCCGCGCGCCAGGCCGGTGGTCTCGAGAGACTGGGGAGGGAGAGGCGAGGCCATGTGCATAGCCTACCCGGCCCCGCGGCCTCGCGCGACGTTT
>DASTAC010000022.1:0-4368 GCA_035713045.1 Steroidobacteraceae bacterium
GGGTTCGGATCCAGCCGCAATGCGCTCAACTTCATGCTGGCCTCGGGTGACGGGTACGCACTGAGCGCTCGCGATACCCTCCTCGTCTCGAGCGTGTTTACCGGCCGGATGGAAAGCGGAACGCTCGAGAACGGGGTGCTCGACGGCGCCGTGCGGTTCTACGCCGAGCAGTCCGGATACAAGCATTTTCCGTTTCGCGATGGCGACTGGCTCTTCTTCGCCACGCTGACCGGGTCCGCGGGCAAGCGGCTCGACCTGGAGAATCAGATCCTCCTCGGCGGCGACAATGGCTTGAGGGGCTATCCGCTGCGCTACCAGGACGGCACCTCGCGGGCGCTGCTCTCGGTCGAGGAGCGCTATTTCAGCGACTGGTATCCGTTCCGCCTCTTCCGGGTGGGCGCCGCGGTGTTCTTCGACATGGGACGCACCTGGGGGCGGGCTCCGCTCGCGGCGCCCAGCTTGGGGATGCTCGAGGATGCTGGATTCGGCCTACGCCTGGGCAACGCCCGCACGGGGCTCGGCAACGTGATCCATGTCGACCTTGCCTTCCCGTTCGAGGGCGGTGCGAACATCAAGCACGTGCAATTCCTGGTGCAGACCGAGCAGGAATTCTGATCGGGCGAGAGCCGCCCGCTTCTTTACTTGCGTTTGGGCCCCAGCCCTGGAGGGCTCAGCACGGTGCCGTCGGGAAGGCGGATGCCGCTGCCCCCAGGCGGGGCCGCGGGACGGCCGGGCGGGGCCTTCGGAGGCTCCGGAAGGGAAGGTCTCGCCGCACCACCGATCCCGGGCGCAGCGGGAGCCTTGGCGGCGGCTGCGGCCGGCTTGGGCGCCGGGGCCGCCGCGGGCTGGGGGATCTGCTCTTCTTCCGGCGCGTGCGGCGGCAGCACCTCGACCGACAAGGTGAAGGTGCGCTTTTCCGCGCCCTGCAGAGCGCCGACATTGACCACCTGGCGGTCGATCTCCTCGCCGCGATCGTTGCGGATCGAGAGGGTCATGAAGTACTCCCACGCCTCTTCGACCGGCGGGTGGCGGATGATCCCCTCCACCTTGAGCGCGGAAGTCGCAGCCACCTGACGCTTCGCCGCTTCCGAGTCGAAGCGCAGGTGGTGCATGCAGCCTGGGCAGATGCTCAGGCTCTCGAGGATGACCGCCTTGCAGTGCGGGCAGGTGCGCGTCTTGCCCGTCGGGGACGGACGAGAGGCGACGCTCATCAGCTACCGACAGCCTTGGAACGGGTCTCCCCTTCCCAGCCGAACTCGACCTGGCCGCGCATGCGCGAGCCCGCGGCCACGGTGAGGGAGCCGGCCTTCACGTCGCCGCTGATCACGCCGCCTTCGAGGAGCTCCACGCGCTTGGCGTTCTCGATGTTCCCGACGAGCTCGCCGCCCACGACCACCACGCTGGCCTTCACCTGGCCCTCGAGGTGCGCGCCAGAGTCGAGGGTCACGTTGCCGTCGACCTGCACGTCACCCTTGAAGCGGCCCGCGATGCGAACGTGGCCGGAGCCGGCGATCTTGCCCTCGATGGTCAGGTCCGAGGCAATGACGGATTCTTTCATGTCGAGGCGCTGCTCTTTGGCGGGTCGGCGGGAGCTTTCCGGGGTAAGAGGGGCGACATTGCTGCTCTTCTCCGCCGGTGCGGCCGGCGACGGGGCGATGCCAAAGCCCGGCGAGGCTCCTGCCGAAGGGGTAGCGGTTCCAGTGTTCGAGTCTTTCCAAAGCGCCATGAATGGCCCCCGATGAGGATATGTAGAGAGGAGCGTCGAAAGGTACTCGTCGCCGAGACCAAGAGCCAGTGTCTCTGCATACCGACAAGGGGCCGTCAAGCCCCCGGCAACGCCGCGAGCGGCGGCCCTAGGCCGACCAGCGGTCTTCAGGTCACGCGGCCTGGGAACCGCACCTTACGGCTTTGAGAAGCACGTCAAAATCCGCTCCCTTGGTGACGAAGGCGCAGGCCCCGCGCCGCTTGGCCTCCCTCGCGACCTCGTCGCTGAAGGCGAGCCCGCTGAAGACGATGATCCGCAGCGCCGGCAGCGCCTGCGCCAGCTCGCCGATGAGCGGCAACCCGCTCCCCCCCTGCAGCATCAGATCGAGGATGAGGGCATCGGCCCCGGTGCGCCTTGCCGCCGGCAGCACCTCGCCGGCCTCGGCCACCTGCCCGACACAGCGCATGTCGGGCTCGGTGTCGATCAGCTGGCTCATGATGTCGCTGAGATCCCGGTGGTTCTCCGCGATGAGCACTCGCAGCGGTTGCTGTTGTTCCTGCAAAGGGTCTCCCCGCCGGAAGGTGGGCCGGGCGCTCTGAGCAATTCGTATGCCCGGCGCCTCAGGCCTCGATGAGTCGCAGCAGTTCCTCCGTTTTCTCCCGCATCAGCGCCTCGCTCCCGCGCGTCTCGACATTCAGGCGCACCAGCGGCTCGGTGTTGGAGCCGCGCAGATTGAACCGCCACTCGGGAAATTCCATCGAGAGTCCGTCGGTGAAGTCGATGCTGGCGGCACCGCTCTCGTACTGCTGCCGCACGCGCGCCAGGATCGACTTCGCGTCGGATTTGAGGTGCCGGTTGATCTCGCCGCTGATCGGGAAGAGCCGCATCCGCTCGCCGACCAGCTTCGAGAGCGGACCCCGCTCGGCGATCACCTGCAACGCGATGAGCCACGGAATCATGCCGCTGTCGCAGTAGGAGAAGCTGCGGAAGTAATGGTGCGCGCTCATCTCGCCGCCGTAGACGCCGTCGACCTCGCGCATCTTCTGCTTGATGAAGGCATGTCCCGACTTGCAGAGGACGGGCTCACCGCCATGGCGGCGCACCAGATCGATGGTGTTCCAGGTGAGGCGCGGATCATGGACGATGCGCCCGCCCCGCTCCCGCGCCAGAAAGACCTCCGCAAGCAGCCCGACGAGGTAGTAGCCCTCGATGAACTGTCCGTGCTCGTCGAAGAAGAAGCAGCGGTCGTAGTCCCCGTCCCAGGCCAACCCGACATCGGCGCCGCTGCGGCGCACCACTTCCGCCGTGGCCGCGCGGTTCTCCTCCAGCATGGGGTTCGGAACGCCGTTCGGGAAGGTGCCGTCGGGGGTGTGATTGACCTTGATGAACTCGAACGGCAGATGCGGCTCGAGCTGATCGATCACCGGTCCTGCGCCGCCGTTGCCCGGATTGACGACGACCTTGAGCTTGCGCAGCTTGGATCGATCCACGTAGCCCAACAGGTGCTCGAGGTATTTCGCCCGGATGTCGAGCGGGCGGTCGCTCCCGGGCTTCGCCGCCGTCGCGGGCCAGCGCCCCGCCTCGATCATGGCCCGCATCTCGTTGAGCCCGGTGTCGCTGCTCACCGGCCGCGCCTGCTCGCGGACGAATTTCATGCCGTTGTAGTCAGGCGGGTTGTGGCTGGCGGTGACCATGATCCCGCCGTCGAGCGACTCGGCGAAGGTGGCGAAGTACGCCCCCTCCGTGCCCCACAGCCCGATGTCGAGCACGTCCGACCCGCTGTCGGTCAATCCCCGCTTCAGCGCGGCGGCGAGCGACGGGCTCGACAATCGGATGTCGTGTCCCACCGCCACGCGCTTCGGCTTCACCAGAGCCGCGAAGGCCCTGCCGATGTCGTAGGCGAGCGCTTCATTGATCTCGTCCGGGATGCGGCCGCGGACGTCGTAAGCCTTGAAGGAATTGAGGTTGATCATCGCGTCATGATAACCGTCGAGTGCTGTCGGTATGCATAAACTGCCAATCCCGACGCGAAGCGGGACGCCTCAGGGCGGAGGAACAGCTAGGTCGTCGTCCCCTGGCGGCCGTAGTGGTCCTCGAGCCGCACGATATCGTCCTCCCCGAGGTACGAGCCCGACTGCACCTCGATGATGTGCAGCGGGATCTTCCCGGGGTTCTCGATCCGGTGCCGCTCGCCGATCGGGATGTAGGTCGACTGGTTCTCCTCCAGGAGGAAAACCTCATCACCCCGGGTGATCCGCGCCGTGCCGGACACGACGATCCAGTGCTCGGCGCGATGATGATGCAGCTGCAGGGACAGGACGGCGCCCGGCTTGACCTTCAGGCACTTCACCTGGAAGCGCGGCCCGTTCTGGATGCTGTCGTAGCTTCCCCAGGGGCGGAAGACCTCCCGGTGCAGGGAATGCTCGTAGCGGCCCTGCTCCTTCAGCCTGAAGACCAGCTTCTTCACGTCCTGCACGCGGCTGCGGGGCGCCACCAGGACGGCATCCTTGGTCTCCACCACCACGTGGTCCTTGAGGCCCACCGCGGACACCAGCCGGCTCTCGGAGTAAAGGAAGCACCCCTCCGAGTCCTCGCAGATCACATCTCCCCGGGAAACGTTGCCGTGCGCATCGGGCTCGCTCGCCTCGTGCAGGGCGGCCCAG
>DASTAC010000023.1:0-33763 GCA_035713045.1 Steroidobacteraceae bacterium
AGCGCTCCCTGGTTTTCCGTGCAGTGGTATCCCGAGGCCCGCCCGGTGAAGTAGTGCTCCAGGCTCACGTTGAAATTGGTCGACATGGTCGGCAGCAACGCGGGATTGCCGCCCGAGCCGCTGAAGTACGACTGATTGGGATTGGTGCTCGTCAGATATTGCGGATTGGTGCCGATGTTCGCGCCCGCGCTCATCTCGCTCATTCGCGGCCGCGCCATGGTGCGCGATATGCCGAGGCGCGCGTCATAGTTGCCCGGGAACGAGAACACCAGGTTGAGGCTCGGCAGATAGCGCGTGAAGCTCGTGCCGCCCACCATGGGCAGCAGAACGACCTTCGACGAGCCGCCCGCCGTGGAGCCCGGCGCTACCCGCGAGCCCTGCGAGCTCTGCGTCGTGTGCGCGACCTGCAGCCCGAAATTGCCGCGTAATCCGATGTCCTGCGTGAGCGAGGTCTGGATGTTGAACTGCAGGAAGCCGTAGGTATCGTTTTCCTTCACCGTCCACATGGGCGGACCCAGCGGGCCGGTATTCGATCCCGTGGTGGGAAAGAACACATCGGTGCCGCTCGCCAGCAGAGCGTTCGGGTCATATGCGACCTGCGGTCCGATCCCCATGAAGCTCAAGGCATCCGTGGTGGCTGAGCCGGCGGGGATGGGTGCGGTCTGCGTGGGAGTGCAGGTCGGGGTGATGATCTCCCCGCAAGCCGCTCCCGGAAGCACCACGAAAGCCTGGAAAATGTTGAAGTTCTTGTGGTGCCGGGCGCCGTCGACGCCGAATTCCATGCTGGAGATCGGACCGCTCTCGAAGAAGTGCTCCGCGTGGAGCTTCACATGCTCGATGTATTCCTCGTTGTGCAGCTGATTGAGGAAGCCCTGCTGCACGAGGCCCGAGCCTGCGCCCCAGCCCTGGGGGTCCGTGAGGACGATGGAGCTCGAAGCGAAGTTCGCCGGCGACGTCAACAGCAGCTGCCCGTCCGGGGCATAGCTGAAGTTGACCGAGGTCGAGGGAACGGCGCCATTGCTGGCGGGCCCGTCGTAGCCGAACCCGGAATAGGACTCCAGCTTGCCATAGTCGCGCTGGGCATCGCTCAGGCTGGCATCGAACCCGGCGGTCCAGCTGTCCGCCAGCTTGAACGTGTTCTTCCAGACTGCGTTGTAGACGCGGTCCTTGTGATGGTTGTAGTCGTTGCGGATCACCGGATAAACGCCGGTGTAGGTGCCGCTCTCCACGAACCCGTTGTTAACCGGGCCTTCGGCGGCCAGCGTCGCGCTGGACCAGAACAGCGGGAACTCGATGCCCTTGCGCTGAGTGGTCTTCTTGTAATCCTCGTAGGTCAGATCCAGTATGGAGGTGTACGCGCTGGAAGGCCGGAACTCGAAGGTGGCGAAATACGTCTCGCGCTTCCTGAGGCTCGAATAGTTGTAATTCTTCGAGCCTCCGATCACGAGGTTGCCGTTGGCGTCGGTCGGGTACCCCCACGGCGCCTCGTGGAGATCCTTGGTCGGCAGCGCGTCGAAGTCCACTCCCAGGGAGATGCCGAGCCGGTGCTCGTCGAACTGGTCCATGTAGATGCCGTCGAGATTGTAGCCCTTGTCGCCGATGCCGGGACCCGGCATCAGGTCCCCGGGGCTGACCCAGCGATAGCTCGCGTTGATCGAGGCCTCTCGGTGTGTCATGTCGAGCGGGCGCCAGGTCTCCATGTCGACGGTGCCCGCCAGACCCTGGCCGATCAGGTCGGCCTGCGGATTCAGATACACCTTGATGGTCTTGAACATGCCGGGCGGATACTGGCTCCAGTGAATGCCCCGGTCCTCGGAAGTGGTGGCCTGCTCGGCGCCGTCGAGAAGTCCGGTGCTGAAATCCTCGCCCAGTCCGTGAATCGCCACTTCCTGCGGGCGTCCGGAGACCATCTGCATGGCGAGGCCCGGGAGGCGACCGAGGGCGCTCGCGATGCTGGTACCCGGCAGCTTGCCGATGTCCTCCGCGGAGACCGCCTCGACGATGGAGTTGGAGTTCTTCTGGATGGCGATGGAGTTCTGGATACTGCTGATGAAGCCGTTGACGACCACTTCCTGCAGCAGGTTCTCGTTGGCCACTTTTTTCTTGGACTTTTTGCCCGCTGCCACCGCCTGGGTACCTGTATCCTTGGCCGGCGCCGTCGCGCCCTGGGCGTGTGCCAGGGGCAGGGCTGCGGCCACACAGGCACCGAAGATTGCCGTGGCCACCGCCATCTCGATGATATTGCGCTTGCGTCTGATCACTTCTCGCTCCCCCTCAGGAATGAATGCTGATGCCGCCCGGCTGCCGTCGGTGTCTGGATGCACGCGTGGAACGCGGCGGGGCCATCGAATCATTCGAGGAGCGCCGCGCCAAAGCAAGGAACCGCATACGTATTCAGCGGCGCATACGTATGCGAAGCTGCGCGTTCCGCCGGGCGTCTGTGTCAGAGTAATTCCAGCGGGGGGCAGGAACCTTGAGAGCATGAGCGTATTTCCGTGGTGGCGGGGCGCGGTGATCTACCAGATCTATCCGCGCAGCTTCCTCGACAGCAATGGCGACGGAGTGGGCGACCTCGAGGGTATCGCCGAGCGGCTGGAGTACCTCGCCGGGCTCGGGGTCGATGCGATCTGGGTCTCGCCGTTCTTCAAATCGCCGATGGCGGACTTCGGCTACGACATCGCCGATTTTTGTGCCGTCGACCCCCTCTTCGGTGACCTGGCGGATTTCGACCGGCTGCTCGCCGGGGCGCATCGTCGCGGCCTCAGGGTCATGATCGACCAGGTCCTGAGCCACACCTCCTCCCAACATCCCTGGTTCATCGAGAGCCGCTCGAGCCGCGACAACCCGAGGGCCGACTGGTACGTGTGGGCGGATCCGGCGGCCGACGGCAGTCCGCCAAACAACTGGCAGTCGATCTTCGGCGGCCCCGCGTGGCGCTGGGAGCCGCGCCGCCAGCAGTACTACCTTCACAACTTCCTCGAGTCGCAGCCCGACCTCAATTTCCACAATCCGGAGGTGCCGGCCGCGATGCTGGAGAGCCTCAAGTTCTGGCTGGACCGCGGTGTCGACGGCGTGCGGCTCGACGCCATCAACTTCTGTTATCACGACCGGCTGCTGCGCAACAACCCGCCGAAGCCGGCGCAGCTGCGCAATGGCCGGGGATTCGCCGCCGATAATCCGTACGCGTACCAATATCACTGGTACAACAACACTCAGCCGGAGAACCTGGAATTCCTGACGAAGCTGCGCCGGCTGCTCGACCGCTACCCTGGCGTGGTGGGGCTCGGGGAGATCTCCGCGGAGGACTCGCTCGCGACCATGGCGCAGTACATCGGCGATACGCGGCTGCACATGGCCTACAGCTTCGAGCTGCTCACGGAGGACTACCGGGCCGGACACATCCGCGACACCGTCGAGAGCCTGGAGCGGCAGATGCCTCACGGGTGGCCGTGCTGGACGATTTCCAACCACGACGTGGCCCGGGTGATGACCCGCTGGGGCGGCGCCGCCGCCCCGCCCAGGATGTCGAGCATGCTGAGCGCGATGGTGTGCTCCCTGCGGGGCTCCGTTTGCGTGTATCAGGGCGAGGAGCTCGGCCTGCCTGAGGCGGGAGTGCCGTTCGAGGCGCTGCGCGATCCCTTTGGGCTCGCGTTCTGGCCCAACTTCAAGGGCCGGGACGGCTGCCGCACGCCGATGCCGTGGCGAGATACGCCGGACGCGGGCTTCACCACGGGGACGCCGTGGCTGCCCGTGCCCCCGGAGCATCTGGCGCTCGCGGTCTCCCGCCAGGACCCGGACCTGGAATCGCCCCTCAACTCGTTCCGCCGCTTTCTGCGCTGGCGCCGACGGCAGCCCCCGCTCTGCCACGGGAACATCCGCTTCATCGAGCTGCCGGAGCCGATGCTCGCGCTGACCCGCACGCTAGGCTCCGAATCCATTCTGGCCGCCTTCAACCTCTCGGACCACCCCCAGACCGCTGTCCTGCCGGCGCTCGGGCCCATCGCCCCCCTCGATGACCACGGCCTGAGCGCCGGCAGGGTCGCCGGCGGCCGTCTCGAACTGCCGGCGCACGGGGTCTTCTTCGCGCGTGTTGCGCGAGAGCCACGGACGGGGCTTGGGTAAGACGGGGACCTTGCCGTACACTAGGAAGGCCACACGACTATAGCGACACAGGGGGTGGCCCAGGTCATGCGTGACAAGCGACGCAGACCCAATTCATGGGACATCGCGCATCTGGCCGGTGTCTCGCAGTCGACGGTCTCGCGCGCTCTGCGCGCCGACCCGACGGTCAGCGCCTGTACTCGAGAGCGAGTGCTCGAGGTGGCGCGCCAGCTCAATTATCACGTCGACAAGAACGCCTCGAATCTGCGCCGCCGCCACTCCGGCACGCTGGCGCTGCTGTTCTTCGAGGACCCGACAGCCGACGACTCGGCGATCAACCCGTTTTTTCACTCGATGCTGGGCTCGATCATCCGGGCCTGCTCGAAGCACGGCTATGACCTGCTGGTCTCCTTTCAGGACCTGCTGCGCGACTGGCATGCGGACTACGAGGACACCCATAAGGCGGACGGCATCATTCTCCTGGGCTACGGCGATTACGTGGTCCACCGCAGCCGCCTGCAGCCGCTGATCGAGAGGGGCGCGCACCTCGTCCGCTGGGGTCCGGTGCTCCCCGGCCAACCAGGGGTTTCCATAGGCTGCGACAACGTGTTCGGCGGACGGCTCGGGGCGGAGCACCTGCTTGGGCTTGGCCGGAGAAGGATCGCATTTCTGGGGGATATCGCACCCTCTTCCCCGGAGATGATGGAGAGATATCGCGGCTATCGGAGTGCCCTGGCCGCCGCCGGAGTCGAGGCCGATCCGCGCCTGCAGGTCGGTGCAGTCTCGACGGAGGCCTCGGGCTACGAGGCCATGCAGGTGCTGCTGGACCGCCGGGTGCCGTTCGATGCCGTATTCGGCGCCAGCGATCTGATCGCGATCGGCGCCATGACGGCGCTGGCTTCCGCGGGCCGCCGCGTGCCCGACGATATCGCGGTGATGGGCTTCGATGGCATTCCAATGGGCGCCTTCACCAGCCCCGCCTTGACGACGGTCGCCCAGGACACCAAGCGGGCCGGGCAGCTCCTGGTGCAGACGCTGCTTCACCTGATCGAGGGCGAGCCCGTGGAATGCGTCACGCTGCCGCCGCGGCTCATCGTGCGCGAGTCATGCGAGCCCCTTCGTTGCGTTGGAGCAACATGCGTCGGTGAGCCGCGGGAGGGATAATGGCCCAGTCGCGTCCCGGACGCTGAAGGTGCCCATGTCCCATACCTATCTGTTCGAGCCGGCCCTTTGGACGGGCAGCGGGACCTTCTGGTGCGCTGACGGGCAGCCTTTACCCGCGCAATGCCGCACCGAAGTCGCGCATCGAGCCGAATGCTGGCTGCTGTCGGGGACGATGAAGGTGCTGGGCTCCCCGCCGGTGGAATTCGTCAATGCCTACCGGATAGAGCCGCCCGGCCGCGACGGGGCGGCGCTCAAGTGGAGCTCCGAGAGCGCGACGCTCGGCAAGCTGCAGGGCACGATCACCGCCATCGGCAGCTCGATTCTGTCGGTGTACCGGAGCGACTCCGCCGGTTATCACGGCGCGGAGCATTACCGGCGCCTGGACGAGGACCGCTACGAATCCACGGGCGTGCTGCTGCTCGAGGACCGGCACCTCTCGTCCTGGCAGGTGCTGCTGCGCCGTGCTACCTCGAAAGCCGGCGATTGAGCCTGGCTGCGCCAGGCGCTCATAATCGCTCCATGCGATTTCGTACGCCAATCAACGCAGAAGCTGGGTGGTCGGCAGGTAGTGATCGACCAGCAGCGCCGCGAACAGCCACATCAGATAGGTGATCGAGTACCGGAACACGCGCATCGGCAGGTCCTGGCGGGCCCTGAGCTTGAGCGCCAGCGCGTAGTAGAGGAAGCGCGCGTTGAGCACCAGGGCCGCGCCGAGGTAGATGAGGCCGCTCATCCGGGTCAGGAACGGCATCAGCGTGACGACGGACAGCAGCACCGTGTAGAGGAGGACCTGCAGCCGCGTGTACTCCACCCCGTGAGTGACGGGCAGCATGGGGATGCCCACGCGGGCATACTCATCCTTGCGCGCGATGGCCAGTGCCCAGAAATGCGGAGGCGTCCACACGAAGATGATGAGGAACAGGAGCAGCGCGTTGGGATCGATGGTGTGGGTGACCGCGGCCCAGCCGAGGACCGGCGGCGCAGCGCCCGCCGCCCCGCCGATCACGATGTTTTGCGGGGTCGCGTGCTTCAGCCAGACGGTGTACACCACCGCATAACCGATCAGCGATGTGAATGTCAGCGCCGCGGTCAGGAGGTTCACCAGGAAGGCGAGGATCGTCATCGCGACCACGCCCAGCACCGCGGCAAAAATCAGGGCCCGGCGCTCCGTGAGCTGACGCGTCGGCAACGGGCGAGACTGCGTCCGGGCCATCTGCTCGTCGAAGCGCCTGTCGAGCACGTGATTGATCGCCGCAGCGCAACCCGATGCGAGGGCGATGCCGAGGGTTCCCCACACGAGAGGTCCTAGCGGCGGCCAGCCCGGGCTCGCCAGGAGCACGCCGACGACCGCCGTGAACGTGATGAGCGCCACGACACGCGGCTTCGTCAGCTCGTAGTAGCGCCGCCAGGCAGCCGGCTCGATCGTCGCGTATTCCGAAGCTGTCGCCATGCGCGCCCTCGGTCCGTCAGCCCGCGCGTACCGCACGCATGATGTGGAGCTTGGCCGTCAGTGCGAGGATGGCCATCAGAAGGAGCGCCGCTCCGGCGGTATGGGCGACCGTCAGCCAGAGCGGAAACGTCTCCAGAACCATGGAGATGCCGATCGCAAGCTGCAGGCCCAGAGCGGCCAGCACCAGGTAGGCGCGCGGCCGCGCGGCGGCGAGCGAGCGCCGGCTGACGGTGTAAAGCGTCACTCCGAGAAAGGTCAGCGTCACCGCAAGGGCCCCCAGACGATGTGCCAGCTGGATGGCCACTCGCGAGGCATTGGAGAGAATGCCCCCGTCATAGTCGACCCAGATGCCCCGCCAGAGCACGAAAGCATGCCGGAAATCGGTATGGGGCCACCATGCGCCCTGACAGGTCGGAAAATCGGGACAGGCGTAGGCGGCATAGTTGGCGCTCGTCCAGGCGCCGAGAAAGAACTGCGCTGCGAGCAGAGTGACGCAGCAGGCCGCCAGCCAGAACGCGAGCCCTGCTCCTCCCGCCCCGTTGGACCAGCCGTCGGCACCCGTTTGGCGTACGGTCTGCAGATGCACGCCGCCGGGGGACCGGCCCTGCAGCCTGAGCCACAGCCACCAGAGCAGAGCCAGCGTCGTCATGCCGAACATCAGATGCAGGGTCACGATGAGCGGCTTCAACAGCAGTGTCACGGTGAACATCCCGAGCACGGCCTGCACGATCACCGTGGCGAAGAGGAGCAGCCCGAATCCGGTCCCCACCACCTTGGGCTTGCGCGAGGCGATCGCCAGCGCGGCGATCACGATGATGACGCAGCCGAGCGTGCCCGCCGCGTAGCGGTGGATCATCTCGTGCCACGCCTTGCCGGCCTGCAGCGGCCGCCCCGGATACCGTGCCTGACTGGAGGGGCTGTCCTCCGCCCCCACCGGGCTGATGTGGCCGTAGCATCCGGGCCAGTCAGGGCAGCCGAGGCCCGCATCCGTGAGCCGCACGTAGGCCCCGAGCACGATTACGCCGAAGCACAGCAGCACCCCGAGGAGCGCCAGGCCGCGCATCCAGCGCTCGATGGACATCTGGGACAAGGGTTCTCCTAGGACAAGCGGTAATAGCCGGGCTCAGCCGATATCGGAGAGCGCAAGCAATCTCCGCAGGTCGATGAGCAGACCCCGGGGATCGCGGCGGACATCGTAGCGCATCATCAGATTGCCGAGCGGGTCTACGATGTACAGGGAATACGCCCGGCGTCCCCGCGGGAACGCGCCGAGCAGCTCCTTCCCCGGCGCCCCGGTCGCATCCAGCACCGTGATTCCGGCGTGCTCGCGCGCCAGGTAGGCCTTGGCGCAGCAATTCCCGGTCACCAGGAAGACGCGCGATACCCGCGTCATGTCCGTCCCCAGCGCGAGCTGGGTCTGGCGCATCACGTACAGCGTCCGGCGGCAGGCCGCGTCGCACCTGCCATCCCCCACATAAGCGAGGGTCCAGGTGCCGCGGAACAGAGTGTTTCCGGAGCGCGAGAGTTCCCCGCCGCCGGCATCCAGTCGGACGAGCGGCAGGTCGAGGCGGGGCAGCGGTCGCGGGGGGCTGATGAGCTGGCCATGATTGACGTGGCCGGCGGGTCGCCATCCGGTCCCGTAGTAGAGCCAGACGGCGGCGAGCAGCGGCGCGAGAAAGAGTGCGGCGAGCCCCGCGAGCGTCAGGAGGTTGCGGTTGCGCAGCTGCGCGTCGGTCATGGTCATCGCGCCACTCCTCGGTCCGGGATCGCGTTGCCCTGCGTCTGGCGCTTTGCGCTCACCATCAGCCAGATGACGACCGCAGCGACCGCGAAGCACCACCACTCGAAGGCATAGGCGAAATTCCGCATGGCGGGCATGCCCGGAAGCTGCCAGTCGCGCACGTACCCGTCGGGAGCGTGAGGGTCCAGCAGGATGATGTGCGGCTCGAGGGGGCGGCCAAGCACGCTGCTCAACTGGCCCAGGGTCGGGAAGCTGGTCACCCTGGGCCACGGACCCGTCGCCGCCGGCGGCGCGCGCCCGAAGGCAAGCCCCGCGACCGGAAGGTCACCGACGCGCCCGACCACCGTCACCTTGCCAGTGGAAGCGAGGGAGACGTCGGGCAGGTCACGGCGGTTGCCGAGAAAGGGGACCCAGCCACGGTCGACCAGCACCACCCCGCCTCCCGGCCGCTCGAGCGGCGTCAGCACCTGGTAACCGTCGAGGCCGTGATGGCTCATGTTGTCGATGAGGAACTGGTGCGCCGGATCGTACGTGCCCGTGAGGCTGACCCGCTGGTAATCGGGCACGAGGGCGAGCGGCCTCGAGCCGAGGGCCAGCACCTCGCGGGCGCCGCGCTCGAAGCGGGCCTGCTGTGCGGCCCTCGCCGTGCCCCGCCGCCACTGCCAGCGCCCGAGGGCGACGAATGCGAGGCACAACACCAGCATCAGCACCGTGAAGGCGGGAGACGGTGCGAAACGGCGGCGGCCGAAAGTCAGACGTGTGGGCATGGGGGTTGCTGTAGACTTCATGCTGCCATGCCAGCGCTGTTCCGGATAGTGGTGATCCTCGCCCTCGTCGCCATCGTGGCGAGCCTGGGCTCGGCGCTGTTCCACCTCTCGCGCGGCACGCAGGCGGACTCCGCGAAGATGGCCCGCGCCCTGACCGTCCGCATCGTCCTCTCGATCGTGCTCTTCGCGCTCATCATGCTCGCGTGGTACGCGGGCCTGATCGCGCCGCACGGCGTGATGGCGGGCCGTCACTAGGCACAGGGAGGCGCCCCGCCCCGCCGCCGCACAGGCGGCCAGGGATGGACGCCCCAGGCAGGACCGGTTGGACCCGGGACGTGCGCGCAGCAGGGACTGCGCAGCGCAATGCCCGGATCCCGTGCTATAGCCAATACACGAACACGAACAGGAACAGCCACACCACGTCGACGAAGTGCCAGTACCAGGTCACGGCCTCGAACGCGAAATGCTGTCGAGGCGTGAAATGGCCTTTGAGCACCCGCAGCCACACGACGAGCAGCATGATCGCGCCGATCGTCACGTGCAGGCCGTGGAACCCGGTGAGCATGAAGAACGTCGAGCCGTAGATGCCCGTCGTCAGCCGCAGGTTCATCCTGGTGTAGGCGTCGTAGTACTCGTGCGCCTGAAGCGCGACGAAGGTGAATCCCAGCAGGAAGGTGATCGCGAGGAAGATCTTCAGGCGTGTGCGGTTGCCGGCGCGCAGCGCGTGGTGCGCGATGGTGACCGTCAGGCCGCTGGTCAGCAGCACCAGCGTGTTGATCGCCGCGATGCCGTAGGCGCTCATCGTCTCGAAGCTCTGACCGCCGACGTGGCCCGGGCCGTTGGTCGGCCAGGCCGCCGCGTAATGCGGCCAGAGCAGCATGTTGGTGAGCGCCCGGATTCCGGCGCCGCCCAGCCAGGGCACCGCGAATATGCGCGTGTAGAACAATGCGCCGAAGAACGCGCCGAAGAACATCACCTCCGAGAAGATGAACCACATCATTCCCATGCGGAAGGAGCGGTCCACCTGGGCGTTGTAGACGCCCAGCTGGTTCTCGCCGATCACGGCGTGGAACCAGCCGCCGAACATCACGAGGAGCAGCACCGGGCCGATGAGGAGCGACCAGGCGCCGGCGACCCCGTCGAGATACAGGATCGCTCCCACCATGAGCGCGAACAGCGAGACGGCCGCGACGATCGGCCACGGGCTGCCGTGCGGAACGTAGTAGTGCTGGCCGTCAGGGGCGTGTACGTTGGATGCCATTGGGTGACCTTCGTGACTCGTGACTGCTCAGGCTCGCTGTCGGCTCAATGATGGTGGGTGGCGCGGTACATCATCATTGCAATGAAGCCCAGGTAGAAGAACAGCACGACCGCCGTCACCACGATGGTGGTGCGGCGGACGCGCCTGCGCCGCTCGGGATCGTCCTGCTGCATGGTTTCCTGCATCGAGTTCGGCTGCTCCGGTGCCAGCGCCCTCATGACGAGCACCGGCGCTCCTCAGTGCTCCGCGCCGCGCGCGATCAGCGCCTCGGAGGGTGGCACCGTCCAGGAATGGAAGGGCGGAGGCGAGGGCAGCTCCCACTCCAGCCCGTGGGCGCCTTCCCACGCCTTGTTGCCCTCGACGCGCTTGCCGGACCGCACGCACTTCCACACGATGTACGGGAGCAGCAGCTGCGAGAGCCCGAAGGCGAAGCCGCCGATCGAGGAGACCTGGTTCCAGTCGGTGAACTGCACCGCGTAGTCCGGGGTGCGACGCGGCATGCCCGCGAGCCCGAGGAAGTGCTGCGGGAAGAAAAGCACGTTGACGAAGATCGTCGACAGCCAGAAGTGCCACTTGGCGAGCGCCATGTCGTACATCCGGCCGCTCCACTTCGGCAGCCAGTAGTACACCGCACCCATGATGGCGAACGCCGCGCCCGTGACCAGCACGTAATGGAAGTGCGCGACCACGAAGTAGGTGCCGTGGTACTGGTAGTCGGCCGGCACCAGCGCCAGCATCAGGCCGGAGAAGCCGCCGATCGAGAACAGGAAGAGGAACGCCACCGCGAACAGCATCGGCGGCTCGAAGCTGAGCGAGCCCTTCCACATGGTCGCCGCCCAGTTGAACACCTTCACGCCCGTCGGCACGGCGATCAGCATGGTCGAGAACATGAAGAAGAGCTGCGCGGACACCGGCAGGCCCACGGTGAACATGTGGTGCGCCCAGACGATGAACGACAGGAACGCGATCGAGGCGGTGGCGTAGACCATTGCCTCGTAGCCGAACAGCGGCTTCCTGGAGAAGGTGGGAATGATCTCCGAGATCACGCCGAAGGCCGGCAGGATCATGATGTAGACCTCGGGATGCCCGAAGAACCAGAAGATGTGCTGGAACATCACCGGGTCGCCGCCGCCGGCGGCGTTGAAGAAGCTGGTGCCGAAGAAATGATCGGTCAGCATCATGGTGACGGCGCCCGCCAGCACCGGCATCACCGCGATCAGCAGGAACGCGGTGATGAGCCACGTCCAGACGAACAGCGGCATCCGCAGCAGGGTCATGCCCGGCGCCCGCATGTTCATGATCGTGACGATGACGTTGATCGCGCCGAGGATCGAAGAGATGCCCATCAGGTGGATGGCGAAGATGAGCATCGGGAAGGAATCGCCGAACTGCAGCGTGAGCGGCGGATACATCGTCCAGCCGCCGGCCGGGGCGCTGCCCGGGACGAAGAAGGTCGCGATCAGCAGGCTGAAGGCGAAGGGCAGGATCCAGAAGCTCAGGTTGTTCAGGCGCGGCAGGGCCATGTCGGGCGCGCCGATCTGCAGCGGGATCATCCAGTTGGCGAGCCCCACCCAGGCCGGCATGATCGCCCCGAAGATCATGATGAGCCCGTGCAGGGTCGTCAGGGAGTTGAACACCCCCGGGTCGACCAGCTGCATGCCCGGCTTGAACAGCTCCGCACGGATCACCATCGCGGCCGCCCCGCCGATGAAGAACATCACGCAGGAGGCGATGAGGTACATCGTGCCGATGTCCTTGTGGTTCGTCGCGAACACCCAGCGGCGCCAGCCGTGCGGCATGTGCTCGTGATCGGCGTGTGCGGTCGTCTCAACGTGAGGCTCGGCCATGGGAGGACCTCTTCAATGCTGCTGAACGGGCTCGTTCGAAAGGTGCGCGACTCTCCGGCTCAACCGGTCGGCTGCGTGACGGGCGGCTGCACCGACGCCTGTTGCGCCGACAGGTTCACCCCCTGCTTCTGCTGCGCCTCCTGCTGCTTCAGCCAGGCGGAGAATTCCGCCGGGGAGACCGCATGGACCACGACCGGCATGTATGCGTGGTCGCGTCCGCAGAGCTCTGTGCACTGGCCGCGGTAGGTCCCGGGCTTGTTGGGATCCACGGTGAACGACACCTCGTTGATGAAGCCCGGGATCGCGTCCTTCTTGACGCCGAAATCGGGCACCCACCAGGAGTGGATGACGTCCACGGAGGTGACGAGGAGG
Source organism: Steroidobacteraceae bacterium (assembly GCA_035713045.1). Classification (GTDB taxonomy): domain Bacteria; phylum Pseudomonadota; class Gammaproteobacteria; order Steroidobacterales; family Steroidobacteraceae; genus 13-2-20CM-66-19. The sequence goes on from DASTAC010000023.1 coordinate 12,704, forward strand.
CGGATCTTGGTTCCGGTCGGCACGACCAGCGGATGGTCCACCGTGAGCAGGTAATGCGGCACGGAGTCCGGGTTGATCCCGGAATCGAGCTCCCGCGCCTGATCGCTGCGGTAGCCGAGCTTGGAGATGAAGCTCACCGGGGTGCCGACGTACTGGTATTGCCAGCCCCACTGGAACCCGGTGACCCGGATGTTCAGCTGCGCATGACTGTTGTTGTTGATGCGCACCAGGATCCTGGCGGCCGGCACCGCCATGCAGACGAGGATGATCACCGGGATCGCGGTCCAGATGATCTCGACCTTGGTATTGTGCACCATGGTCACGTCCGCCACCGCGCCGCGGGAGCGGCGGTGGAAGACGAGCGACCAGATCATCACGCCGAAGACCACCACGGCGATGCCGACGCAGACCCAGAAGGCCATCATGTGGAGGCCGTAGATCTGCCGGCTGACGTTCGTCACGCCGCGCGGCATATTGATGAGGCTCCAGCCCGATTCGGCGTGGGCTGCCGGCATGCCCGCCGCGGCGGCGAGCAATGCCAGCGTTACGCCGAGGATCCCGAGTCTTGCGCGATGCATCGTTGTCGTGCCTTTCCCGCGCGGTCCCTGACGTGAGGGCCCCCCCGCGCGATCCGCCAACCCGAAACAGAACCCGCTGCGCCCCCTACTCAGGCCCCGTGGCCAGGGAGGGCGACTCGTTGATGCGGCCGATCAGGCGCTGCAGCCTGAGCGCAAGTCCGCAACGCTCTTCCTCCGTGAGAAAACTCCCCAACTCGCATTGCCGGCCGTGCGACTCGATGGTCAGCCGGCTCGGGTGCAGCGACGAGGCTGCACGACGCAGTTTAACCTGAGCCCAGTGCCGCGGGAACACGGTCCGCAGACATTTGACGCGATCGCGCGATTCGACGCTGACGTCGCGCTCGGTCAGTGTAATGATTTCGGCACGGTAGCGGCGGGCGAGGCTGGCATGGAGCGCCCAGCCCACCAGAAGCATCTCCAGCCCGCAGAAAGGCAGGATCGGCCACATTCCCTTGAGCGCCAGCAGGCCCGCCAGGGAGAAGCAGAAAAAGCAGAGCCCGCCGAAAAAGACCGCCGCCCCCTTCAGGGTGAGCGAGCAGTTCGGGCAGATGACGATGCGCACAGTATCCCGGGTCTGCTGCGGGGCCTCCATGATTCGCCGGCGGTGCGGCAATCGAGGCCGACCGAGCCGCCTCCAGTGAATGATGACCCGATGGTAGAGCGGCCCTCGAGGCCGTTCAAGCGCACAGCTTGCGCGCGGCTTCGTGCAGCGCGAGGGCGTCCCCGTCCTGCTCCAGATAAGGGACATGCGCGAGGGGCGGCCCGCCGAGCCGGGCGGTGAGCGTGGCGAGATTCTCCGCCGCCCGCTCGAAATCCGGGTCGATGGCGTTGGCGATCCAGCCGGCGAAGGCCGCACCGCGGGTACGGAGAGACTCGCGGGTGAGGAGCGCATGGTTGAGGCAGCCGAGGCGCAGCCCCACCACGAGCAGCACGGGCAGAGCCAGCGCCGCTGCGAGATCCGCCATGGCGGCGGCATCGCCGATGGGCGCCAGCCATCCGCCGGCACCCTCGACGATGACATAGTCGGAGCTACCGGCAAGGGCGTCGAAGCGCGAGCGCAGGAGCGCGAGGTCGATCTCGACGCCGGCTTCGCGGGCGGCGATGTGCGGGGAGATCGGCGGAGCGAAGCAGTAGGGGTTCACGATGTCGTAGGCTGCCCCGAAGTTTGCGGCCGCCATCAAGGCCAGGGCGTCGGAGTTGCGCAGGCCCTGGGGCGTCGCGTCGGAGCCTGAGGCCACCGGCTTCATCACGGCCACCCGTATGCCGCGGGCGGCAAGCGCGCGCGTCAGCGCGGCGGAGACGACGGTCTTGCCCACGCCTGTGTCGGTGCCCGTGACGAAGATGCCTTTCGATGTCATCGTTTCCTTCGTTGGATTGCGGAGGGGGGGATCGCCACCTCAACGGGCGTGCCGGCCTTCCCTGGCGAAGCGCTCTCGGGCGAGACGCCCCGGCCCGGGCTTCCTGCCCGTGCGCTCGCAGCCTTCGGCTGCTCGCCCCAGGCGGCTCCATAGACGACCTCGTAGGTCGCGGGCAGCCTTCCGTCCCTGCGGAAGGACTCGTACGCCGCAAGGACGCGCTGCAGTCGGGCGCGGCCGGCCAGAGAGCGGGCACGGCCGGCGGTGGCGTTGCGGGCGCCGATGGCTTTGAGGTCACGCATGAGGCTCAGGGCGTCGTCGTAGGTCACCTGCAGCCGCTCGACATCCAACACCGGCTCGAGGAGGCCGGCGCGCACGAGCGCATCGCCGACATCGTGCATGTCGAGGAACCGGTTGACGTGATTGTAGCTGTCGACCTCGGCCCAGGCGCTGCGCAGCTCCCGGAGGGTGTCGGGTCCGAAGGTGCTGAAGAGGAAGAAACCTTGGGGCTTGAGGACGCGGCGCACTTCCGCGAGCGCATCATCGAGCGGCTCGCACCACTGCAGCATCAGGTTGCTGAAGACGATGTCGACGCTTCCCGTCTCCAGCGGCAGGCGGGCGGCATCCGCGCAGACGCGCTCGAACCGGCGCAGGAAGCGCTGGTGCCGCCCAGCCTCGCGCAGCATGCCGGGCGCGAGGTCGAGCGCGATCACGAGCGCGCGCCGATAGCGCTTCTTGAGCTCCGCGGTGAGCCTGCCCGTGCCGGCGCCGAGGTCCAGGATGATGCCGGGGTGAAAGTCGAAGGGCTCCAGGCGGCTCAGCAGCTCCTCGGCCACCCGCGCCTGCAGCACGGCAGTGGCTTCATACGTCGGGCCCGCGCGATCGAACGCGGCGCGCACGCCGGCCTTGTCGAGCTGGAAGGTGTCGGCGGGTGGGCTCATGTGGAATTGGGGCGCAGGAATTCGGTGAGGAGCGCGCTCACCTGCGGCAAATGGGACAGGAAGGGCGCATGCGCCGCGCGCCGGATCTCGATGAAGCGCGCATCCTTCAGAAGCTCGGCGAGCGCCTGCGAGGCGGCCGGCAGGGTCACCCGATCATATTGTCCGGCGATGACCAGCGCGGGCTGCGCGACGGCACTGAGCAGCGGCCGCAGGTCGCCGTCGCGCAGCAACTCGAGTCCTCGAGCCAGCGCTTGCGGGCGAGCTTCGCCGTGTGCGAAGAGCGCCGCCCGCAGCTGTGCCAGCGCCGCTTCCCCGCCGGCACTGCCGCGCACCTGCAGCTCGAGAAAATCGGCGACGGTGCGGCGGTAGTCGGTTCTGAGGCTGGCCTCCTGCGCCGCCAGCCGCTGCGGTGGGGCTCCGCAGGGCCAGTCGGGACCGGCGCTGAGGCGCGGCGTCGCCGCAATCAGCACCAGCCGATCGATGACCGCCGCGTCCGGCCCGGCGGCGGCGAGCTGCAGCGCGATCTGACCACCGAGCGACCAGCCGAGCAGCGAATAGGACCCGGCGAGCGCCGATACCGCCTCGTGCACCTGCTCGGCCTGCCCCGCGAGCGAGCCGCTCTCGGGCAGCCAGTCACTGAGCCCATGACCGGGCAGGTCGACCGCGACGATTCGGAACCGATCCGAGAGCGCATCGGCGAGTCCATCCCACACCCGCAGATTGAGCCCCCAGCCGTGCAGCAAAGCGAGAGTCGGCCCGTTGCCGCGGACTTCGAGGTGCAGGCCGCTCATCCAACCCTCGGCGCGCAGATGCGGCCCAGGCTCTCCACGAGGGCGTCGACCTGGCTCTCGTCATGGGCCGCCGTCAGCGTGATTCGCAGCCGCTCCGCGCCGGCCGGAACGGTTGGCGAGCGGATCGCCACCACCCAGAAGCCGGCCTCGAGCAGGGCTCGCTGGGCCGCGATCGCCGCGCTGGCACTTGCGAGCGGGATCGGTTGAATCGGCGTGACGGACTCGGCGAGCGGCACCCCGGCCTCACGGGCCGCGGCGCGGAATCGGGCGGTGAGCGCCAGCGCCCGCTCCCGGCGCCAGGTCTCCTGCTGCGCGATCCGCAGCGCCGAACGGGCCGCCGCGGCCACCGGTTGCGGCAGCGCGGTCGTGTAGATGTACGCGCGGGCGCGCTGGATGAGAAATTCGACGAGCGGGCTCGTGCCGGCCACGAACGCACCGAAGGTCCCGAAGGCCTTGCCGAGAGTGCCGACGAGAACCGGTACTTGCTCGCAACCCAGGCCGGCGAGCTCGGTGGCGCCACGTCCGTGCTTGCCCAAAACGCCGATGCCGTGAGCATCGTCCACGACGAGCCAGGCGTCATGAGCACGCGCTGCCTCCGCGAGCGCCGGGAGCGGAGCGACATCGCCGTCCATGCTGAAAACGCCGTCGGTCGCCAACACTGTCGTCTGCGGCGTGCTCTCGTTCAGCAGGCGGCGCGCCGCGGCCGCATCGCAGTGCGGATAGCGCCGGAACCGGGCGCCGGAAAGGAGGCCGGCATCGATGAGCGAGGCATGGCTCAGCCGGTCGAGCAGCACGGACTCGCCTCGCCCCGCGAGCGCCGTCACCACTCCCAGGTTGGCCATATATCCGGTCGAGAAGAGAAGCGCGCGCTCACGGCCGGTGAAGGCGGCGAGCTCTTCCTCCAGAGCGGCGTGCTCCCGCCCGTGACCGCTGATGAGGTGCGAGGCGCCGCTGCCCGCGCCGCAGCGCCGCGCGCATTCCGCCATGGCGGCGGCGAGCGCCGGATGCCCGGCGAGGCCCAGGTAATCGTTGCTGCTGAAATCAACGAGCCGGCGCCCGTCGACGATCACACTCGCGTGACTGTCGGGCTCCGCGTAGGCGTCCACGGTTGCGCGGCGACGCCGCAGATGCTGACGCTCGATTTCCTCGAGCGCCGGCTCAAGCGGCTGTCTCTTCATCGCGTACGACAGGCGCACCGTCGGCCGCCTCCGCGGCTCTCTCGGGCCTGATGCCGAGCCGGGCGAGCAGGCTCCGATCGCGCTCGACGTCCGGGTTGCCCGTGGTGAGGAGCTTCTCGCCGTAGAAGATCGAGTTGGCGCCGGCCAGGAAGCAGAGCGCCTGCAGCTCATCGCTCATGCCCTGGCGGCCCGCCGACAGCCGCACGTGCGCGCGCGGCATCATCAGGCGGGCAGCAGCGATGGTGCGTACGAAATCGAGCGGATCGACGGGCGCGGCCCCCTCGAGAGGCGTGCCCGGCACCTGCACGAGCTGATTGATGGGGACGCTCTCCGGGTGCTGCGGCAGATTCGCGAGCGTCATGAGGAGTCTCGCGCGATCGCTCGAGGATTCGCCCATCCCGAGGATTCCGCCGCAGCAGACCTTGAGATCCGCGGCACGGACCGCCTCGAGCGTGTCCAGACGGTCCTGGTAGGTGCGGGTCGTGATGATCTGCCCGTAGAACTCCGGCGAGGTATCGAGATTGTGGTTGTAGTAATCGAGGCCCGCGTCCTTCAGCTCCCGCGCCTGCTCGGGCGTCAGCATGCCGAGGGTGGCGCAGGTCTCGAGCCCGAGGGCGCTGACCTCGCGCACCATCTGAGAGATGACCCGAAGCTCCCGGGCCTTGGGTGAGCGGTAGGCGGCGCCCATGCAGAACCGCGTCGCCCCGGCCTCCTTGGCGCGCACCGCGCGCTCGCGCACGGCGGCGACTTCCATCAGCTCCTCCCGCTCGAGCCCGGTGTCGTAGCGCACGCTCTGCGGGCAATAGGCGCAGTCCTCGGGGCAGGCGCCGGTCTTGATCGACAGCAGCGTGCTCATCTGCACCGTGTTGGGCTCGTGATGCTCCCGGTGCACGCGCTGCGCGTGATAGAGCAGATCCATGAGCGGCATGCCGAGCAGACCCGTGACCTCGGCCAGCGTCCAGTCGTGGCGAACGGTTCCGAGGGCGGTCTGGGTCATGGGCGGTTCCGGGGTGGTCGTGAGGACGGCATGTTCGCGGGCGCCCCCGCGAATGTCAACGCGCGCCCCGTCGGCCGGTAGACATCTGCTCAAAATATCGCCAAGCGGACGGGGACGTCCCGCCGCCCACCGACGGCGAGCTATCGCCGCAGCAGGTGCAGGATCAGCGCCGCGCCCACGATCAGTGCGCCGATCACGGAGACGAAAACCGCCGCGGCGGCGCAGTCCTTGACCACCCGGATCTGAGGGTGGAACTCCGGACTGAGGTGGTCGGCCAGGGCTTCGATCGCCGTGTTGAGCAGCTCCGCCGCGAGCACGCCCGCGCTCGCCAGCGCGACGGCCGCCCACCAGAGCGGTCCGGGCCGGAAGATCGCGAGCACCGCCACGACGAGCACGAGCACGATCGCCTCGAAGCGCACGCTGCGCTCCGTCCGCAGGCCGTGCGCGAGGCCCGCCAGTGCAAAGCCCATGCGCCGCCAGAGGGGTTGATTCTTGTGCGGGCTCAACGCGCGTACACGTACTGCAGCAGCACGCCCGTGAAGATGGCGATGCCGACGTAATTGTTGTTGAGGAAGGCGCGGAGGCAGGGCGCCGGCTCGCGCGCGCGGATCAGCCACTGCTGATAGAGGAAGAGCAGGCCGGCCGCGGCGAGGCCGGCGTAATACCAGCCGCCGAAAGCCATATCGCGGCCCGCGAGCACCAGGGCGAGCAGCATCATCGCCTGCAGGGCGCCGATCAACACCCGGTCCATGTCGGCGAACAGGATGGCGCTCGACTTGACGCCGATGGCGAGGTCATCCTCGCGGTCGACCATGGCGTAGATGGTGTCGTACACCGCCGCCCAGATGACCGCCGCGATGTAGAGCACCCAGGCGATGCGAGGGAGCGAGTCGCGTTGCGCGGCAAAGGCCATCAGCACGCTCCAGCCGCCGAAGGAGATCCCGAGATAGAGCTGCGGCAGCGGAAAGAATCGCTTCACGAACGGATAGGAGACGGTGAGGGCGGCGCCGATGAGACCGAGCTTCACCGTGAACACGTTGAGCCGGGTGACCAGCCACAGCGCGGCCGCGCCCAGCACCGCGAAGAGCACCAGCGCCTCCGTCGGAGACACGCGGCGGGCGGCGAGCGGCCGATCGCGAGTGCGCTTCACGTGGCTGTCGATGTCGCGGTCGGCGAAGTCGTTGATGATGCAGCCCGCGGCCCGCATGACGACCACGCCCAGCCCGAACACGATCAGCACCTTCTGATCCGGCCGGCCGGCACCGGCGATCCACAGGGCCCAGAGCGCCGGCCACAACAACAGCCACGTACCGATCGGCCGGTCGAACCGCGCCAGGCGGCCGTATTCCTGCAGGCGGCGGGCCAGGCGATGGTAGAGAGGGGCTTCCCCGGGTCTATTGGGAAGGGAGAGGTCGGTCGTGGCTGCGGTGCTATGCATTTGTCCCTTACCCCACTCGCGCGTATTGCTCGCCGCTGCCGATCCAGCGGGCCGCAAGAGCGGCGATATTATCCGGGTATTTGGCGATCAGCAGCTCCGCGGCCTCCTGCACGCGGGGCAGCAGGTCCGCATCGCGCGTCAGGTCCGCGACGCGCAGCTGCGCAAGTCCGGTCTGTCGGGTGCCGAGCAGCTCGCCAGGACCCCGCAACTCGAGGTCGCGGCGTGCGATCTCGAAGCCGTCGTTGCTTTCGCGGATGACCTGCAGGCGTTGCCGCGCGAGCGGCGAAAGCGGCGCCCGGTAAAGGAGCACACAGGCGCTCGCCTCCGCGCCGCGACCCACGCGGCCCCGCAGCTGGTGCAGCTGCGCCAGACCCATGCGCTCTGCGTTCTCGATGACCATGAGGGTCGCGTTGGGCACATCGACACCGACCTCGATCACGGTCGTCGCGACCAACAGCTGGATGCTGCCCGCCTTGAAGGCGAGCATCGCCGCCTCCTTCTTCGGGGGCGGCATCCGCCCGTGGACCAGCCCCACCCGGACCTCGGGCAGCGCCTGCGCGAGCGCCGCGGCGGTTTCCTCCGCGGCCTGGGAGCGCAGCTCGTCCGATTCCTCGATGAGCGGACAGACCCAATAGACCTGGCGGCCGCTGCGGCAGACCTGGGCGATGCGAGCGACGATCTCCGGGCGGCGCTGCTCCGGTACGACCACCGTCTGCACAGGGGTGCGGCCCGGCGGCAGCTCATCGATCACGGAGATATCGAGATCTGCGTAGGCCGTCATGGCCAGGGTGCGGGGAATGGGCGTTGCAGTCATGATGAGCTGATGCGGGTAGCGTCCGAGCCTGCTGCCCTTCTCCTTCAGGAGCAGACGCTGCTGCACGCCGAAGCGATGCTGCTCGTCGACGATGATGAGCGCCAGGTGCGCGAACTCGACGCCTTCCTGGAACAACGCATGTGTGCCGACGACGAGGCGGATGTCACCGCTTGCAACGGCCTCCAGCGCGCTGCGGCGAGTCCGCGCCGGCTGCGAGCCGGTGATCAAGGCAACGTCGAGGCCGAGCGGCCTGAACCACTGCACGAGGTTTCGCCAATGCTGCTCGGCGAGCAGCTCGGTGGGCGCCATGAGCGCCGCCTGAAAATGCCGGTCAGGAGCATCCGCCGGAACACTACCCACCGCCCGCGCCGCCGCCGCCGCCGCGACGACCGTCTTGCCGCAGCCGACGTCTCCCTGCACCAGTCGAACCATCGGCTCCGCCGACTGCAGGTCGGCTTCGACTTCCCCGAGAGCGCGTCGCTGCGCCCGGGTGAGCTCGAACGGGAGGCTCGCGACGAGCTGCCGACTCATCGCCCCGCCGTTGACCAGAGGCCATGCGGCCTGGGTGCGCGCGGCACGCTTCAGCAGCCTGAGGCTCGCCTGGTGCGCGAGGAGCTCCTCGAACGCCAGGCGCCGCTGTGCCGGGTGGCGCCCGGCGCCGAGCTCGCTCAGCTGCGCCTCGCGCGGCGGGCGATGCACGTACCGCACCGCTTCGCGCAACGATGGCAGACCCAGCGGCTCCAGCACCTGTGCCGGAACCCAGTCGCGCACGCTCGCCGTGTCGAGCTCGCGCAGCGCCTGGCCGATGAGCTCGCGCAGCCTGCCCTGCGACAGGCCTTCGGTCAGCGGGTAGATCGGCGTCAGCGTCTCCTCCGGTGGCGCCTCCTGGCTGCTCACCCGACGGTATTCGGGATGAACCATCTCCAGGCCCTGGGGGCCGCGGCGCACCTCGCCGAAGCAACGCAGGCGGGTGCCGCGGGCGAGGCCCTGCTGCTGCGAGGCCGAGAAATGGAAGAAGCGCAGCGTCAGGAAGCCCGAGCCGTCAGAGACGCTGCACTGCAGCTGGCGGCGCCTGCGATAAGTGAGCTGCGCCAGCTGAATCTCCCCCTCCACGACCGCCCGCATGCCGGGGAGCAGCGCGCCGATCCTGACCACGGTGGTGCGATCCTCGTATCGCAGCGGCAGCACGAAGAGGAGGTCCTGCACCTGCGCGACGCCGAGCCGACCTAGACGCTCCGCGAGCGCAGCGCCGACGCCGCGCAGCGCCGTGACGGGCCGCTGCTCCACCGCGCGCTCGATCGCCCGCTCCTCTGCGACACGCATCTACGAAGCCGGAGGTGGCACTCGGGAAGAACCCCTCAGCCAAGATAAAGGACGCACTCGGCCTCGACGCGCGCTCCGCGGGGCAGCTGCGCGACGCCGACGGCCGCCCGTGCCGGATAGGGCTGCGGGAAATACTCCGCCATGACCTCGTTGACCTTGGCGAAGTGCGCGAGGTCGGTGAGATACAAGTTGACCTTCACGGCCTGCGCGAGGCTGCCGCCGGCGGCCTCGGCGACGGCCTTCAGGTTCTCGAACACACGGCGGACCTCCGCCTCGATGTCGCCCGCGACCAGCTCCTTCGTAGCCGGGTCCAGGGGGATCTGGCCGGAGAGGAATACGGTGTCGCCGGCGCGCACCGCCTGGGAGTAGGTGCCGATCGCCTGCGGGGCCCGCTCGGTATGGATCGTCTTACGGCTCATTTCGCTGTCACTCGTTGTCGCGATTGGGATCGTCGCTCTCGTCCACGCTCTCGATTTCCCCGTCCGCTCGTCCGCTGCGGGCGTGGGCGGCGATCGTCCGGCTGACACGTGTCACGTCCGGCATGCGGCGGATGACGCGCATCACGCGGGCCAGATGCTTGCGGCCGCGCACTTTCAATTCGAAGGTGAGGATGGAAGCGTCGCCCTCCTGCTCCTCGATCGAGACGTGATGAATATTGGTGTCGGTGCTCGCGATCGCGGCGGCGACCGCGGCCAGCACGCCGGTTCGGTTGACCACGTAGATCCGGATCTCCGAGTTGAAGAGCCGATCCGGCGCCGCCTGCCAGCTCACCGGCAGCCATTTTTCGGGGTGCTTGCGGTAGTCCTCGACGTTGACACAGCGCTCGCGATGAATGACGACGCCGCGCCCGGCGGAGAGGAATGCGAACACCGGGTCGCGCGGCAGCGGGAAGCAGCAGCGCGCGTAGGAGACGAGGAGGCCCTCGGTGCCCGCGATCGCGAGCGGCGCCGGGGCGTGCGCCCTGCCTTGCGCCGGCGGTGCCGGCAGCAGGCGCCGGGCGACGAGCGGCGCGAGGCGCTCGCCGAGGCCGATCTTCTCGTAGAGGTCATCGAGATCCTTCATCCCGAACTCGCCGAGCACGGACTGCTGCACCTCCGGGCTGATCTCATCGAGCGCCAGCCGGAACTCCCCGAGCGCCTGATTGAGCAGCCGCTGCCCGAGCGCGATGGCTTCGGTGCGGCGCAGGCTCTTCAGGTAGTGCCGGATGGCGTTGCGCGCCTTGGCGGTGACGACGAAGTTCACCCAGGACGGATTCGGCATCGCGCCCTTGGCGGTGATGATCTCCACCGTCTGGCCATTGCGCAGCACCGTGCGAAGCGGCGTCAGCCGCCGGTCGACCTTGGCGGCGACGCAGCGGTTGCCGATGTCGGTATGCACCGCGTAGGCGAAATCCACGACGGTCGCCCCGCTCGGCAACCGCAGGATCGTGCCCTTCGGCGTGAAGACGTACACCTTGTCGGGAAAGAGATCGACCTTGACGCTCTCGAGAAACTCCTCCGAGGTGCCGTCCTCCTGCAGCTCGACCAGGCTCGAGAGCCACTCGCGCGTGCGCTCCTGCTGCGTCGAGTCCGCATCGCCGCCGCTCTTGTACTTCCAGTGGGCGGCGATCCCGGACTCGGCGACGCGGTGCATGTCCTCGGTGCGGATCTGTGCCTCGATGGGCACCCCGTTGGGGCCGAAGAGGGTGGTATGGAGCGACTGATAGCCATTGACCCGCGGGATGGCGATGTAGTCCTTGAATCGACCGGGCATCGGCTTGAACACCGAGTGCACCACGCCGAGTGCGCGATAGCAGGTGTCCGGCTTGTCGGCGATGAGGCGCAGCCCATAGACGTCGACGATCTCCGCCAGCGAGGCGCGCTTGCGCAGCATCTTCTTGTAGATGCTGTAGAGGTGCTTCTCGCGCGTCTCCACCCGCGCATGGATCTCGTTCTTGACGAGCGCTCCGGTGAGCTGCTGCTCGATCTTGCGCAGGAATTCCTTCTGGTTGCCGCGCGTCTTGCGCAGCGCGCGCTCGAGCACCTGGTAGCGGTGCGGATAGAGCGCTTCGAACCCGAGGTCCTCGAGCTCGAGCTTCATCTTGTAGAGTCCCAGGCGCTCCGCGATCGGCGCGTAGATCTCCAGAGTCTCGCGCGCGACGGCCCGGCGCCTCGGCAGGGGCATCGCCTGGATGGTGCGCATGTTGTGGGTGCGGTCGGCCAGCTTGACCAGGATCACCCTGAGATCGCGCACCATGGCGAGGAGCATCTTGCGGAAGGACTCCGCCTGCGCCTCCTCGCGGCTCTTGAACTGGATCGCGTCGAGCTTCGTCACGCCGTCGACGAGCTCCGCGACGTCGGCGCCGAACCGCGCCGCCAGCTGATCCTTGGGTGTCGGGGTGTCCTCGATGACGTCGTGCAGGATCGCCGCGATCAGCGTGTCCGCATCGAGATGCAGGTCGGCGAGGATGGCGGCGGCTGCCACCGGATGGGCGATGTACGGCTCGCCCGAGAGGCGCTTCTGTCCCTTGTGCGCGGAAGCGCCGAATTCCGCCGCTTCCTCGATCCGTGCCACCTGTTCCGGCGGCAGGTATTTGCCGACGGCGGACAGGAGCTCCTTGAGGCCGGGAGTGCGCCTTCCGCCGGGGAGCAGTCCCAGGAGCGAAGACGCGTAATCCATAGGAAAGGCCGGGGAGCTTTAATCCCCCAGGCCGAATTGAGGCGCGCGGAAGGTGGATTGCGCTTCCATCTCCGGAATCGCGGGCTCGGCCGGGGGCTCCGGCTCGCGCAGCATCTCGAGCGTGACATTGCCCGCGGCAATCTCGCGCAGCGCGACTACGGTCGGCTTGTCGTTCTCCCAGGCGACCGTGGGCTCGGCTCCGTTGGCAAGCCGCCGGGCACGCTGAGCCGCCAGGATCACGAGCTGGAAGAGATTATCGACATTCGTCAGGCAGTCTTCGACGGTAATGCGGGCCATAGTATGGGTACGAAGTAAATGAGGAGGCGCCGAAGGGCGCGGGAGACTCGCTACTATAAGCCCAAAGCGGTTGCTCAGGCCAGCAGGCGATCCAGGAGCGGCTCCAGCTCGGGGCGGCCGGCGGCCAATCTCTGCGCTGCCCCGGCCGGGGGGGCGGCCCCGGAAGCGGACTTCTCTCCGTGTCCGGAGATGATGGTCATGAGGTCGGCGACCGCCGTCTCGAAGTCGTCGTTCACGACGACGTAGTCGAACTCCCGCCAGTGCGACATGTCGCTTACCGCATCGCGCAGACGCCGGGCGATCACCTGCGGGGAGTCCGTGGCCCGGCTCTGCAGGCGCCGCTCCAGCGCCTCGCGCGAGGGCGGCAGGATGAAGATGGTGACGCAGTCCGGCATCGCCGCCCTCACCTGACGGGCGCCCTGCCAGTCGATCTCGAGCACGATGTCGCCGCCTCGGGCGAGGCGCGCCTCGACCGGCGCGCGCGCGGTGCCATAGAGATTATCGAAAACACGGGCGTGCTCGAGGAATTGCCCTTCGGCCACCAGGCGCTCGAACTCCGGCACACCGACGAAGTAGTACTCGCGCCCATGCTCCTCGTTGAGGCGCCGGGGCCGCGTGGTATGCGAGACGGACATGGCCAGGCGCGGCATGCGCTCGAGCAGAGCCTTCACCAGAGAGGTCTTGCCGGCGCCGGACGGCGCGGCCAGCACGAAGAGATTGCCGCGCGTGCTGGGCGTCGTTCCGGCGGCCTCGAGCTCGAGCTCTGCTCGGGCGGCGGCAACCCAAGTCCGCAACGCCTGAGCGCGATGGCTGACTTCGTTCTTCGCCGCCGGGTCGAGCTCCGCCGCGGTACAGCGCATATCCGCAGGCAGGAAGATCGGATCGTAGCCAAAGCCGCCGGAGCCCCGCGGCTCGAGGGCGATGCGTCCTTCCCAGGTGCCATGCGCGACGATCGGATTCGGATCGTCGTGCCGGCGCACGAATGCGATCACGCAGTGATAGCGCGCCTGGCGGAATTCCGTCGGGACATCGTGCAGCTCGGCGAGGAGCCGGTGCAGGTTCTCGGCATCGCTCGCGCCCTCGCCCGCGAAGCGCGCCGAGCGCACGCCGGGGCGGCCCTCGAGCGCGTCGACCTCTATCCCGGAGTCGTCGGCGAGCGCCGGCAGGCCGGAGCGGCGCGCGGCGTGCCGGGCCTTGATGAGCGCGTTCTCGAGAAAGGTGCTGCCGGTCTCCGGCGGCGACTCGATGCCGAGCTCGCTCTGGGCGATGAGCTCCAGGCCGAGCGCGCCGAGCATCGCCGACAGCTCCCGCACCTTCCCGGGATTGCCGCTCGCGAGGACGGCCCGGGTAGTCCTCATGCGCCCCGATCCGTCAGCGCCGCTGCCTGCAGCGCAAACAGGCGCTCGATCCCCTCGCCCGCGAGGGCCAGCATGGCGTCGAGCTCGTGCCTGTGGAATGCGTGCCCCTCGGCGGTCCCCTGCAGCTCGATGAAGGCGCCGCCGCTTCGCATCACGACGTTCATGTCCGTCTCGGCCTGCGAATCCTCGCGGTAGTCCAGATCCAACACCGGCCGTCCGCCGACGATGCCGACGGAGATGGCGGCGACCTGTCCGTGCAGCGGGCTCGCGGCGATCGTCCGCTGGGCGACCAGCTTGTCGCAGGCCCGGGCGAGTGCGACATACCCGCCGGTGATCGAGGCGGTGCGGGTGCCGCCATCGGCCTGCAGCACGTCACAGTCTATGGTGATGGTCCGGGGCCCGAGCGCCTTCAGATCGATGACCGCCCGCAGCGAGCGCCCGATGAGCCGCTGGATCTCCTGCGTGCGGCCGCTCTGCTTGCCGCGCGCCGCCTCGCGCGCCGAGCGCGTATGCGTGGAGCGGGGCAGCATCCCGTACTCCGCCGTGACCCAGCCCTGCTCCTTGCCGCGCAGGAAGGGAGGCACGCCGTCCTCGACGCTGGCGGTACACAACACCTGCGTGTCACCAACCTCGATCAACACCGCGCCCTCGGCGTGTTTGGCGAACCGGCGCGTGAAGCTGACCGGGCGCATCTCATCGGGTGCGCGACCGCTCGGGCGGCTCATTGCAGCCAGCGAAGAGCGGCTACGGAAGTGTTGTCGCTCGCGGCGCCGGTGCGCGCCACGGCCTTCTGGCTCAGCTCGAGGAGCCGCTCGCGCAGCGGCACCCCGGGCGCGGAGAGCTCCGAGGCGATCTCGCTGTCCTTCAGGCCGCTCCAGAAGCCGTCGGTGCACACGAGCAGCACGTCTCCCGGCTCCAGCGGCCGCCGGCGAGAGATCGCCATGTCGGGAAGGATGGGATCGCCGCCGAGGCAGCATTCGACGTAATTGCGGTGGGGATGAGTCAACGCCTGCTCCGGGGTGATCAGGCCCTCCCGCAGGAGCACCTCGACGTGGCTGTGGTCCCGGCTGCGGCCGAGCAGTCCGCCGCCGCGCAGATGGTAGATGCGGCTGTCGCCGACGTGCGCCCACCAGGAGGCGCCCTGCTGCACCAGACACAGAGCGCAGGTGGCGCGCGGCCGCTGCTCGAGCGGCAGCGCGGCGCCGAGCTTGACGACCTCCTCGTGAGCGCGGCCGAGGATCAGATGCAGGAATCCCAGCGGATCGAACAGCGGCTGCGGGGAATGCGAGAAGCCATCGAGCACGATTTCGCGGGTGATCTGCGCGGCGCGCGCGCCGTTGGCGTGGCCGCCCATGCCGTCGGCGACGAACAGCAACGCCGCATGCTCCGCTACCGCGACGGCGACCCGGTCCTGGTTCTCGTCGCGCCCGCCAAGGAGGCTGACGTCGGCGTGCTCAACCCGCAAGAAGAAATCCGTGCATCTGTTAGACTGTGGACTGCACTTTATATCACCCCCCGGCGCCGAGAGCGTAACGTTTAACAAATGATCGCCAGCATGACCGGCTTCGCGCGGCGGGAAATCTCCGGCGCCTGGGGAACGCTCGTGTGCGAGCTGCGCAGCGTCAATCATCGCTTCCTCGAGGCCGGCTTCCGCCTGCCCGACGAGCTGCGCTTCGCGGAGGGCGAGCTGCGCCAGCATCTTGCGCGGGAGGTGCGCCGCGGCAAGGTCGACTGCACCATGTCCTACCGCAGGGCGCAGGTCTCGGAGGCGGGGCTCGAGATCGACTCCCAGGCGCTCGAGCGGCTGCTCGCCCGCCTGAAGGAGATCGGCCGCTCCCTTCCCGTGCACACCGTCGATCTTCTCGATGTGCTGCGCTGGCCCGGTATCCTCAAGGAGGACTCCTCCGGCGGCGAGGAGCTCATGGTCGCCGCCAAGGCGCTCTTCGGCAGCACGCTCGAGGATCTGGTGGCGGCGCGGGCGCGGGAGGGGCTGCGGCTGAAGGAGATCCTGGAGCTGCGCTGCTCCACCCTCGAGGATCACGTGCGCCAGGTGCGCGAGCGCCTGCCCGAGGTCCAGACACGGCTGCGGGCGCGGCTCGATGAGCGGCTGAGAGAGCTGGCCGCGAGCGTCGATCAGGATCGGCTGGAGCAGGAGCTCGCGATGCTGCTGCAACGCCTGGACGTCGATGAGGAGCTCGACCGGCTAGCCGGCCACATCCAGGAGATCCGCCGCATCCTCGGCGCCAACGAGCCCGCGGGCCGGCGGCTGGACTTCCTGATGCAGGAGCTCAACCGCGAGGCGAACACCCTGTCGTCGAAGTCCCAGGACCTCGATACCACGCGCAGCGCGGTGGACATGAAGGTCGTGATCGAGCAGATGCGCGAGCAGGTGCAGAACGCCGAATAGCGTCCAGGGGTGTCGAGGCGCATCCATCGCCGTCCTGAATACCCTGCATTTTTAGTGCGACCTGTTATTGAGTTCTTGTCAGCGCGATGCTTGAGATGATTTCCAAACATGGATCAGTCTGCCACCCATTGTGACACCGGCTGGCTAAGAAATTCTTCGACGGAGATCCCGTCGCCGCCGACGAGGAGGGTGCGCTTCACTTTGAACGACGCGGCAAAAGCTGCCGTGCCGGGATGCGCCTGCGGCGTGCGGCCGCTCTTGACTTCGATGGCGATCAGCCCGGAGCGGGCTTTCACGACGAAATCGACTTCCTGACCCCGATCGCGCCAATAGTAGAGTTCGCACTCGCCGGTAGTGGCGGCATTTGCCAGATGAGCGCCTACGGCCGACTCGATGAGCCGCCCGCGGAATTCCCGATCCGAGTGCACCTCATTCGGGCTGACACCGGCAGTCACTGTCATGAGTGCGGTATTGAGTACCTGCAACTTTGGGCTCGATCCCCGACTGCGCGCCGTGTCGCTCGCGTATTTCGGGAGTCCGCAGACCATGCCAGCCCCAGCCAGCAGGTCGAGGTAGTGCGCGAGCGTCGTGGTGTTGCCGGCGTCCTGCAGCTGCCCGATCATCTTGGTGTAGGAGAGCACCTGGCCCGAGTAGCGGCACGCGAGCTCGAACAGCCGCCGCAGCAGTGCCGGCTTGTCGACGCGGGTCAGCAGCAAGACGTCGCGCGCGATGGACGTCTCGATAAGGCTGTCTGCGATGTAACGCGCCCAGCGGCCTGGGTCGCCGATGAGAGGCGCGGCGCCCGGGTACCCGCCGAAATAGAGATATTGCTCCAGCGACCAGCCGAAGGCGGCGCGCATCTCTGTGAGGGACCAGTGCGGCAGCCTCAAAGTTTCGAACCGACCGGCGAGACTCTCCGTCAGACCGTGCGCCATCAAGAGCGGCGCCGAGCCTAACAGCACAACCTTGAGTGGTCGCCTCTTGCGCGTGTCCTCGTCCCAGAGCCGCTTGACGGTCTCCGACCATGAAGGGATCTTCTGGATCTCGTCGAGCACGAGCACGGCACCGGCGTCACTCGATGCCTCCAGTCGCGCCGCCTCCCATTGCTGGCTGATCCATTCCGCGCCTCGGAGCGTGGGCTCGTCGGCACTGGCGTAGCGAACGGGCAGGCTCAGCTCCCCGGTGACCTGCTGAACCAAAGTGGACTTGCCGACCTGGCGCGGGCCGGCGACGACGTGCAGAAACCGCCGCGGCTCGGCCAACCGTTCGGCCAGCGCGGCAGCCTGGGGACGCCGGAACTCGGCGGACGCTTTACTCATTTTGTTGAGTATTTTTACTCAACGAAATGAGCTACGCAAGGTACTGCGAAGCCGTCGGCGCCGCAGTAGCTTCGCAGTTTGAGGCGCGGGCGTCGGTAGCCGCTCGGGATAGACAGCCCTGTAGCTAGACTTGTAGCTGATCGGACAGACAGCCGCTCAAGGACCTTTCAATTCAAAGAGATAGCTGCGCACGCCGCGAGCAGGTGCAGACCGCGGAATAGCCTCCAGGGGGGTCCCGGGTGTCGCCCGGTAGCGGCTTGCGCAGCCGCGAGGCAGCCAGCGGACGCGCGAAACCCACCCCTTGGCTGTCAGCGGGCACAGCCCGCGGACGGCTGCGGGCTTACTTGCCGGCGTTGCCGGTCGCGGCGGCGTACTTCTTGCGGAACTTGTCCACGCGGCCGGCGGTGTCCACGATCTTCTGCTTGCCGGTGTAGAAGGGGTGGCAGCTCGAGCACACCTCCACCTGCAGATCGTGTCCGAGCGTGGAGCCGGTCTTGAACGAGTTGCCGCAGGAACAGGTGATCGTGATCTCTTTGTACGCGGGATGAATTTCGGGTTTCATGACTGGCTTCATGCGGTGACGCTCGTCCATAGGTGGGGCCGGGCGTCGTCGGTTCAAAGGGCCGGCGAGTGTAGTCCCCGATCCCTCCCGCGACAAGCCTCTCGCGAAGGTCTGCCGGGCTCACGCCTGCGCCCCCATGTCGGAGGGCGGACAGCGGCTCAGCCCAAGGCCCCCTTATCCACAGAAGCTGTGGATAACTCTGTGGGTGAACATCCCGGCGAGGGTAAAATTTCCCGGCTATATTGCATATTTATTACGATGGTCAAGAAATGACCAGGCATTTTTGTCATGTTTTATCAATGGCTTATGAGCACATCATTGACCTACATGGTCGGTATGACGGCTAATTTGCTCATTTTACGTTCCCGGTTTCCCCCCCTGTGAATAAAGCGCGTCCGTCGAGCTCTGACGGAGGCTGCGGGGCGGTTGACAATTTCGATTGATCGGCACTTTTGGGGATTTCCGTCACGAAACGCAACAGGACATCATTGAGGAATCGCAGGCCGAGGGGGCTGGCCCGATAGCACGTCCCCGATATCTCGATCAAGCCCTCGGCGGCCAGCTCGGCCATCGTCCCGGCGACCGCGTCCCAGGGCAATCCCGTCCTGAGAGTGAAGGTCTCGGCCTCGAATCCCTCGAGCAGACGCAGCGCGTTCAGCATGAATTCAAACGGCAGCTCGGATGCCGGGACCGCAGTGCGCGTGAACGTGCCGCTCCCGGCAGATGCCAGGTAACGGCGCGGCTCACGCACCTGAGTGGTGCGCGTTACCCGTTCGGCGCCGGGCGTGCTCAGCTTCCCGTGAGCCCCGGCCCCGATCCCGAGATAGTCGCCGAAGGTCCAATAGTTGACGTTGTGCCGGCAGCGGCGCCCCGCGGCCGCGTAGGCGGAGACCTCGTACCTAGCGAACCCCTCCTTCTCGAGGGACTCGCGACAGGCGTCCAGCATCCGCTCCGCGGCATCATCGTCCGGCAACGGCGGCGGGCGTCCGGCGAAGACGGTGCCCGCCTCGATCGTGAGCTGGTAATGGGAGAGGTGACCCGGGCCGAGCGCCAGGGCTGCTTCGACGTCGCGCAGTGCCGCGCCGACGTCCTGGCCCGGAAGGGCGTACATCAGATCGATGTTGAAATTATCCAGGCCGGCGGCGTGCAGCTCCGCGGCGGCGCGCCGGGTCTCCTCGGCGCAGTGAATGCGTCCGAGCGCCGCCAGGCGCGCATCGTCGAAGGATTGCGCGCCCAGGGACACCCGGTTGACCCCTGCGGCGCGATATTCGGCGAACTTGCCGCGCTCGATGGTCCCGGGATTCGCCTCGAGAGTCACCTCGAGGTCCGCGGCCAGCGCGAGGTGGCGTCGCGCCGCTTCGAGTAGCCGCGCCACGGCGCTTGGGGAAAACAGGCTCGGCGTGCCGCCGCCGAGGAACGCGCTGATCACCTCGCGCCCCGACGCCTCCGGCGCCTGCGCCGCGAGGTCGCTCTCCAGCGCCTCGATGTAGCGTCGCTCATCGAGCTCCCCGCGCAAGACATGCGAGTTGAAATCGCAGTACGGGCATTTGCGCACGCACCAGGGAAAATGCACGTAGAGCGCGAGCGGTGGAGTTTCCAGCACGCCGCCATTCTACCGGTCAGTAGGGTGGACGTCGCAATTGCGCCTTGATTCGGAACGCGGACCGTGTAAACCTTCGTGTTCTCCCCCGCTGGCGCCGACGGCCGCTTCCCGGAGCATCGGCAACTCGCGATGGCGGGTCTCAGAGGCCCTTAACGCAAAGCGTCCACCGAATGACAGAGAAGACATTCGAGCTCTTCGATCGAGCATCCGACCGCAAGGTGACCCTGCCCGTGCGTCCCGGCACGATCGGGCCGGCCGTCGTCGACGTTGCGGCGCTGACCAGGGACCTCGGGGTCTTCACCTACGATCCGGGATTCGGGGTCACCGCATCCTGCGAGAGCCGGATCACCTATATCGACGGCGACGCCGGCGTGCTCCTCTATCGCGGCTATCCCGTGGAGCAGCTCGCTGAGAAAAGCTCGTTCATGGAGGTGTCGTATCTGCTCCTGCACGGGAGCCTCCCGACCCGCAAGCAGCTCGAGGAGTTCCAGGGCAGCATCCGTCATCACACGATGATCAACGAATCGCTGCTGCGCTTCTTCCATGGATTCCATTACGACGCGCACCCGATGGCGATGGTCTCGGCGGTGGTGGCGTCGATGTCCGCGTTCTATCACGATACGATGGACATCTATAACCCGCGCCAGCGGGAGATCTTCGCCCATCGCATCATCGCGAAGATCCCGACCATTGCCGCCGCCGCCCACAAGCACGCCCTGGGGCAGCCGTACATCTATCCGCGCAACGACCTGGACTACTGCAGCAATCTGCTGCACATGCTCTATGCCGTCCCCTGCGAGCCGTACCACGTCGACCCGGTGGCGGCGCAGGCGCTCGACCTGCTCTTCATCCTCCATGCCGATCACGAGCAGAACGCCAGCACCTCGACGGTGCGACTCGCGGGCAGCACCGGGGCCAATCCCTATGCCGCCATCTCCGCGGGCGTCTCCGCCCTCTGGGGCCCGGCGCACGGCGGCGCGAACGAGGCGGTACTCGCCATGCTGGAGCAGATCGGCACGGCGGACAACATTCCGAAGTACCTCGCGATGGCCAAGGACAAGTCGAGCCACTTCCGGCTGATGGGCTTTGGGCATCGCGTCTACAAGAACTTCGATCCGCGCGCCAAGATCATCCGCGAGATGTGCCACAAGGTGCTTGCGCGCCTCGGCCGCTCCGACAACCCGCTGTTCGAGCTGGCGCTTCGCCTGGAGGAGATCGCTCTCAGGGACGATTACTTCGTGGAGCGCAAGCTCTACCCGAACGTGGATTTCTACTCCGGCATCATCTACAGCGCGCTCGGGATCCCGCGCTCCATGTTCACCGTCATGTTCGCAATCGCGCGTACGGTGGGCTGGGTCGCCCACTGGCAGGAGATGATCGCCGACCCGGCCATGCGCATCGGCCGGCCGCGGCAGCTGTACACGGGGCCGACCCGCCGGGA
>DASTAC010000024.1:0-2462 GCA_035713045.1 Steroidobacteraceae bacterium
CCGAATTCCATCAGGTGCCGCGGGTCGAGGGCCGCCGGAGTGAGCGCGATCGGCGTCCAGAGCTGGGTGTGACGGAAGGGAAAGTCGAAGCCCGGCGGCATGACCCCTACGACGGTGTACTGCCTGCCGCTGACGCGCAGGCTGCGGCCCAACACGTTTGGATCGCCGTGCAAGGCGCTCCGCCAGAACCCGTAACTCACGTCCACCTCGGACGGGCCGCCCAGGTGGTCGGCTGCGGGACTGATCCACCGCCCGAGCAACGGCCTTACGCCTAGAGTCTCGAGCGCCGAGGCGGTGACCGTGGCGACGCGGTGGTTCGCGGGCGGCTCGCCGGGGATAGCGACGGTGAGATTGCCCTCGCCGCCCAACAGTCCGCTCGAGGAGATCGCGCTCACCGAGCGCAGTCGCTCGTAGCCGGGTGCGGAGACATACCCTCGAGGGAAGGAGTACTTCGCGGCGTCACAGTAGATATCGACCAGCCTCTGCCCGTCAGGGTAAGGCAACGGGCGCAGGAAGTAGGCATCCAGCGCCGAGAACACCGCGGCATTCGCCGCGATGCCGAGCGCCAGCGTGAATACGAAAGCAACGGTGAAGACCCCGTCGCGACGAAGACTTCGAAGCGCTTGCGATAGCGTCTCCAAGGCCTATCTCCTCGTGATTCCCGTGTCACGCCCGCGCGAGCATCTCGCTCGCGCGGCCTTCCTGCTCCGCCACGATCTGCCCGTCGAAGAGGCGCACGATGCGCTTGGCGCGGGCGGCATAACGGGGCTCGTGGGTGACCATCACGAGTGTCGCGCCGCCGGCGTTGAGCGCCGCCAGCAGCTCCATCACTTTCTCGCCATTGGCGGAGTCCAGATTGCCGGTCGGCTCGTCCGCCAGCAGGATCTGCGGATCTCCAACCAGGGCGCGGGCGATCGCGACCCGCTGCTGCTGGCCGCCGGAGAGCTGCGCCGGATAGTGGCGCATGCGGTGCGACATGCCGACGCTTTCCAGCGCCTGGGCGACCTTGCTGCGGCGCTCGGCGCGGGTCACGCCGCCGCGATAGACGAGCGGCAGCTCGACGTTCTCGTAGACGCTCAGGTCGCCGATCAGGTTGAAGGACTGGAAGACGAAGCCGATGTTGCGGTTGCGGAAGCGGGCGCGCTGCGCGGCATCGAGCTTGGCGACCGATGAGCCCGCCAGCTCGTAGGACCCTGAAGTGGGCGAATCCAGCAGGCCGAGGATCGACATGAGCGTCGTCTTACCGCAGCCGGACGGCCCCATGATCGCGACGTATTCCCCCTGCGAGACCCGCAGGTTGATGCCGGTGAGAGCGTGCGTCTCCACCTCGTCGGTCACGTAGACCTTCGTGAGATCCGTGACGTCGATGACCGGGTTGGCATTCATGGATCCGAACTCCTGTTGAAATTATCGGATGGCGATGCGCGGCTTGCCGGCGAAGCCGCTGGTATCGGATACGATCACGCGCTCACCGGGCTCGAGCCCGCTGACGACCTGGATGTATTGATCGGAGGCTGCGCCAAAGCGCACCGGGTCGGCAACGGCGGCGCGACCGTCGTCGATCAGCCGATACAGCGTCATCCTGCTGTCGGGGCCCGCATAGGCGGGCCGCTGAATGTACGTCGCCTGCCGTATGTCCGCGATATGGATGTTACCGGTGACCGCGAGGTTCGGCCGCACATCGTCGGGCAGTGCTCCCTGAGGCAGCACGTCCACGTCCACACTGCCATTGGTCACTGCGGGCGATACGCGGATGACGCGGCCGGGCACGTCCTGCGCGACATCCGTCGCCAATTGCAGGTTGACGGACTGACCGACGGCCACTTCCCCGGCTTCGCTGGCGGGGACTTGCAGCGTGGCCTTCAACGACTTGACACTCGCCACGCGTGCGATGGCGCCGCCCAGGCTGAGCGTTTGACCCGCGTGCACCGCCACGTCCTGTACGACGCCCTGCAGGCCCGCGACCACCGAGAGCGCTTGCACCTGCTGGCGGCTGTTGTCGAGAATCGCCTGCAGCGCCGCGACATTGGCGGTCGCCGCACGCCGCTGGGCGGCCATGCTCACTCGGAACGCCGCTATTCGTTGCCGCGCGAGTTGCGCCAGCTTGGCGTACTCGATCGCCCGCATGCGGGTGGAGGTGTACTCCAGCACCGAGACGATATGCGCAGCGACCAGGGAGCTTTCGGCCCGCTCCTTGACCGCCGCGCTCCTCGCGTGGGCCTCGTCCGCCGCAAGCTCACCCTGCAGGGTGAGCAGCTGGCTGATGAGCTGCGCATGCAGCGAGGCACGCCCGGCCTCGGCGCTCGCGAGATTGGCCTTGGCCTGCGCCAGCTGCGAGTCGACCGAGGGGTTCGCGAGCACGGCGAGCACCGTGTCGGGCCCGACCTGATCGCCAGGCAGCACCCGCACCTGCTCCACGACCCCCGGCGAGGCGGCGGTGATCCAGCGCTGCTCGATCGGCC